>NZ_PKRT01000002.1 GCF_002855555.1 Novosphingobium sp. TH158 | reverse complement strand
TAATCTGCTCTTCTGAAAACCTTGCACGCTTCATCGTCTGTCCTTCCTTCAGGCCAGACTCTAATCGCTCGTGGAGGAAAATCAGGGGGTCACGTCAGCCGAACGAAAATTCTAAATTAGATTCAAATAGATGGGCGTCATATGCGGGTCACGTAAGCGCACCATTTTCCAAACTGAAGGCGCTTGAGTAGCGCTTCGTCCATCCGGCGTGCCGGGCGGAGGGCCTTGTTTTGCCTCGCTCGGGCGCGGGCGCTTACATTGTGTAGTTCAGGCCCAGCCTTCCGCCGTCGCAGTAGATCGTCTGGCCGGTGACATAGCTTGATTGCTCGCTCGCGAGGAACAGGGCGATGTCTGCCACTTCCTCGGGTTCGCCGGCACGGCCGAGAGGGGTGCGGCTCATGATCTTGCGGGTCTGCGCCTCGTCGGCAAGGATGGCCTTGCCCATGTCGGTCAGGATCGTACCCGGGCCGATGGCGTTTACCCGGATGCCGCGCGGCGCGAGGGACAGTGCGGTGACCGTGGTCAACTGTCCGATCCCACCCTTGGATATGGCGTAGGGGATCTGGTTGGGGATGGCCAGAACGGCGTTGACCGAGCTCATGTTGATCACCGATCCGCCGCGATCCATCAGGCGGGCCGCGCGCTGGGTGGCGAAGACCATGGACTTGAGGTTGATGCCGAGGACGCGGTCATAATCCTCCTCGGTCAGATCATCGAGCGTGGCTGCATGGGTGACGCCGGCATTGTTGACCAGCACGTCCAGCCCGCCCCATTCCGCCCGCACCCGGGCGAACAGCCGGTCGAGCTCTGCCACTCGGCCGACATCGATCACCATGCCGGCCTGGCCTATCCCGGCGGCGAACGGCTCAACCGCCGGGTCGATATCGGCCACCAGGACCTGTGCGCCAGCTTCGGCAAAGCGGCGGGCAATGGCGGCGCCGATGCCCTTTGCCGCGCCGGTGACGACCGCGCGCTTGCCGATGAGCTGGTCCAAGGGGTCAGTCCCTTGCCAGCAGCAGCGCAGCGGCCAGCGGTCCGCCGCCCGAGGTGGCGACGGCAACCTTGGGATCGCCGGGGATCTGGCGTGCCCCGGCCTTGCCGCGCAGCTGCGTCACCGCTTCATGCGCGAAGCCGAAGCCGTGGAGCCGCCCGGCGCCCAGCTGGCCGCCCCCGGTGTTGAGCGGCAGTTCGCCGTCAATCGCGATGCGCGTTCCCCCGTCGACGAATTCGTGCCCGGCGCCCACGTCGCAGAAGCCCAGGGCTTCGAGCCACGAGATCGGGAAGAAGGCGAAACCGTCATAGAACTGGACGGTATCGACATCCTTGGGCTTGTAGTCCGTCTTCGACCACAGGTCCGGGCCGGTGGCATAGCTGGCCATGTAGTCTGGCTGGTCCCACGAATAGCGGTGCACCGAACCGGCTGTTGCCGCGACGCGCACCGGATTGGGGCTCACTTCGTCAAGCGCGTCGCTGGCCGAGACGATCACCACCGTAGAGCAATCGGAGAAGCGATCGCAGTCGTAGAGGCAGAACGGCGATGTGATCATCCGCGCCTCCATGTACTCGTCGAGCGTCAGCTCCTTCTTGGTGATGTTCCGCGCGTTGGGGTTGAGCAGCGCATTGCGATTGCCGTTCAGCGCAATCTGCGCGAGCTGTTCGCGCGTCATGCCGTTGCGCTTCATCTGGCGCATCGCGAACTGCCCGACCCAGCACGCCGCCGAAATGGCGAAGTAGGGTGCGGTCCACTGTGACAGGCCATCAACGAATTCGCGGCGCAGCGGCGGGAACTCTTCGGGGCGCGACATGGCCGCCGCCTCGTAAACCGTGCGGAAGCAGATAACGTGGCGGGCATGGCCCAGCCGCACGGCATCGACCGCGGCGGCAATGGCGGAAAGCTGGGCGGGGATTTCGCCACCGCCCATGTGCCAGCGCGCCTTGATGCCGCAGGTCTCGATCACCTCGTCCACGCCGATCGGCGAAAAGCCGAGGAACGTGGCCATGCGTCCCGGATAGGAGGCGACGCCGTCGATCTGGTCCATGGTCAGGCCGGCATCGTCGAGTGCCTGCTTGATGGCATCCATCGTCAGGCCCATTGGCGAACGGGCAAGGCGCACGCCGACCTCTGACTGGCCGACGCCGGAAATGTAGGCTTCCTTCAGCTTGGTCATGTCAGGCCACCTTCTCGAACAGCGGGAAAAACACGCCGTCCTGCTCTTCGAATACGACGCGCACCTTGTCGTCGAAGTCGATCGCATCGACGGGGCAATTGACCACGTTGGTGGTCAGGATCACGTCCGGGGCATCGTCCAGCCGCACCCGCGCGATGATGAAGGGCACTTCGAGGTCCGGCATCCAGGGCTGGTAGTTGATCGTGTAGGTATCGACCGTGCCGGTGCCGGCCATGGCCTTGGGAGCCACGTTTTCCGACTGGCAATGCCGGCAGAATTCCTTGGGCGGATGGGTGTATTGCCCGCAATCCGGGCAATGAACGATCTGGAGCTTGCCCTCGGCGCCGCCGGTCCAGAACGGACGGTTCACGGCATCGAGCCGGGGGCGCGGGCGCTTGGGAGGGGGCGGGGCGGCTTTGGTTTCGGTCATGGTCAGTCCTGTCAGGTCAGAGCTTCGATCCGCCCATGAAGGCGGGGTCGATGGCACCGGTGAACACGCCGGTGGCGAAGCCCTGGTCGGTGTAGAGGAAGGTGCCGGTGATCGCCGCGTTGAGCGGGCTGTTGAGGAGAACCAGTGGCCAGGCCTGGTCTTCCGCCGTGGCCATGCGGCCAAGCGAGGGGTAGGGCCACTTGTCGAGGAAGCCATCGGGCAATGCCGTTTCCTGCACGTCCATGAAGGCGGTGCGGGTGGGACAGGGGCCGATGCAGTTGAGGCGGATGCGGCGATCCAGCCCGAGCTTGACCGCCGCATTGGCGGTCCACACCACCAGCATTTCCTTGGAAGTGGTGTATCCGTCGCGCAGGCGCTTTTCGGGGTCGGCCTCTACCCAGGCGATGGCTTCGTCCGGATCGGAAATCGCCAGCATCTCGAGGCTCTGGGCCAGGTTCTTCATCCAGCCCATCGCCGCGTCGGAGGAAATCAGCGCGATGCCCGCGCCGTCTTCCAGCGCCGGAAGCAGGCTTTCGACGAAGAGCCGCGTGCCGACATAGTTCACCCGCATGCAATAGAGCGGGCCTTTCACCATCGGCGGCAGTCCGGCGCAGGGGAACAGGAAGTGGATGGGGGCGAGCGCCTTCAGCTTTTCCGCCGCCGCGCGCACCGCATCGAAGTCCGACAGGTCGAGAGCGGTGTAGCTTTCGCAGGGCACCTTGGGCTCGGCAATATCGACGATGTGGACCTTCGCGCCCAGCTCGCCAAGGATGCGGGCGACCTGTTCGCCCATGCCCGATGCGCCGCCGGTAACGACGCAGGTCTTGCCGCGATAGCCCAGTCCGGCAAGGTCATTGGCAAGGTTTGCGCTCACTGTTCATTCTCCTGTTTGTCGTAATCCTCGAAGCCCAGCAGCATGGCCCGCTTGGCGGTGGCCGCCTTGGGAAAGCCGGCATAGGGGATCGCGGAGTAGAAGATTTCCTCGATTTCGGTGCGGGTCAGGCCATTCTTCAGGCCCATCCGGGTGTGATAGCGGATTTCTTCCGAGGCGCCTTGGCCGATGAGCATGCCCAGCACGGCGCAAGAGCGCGACCGGCGATCAAGGCCCTCGCGTGTCCAGACCGAGCCGAAGGCCCATTCCATTGTCCAACGGCCCTGCTCGACGCCGAAGCCTTCACCCTTGCGGTACCACTCGCGCGTGCCGTCAGCGGCTTCCTGGCCGTAGATTTCCGCAAACAGGGCAAGGCCCTTGTCTTCCGCGTCGCTCATTCCCCCTGCTCCTTCAGCACAGCACGTGGACCTTGGTCTCGTTATTCGGGCCGCGCAGCATGTCCATGGTTTGCGGCAGGGCGGCCAGCGGAACCGTATCGGTGATGATCGCCTTGGGGTCCACATGGCCCTTGTCGATATCGCGCGCGATGGTGAGGAATTCGTCCATGCCATAGCCGACGAGGAACTGGATCGTTGCGCACTTGTAGGCCGCCAGCGCGGGGATCAGCGGATCGGGCTTGGTGCAGAAGCCCAGGCTCACCACCTTGCCATAGACCGAGGCGTGCTGGATGGCCTTCATCATCATGCCTTCCGCGCCGACGCATTCGAACACCAGGTCGGCCGGTCCGCCCAGCGCCTCGATCGTCTCGCCCACCTCGTTCGCGCCGAAAGGCACGAAGGCATCGGCGCCCATGGCCAGGCACAGGTCGCGGCGGCGCTCGGAGCGGGAGAGGGCAACCACCTTGCCGGCCCCCAGCGCAAGCGCCCAGTAGATCGCGTAAAGCGCCACCGTGCCGCCGCCCAGAACCACCACGCGCGCACCCGGCTTCATGCCCGACCGGCGCACTCCGTAAAGGCTCACCGCGAGCGGCTCGATCAGCGCGCCGTCCGCCAGCGAAAGCGTATCGGGCAGGGGGACGGCCAGGCTGGCGGGCAGGCGGGCATATTCGGCAAAGCCCTGGGCAAAGCTTGGTGCCTCGCGGCACATCACATGGTTGTGGCCGGCGCAGCCAATGCAGTGGCCGCAGGCGCCCGATGGGTTTACCGCCAGCTTCTGGCCCAGACGGAAGCCTTCCACACCCTTGCCCAGCGCGACCACTTCCCCGGCGAATTCGTGACCGAACTGGCCGGCGGGGAAATCGAACATCTCGCCCTTTGTCATCGACAGGTCGGTGCCGCAGATGCCGCAGCGCTGGACCCGGATGACCAGCTCGCCATCGCCGGGGACCGGATCGGGCAGTTCTTCGATGGTGATCGCGCCGCCCTTGCCGGCATAGACCGCGGCCTTCATGCGCGCTTCTCCATCAGGTCGAAACGCGCAACGTAATCGCCGAAGGCTTCGCGCACGAGACCGGCGGAAAGGCCGAAATCCTCAAGCGAGTAGCGGTGCGGACCGTGAGCCAGCTCCGGCTTTTCCTCGATCCGCACGGCCATGTCGGCGCGCACCTGATCGGAGAGTTCGAGGCCGGCAAAGGCGTAGATGCGCTCTACCGTTCCCATCGGGTCGCCGTGGAAATCGGTGTGGACCACGTCGAGCACCTGCCCGGCATGGGCCTGTCGCACCGGTTCCGCCCGGCGGATGGCGCGTGCCCACTTTTCGGTCTCGGCAAGGCCCATCTGCCAGGCGCGCTCTTCCACGCGGCCTTCCTCGAACAGGCTGTGGTTGCCGATCAGCAGGGCACAGAGCGAGGGGATCGCTTTGGCCGGATCGCGGTGCGTGTGGATCACCTTCGCATCGGGGAACTGCGCGAACAGGGCATCGAGGTTCTCGACATGGCCGGGGTTCTTCAGCAGCCAGCGCTTGTCCGGTTCATTGCTGCCAACCAGCCGCAGCACGCGCTCGAAATGAGCATAGCAATGCGCCTCGCTCGCCTCGCGCCGCCACAGGTCATACGACTGGGCCGACCAGCCGCAGGTATACAGGTTGGAGACGAACCCCTGCCGCAGGATCAGGCAGCATTCGTCCACCTCCTCGGCCGCCATGGCGTGGGCGGCCAGCGCGGCGGGCTTTTCGCGATGGCGTGCCTCAAGCTCGGCCACGGATCGCTGGAAACGCGGGTTGGCCTCCCAGCTGTCGCGCGGGGGGCGTGGCTGCGGGGCGCCGGTGATCCACGTCTGCAGCCCCTGGAACTGCGGATCGACCGCCAGCAGCTTGTGCAGCGCGGTGGTGCCGGTGCGCGGTACGCCGGTGATGATGATCGGCGCCTTGATGGCATGGGAATCCCACCCCGGCGTCTGCGCCATGGACCGGATGGCATGGCCGCGCGCGGCGAGCACGTTGGCCATGGTCATCCAGCCGCGCTGGCGCCCCTCGGCGCTCCACCGGGGGTCGTAGTCCATCGAGTGGAGCAGCACGTCGAGCCCGCGCAGGTAATCGCCCGCGCCGAAATCGGACCAGCCATCGATCAGCGCGGCGGCGGCTTCGTGAAGCTGTGCTTCGCTTCCCGCGAAGCGTGCTGGCGGGGAGAGGGGATCAGTCATCGGTATCGATCATGCCCTTGATGGTCGGACCGCCGCCGCAGATCAGCGTTTCGCCGGTGATATAGCTGGCGGCATCGCTGGCCATGAACAGCACGGTGCGTGCCACTTCTTCCGGCTCGCCGGGGCGGCGCAGCGGGAAGGCCGTGGTGGCCGAGGCAGCGTCGAAGCCGGTCTTGGCCCAGTTGGCGCGGGCCAGCGGCGTTGCAATCATCCCGGCGGCAACCGCGTTGACCCGGATGCCCTTGGGCCCCCATTCGGCGGCGGCAACGCGGGTCAGCATCTGCAGCCCGGCCTTGGCCGCGGAATAGCCGCCGCAGCCCATGGTGCCGCCGTTGCCCGCCATCGAGGAGATGTTGACGATCGCTGCCTGCCCGTTCTCTGCCGCTGCCGCCTTGAGGTGCGGATAGGCGGACTGCGAACAGAAGAATGCGCTGTCGAGGTTGAGCGCCATATCCTGCCGCCAGCTCTCGACCGGAGCGGTGCGCAGCGCGGCGTGGCGTGCGCCGCCGGCATTGTTGATCAGCACGTCCAGCCGGCCGAAGTGGGCAACCACCGCCTCGATCAGGGCCTGGCACTGTTCCTGCACGCGCACGTCGGTGGCAAAGCAGAACACCTCGCCTCCCGTCGTCTCGCGCATCGCTGCTGCGGCGGCCTCCAGCCGGTCCGCCTTGCGCCCGGCAATGGCGACCTTGGCCCCGGCCTTGAGCAGTGCGATGGCCGTTGCCTCGCCAATGCCCGATCCGCCGCCGGTGACGATGGCAACCTTGCCGGAAAAATCGAAGCTGACGGGCATTTTCAGTTCCTTGTGACGTTCTGGAAGAATTCGAGGCCCGCAGGTTCGGGCATGATGTATTCAAGGTAGTGCCCCAGTTCGGGCACGTCGATGAAGCAACTGGTCATGAAGCCGGAGTTGATGCTCTTGTGCGGCATCGCCCAGCCGGCACGTGCCGCCTCCGCCTCAAGCGCGTCCCATTCGGCCTGGTCGCTGACAAGATAGCCGAGGTGGTGGTGCTTCATGGCAAAGCCGGAGCCCTGCGGCAGGCGGTTCATGATGATGTCCGATCCCGGGCCGCTGGCCGTGATCAGTTCGTACATGATGGACCCGACCCAGGCGAGCGCGGCCCAGGTTTCGCCGCCTTGCCGCGTGGGCCCGCCGATGACGGTGAATTCGCGGATGCCCAGCCGTTCGGAAAGCAGCGCCTTGGCCCGGTCCATGTCATTGGTAGCCCAGGCCATCTGGAAGTGTTCTGCGCGCAGCAGGCCCTGTGCCGAATCGAACCCGCCGGCAGGGCGTTGCAGCAAGGGGGCGTGTGCGGCCATTTCTTATCCTCTCGGCCACCCATGAAGTCTAACTCGGCAAGCGTGGCAACCGCCCTTGCCAAAATTACGACAGGCCTGTTGTATGGCATCGCCCCGGCGTGGCCCGCCCACTTGCCAGTGCAAAGCGTGCCGGAAATAACAGCGGAAAGGGAGATGACCATGCCGGCAAGGGACATTCTTGACCTCAGTGGCCGCGCCGCGCTTGTCACCGGCGGCGGGCAGGGTGCCGGTCGGGGCATAGCGCTGGCGCTGGCCGATCATGGTGCCGCGGTGGCGGTCAACGATTTCGTGCTCGAACGGGCAGAGGCCGTGGCGCAGGAGATCCGCGAGGCAGGGGGCAAGGCGGTTGCGGTGCAGGCCGATGTTTCCGACTATGCATCGGTCAAGGCGGCTTTCGACAAGGCCAGCGGCGAACTTGGCACGATCACCCTGCTGGTCAACAATGCCGGCATGGCCGGGCCGACAGACCGGATGGGTCGTTCGCCGGAATTCTGGCAGGCCGACCCGGCAGAATGGCCCCGCTTCTTCAACACCAACCTCTATGGCGTGATGAACTGCTGCCACGTTGCCCTGCTGGGCATGGTCGAAGTCGGCCAGGGCGGCCGCATCGTTACCATCGTTTCGGATTCCGGCCGGCTGGGCGAACAGCGCCTGGCCGCCTATGCCGCGGCCAAGGCAGGCGCAGCGGGCTTCGTCCGTTCGATCGCCAAGGAAGCGAGGCGCTATGGCATTACCTGCAACGCCGTCTCGCTCTCCACGCTCACCCCGCCGATGAGCGAGGAACAGCTGGCCGAGTTCATGGAGACTCCCATGTCCAAGGCGCAGCTCTCGCAATATGTCATCCGCCGCTATGGCACGCCGGACGATGTCGCGGCCATGGTGCTGTTCCTCTGTTCCGACAGCGCCAGCTGGATCACCGGCCAGACCTACCCAGTCAACGGCGGCTACTCATTCGCAATCTAGGAAGTGACCATGAACGTCGATACCATCATCGCAAATGCCCGCGCGGCCACGGGCCTTGAAGACCTTGGCGATCCTTCGCAGCTTGAAGGCCTGCCCATCCTCGTCAAGGCATCGAACGAGGAAGCCCGCCTTTCAGAGCGCGGCGCGGCGATGTGGGAGCAGTCGATAACCAACAACCTCATCAACCGGATGAAGGTGGTCGATTACGCCAAGAAGCATCCCGAACTGCTGGAGCGGCCGATCGAGAAGCCCACCTTCGTGTTCGGCCTGCCGCGCACCGGCACGACGCTGACGATCAACCTGCTGTCCGCCGATCCGGCGCGCCGCTGCTATCGCCGGTTTGAATCGCTCAATTCCGTGCCGCCGCCGGGGCCCGACTACAAGTCGGACGAGCGCTACATCAACGAGGTCGCGCGCGGCGAAATGGCGCTGAAGTACATGCCGCATATCGCCGCGATCCACTGGGAAGATGCCGACAGCCCCAGCGAGGACCAATTCTCGATGGCGCAGTCGTTCTGCTCGCAGGTCTATGACAGCCAGGTCCACATCCCCAGCTATCGCGAGTGGTTCTTCCAGGCCGATTACAAGCCGGCCTTCCGCTTCCAGAAGCAGATCCTGCAAGTCCTGCAGGAAAAGGTCGGCGGCAAGTGGACGCTGAAGAACCCCTGGCACCCCCTGTTCCTCAACGACCTGACCACCGTGTTCCCCGATGCCGAACTGGTGATGACGCACCGCGATCCGGTGGAAGTGGTCGGATCGGCCTGTTCGCTGCTCAAGGCGGTGCGGCCGATGTATTCGGACAGCATGGACCCCGGCGAAATCGCCGAATGCCTGCTGCAGACCTTCGACCAGATGATCGCCCGCTCCAACGCCTACCGCGAAAAGCATGGCGAGGACGCGATCTTCGACATCCAGTACGCCGCGCAGCTCAAGGATCCCATCGGCACCCAGCGCGCACTCTACGAGCGGTTCGGCACGCCCTTCACGCCTGAGGCACAGGCGGGGATGGAAGCGATGATGGCCTTCAATCCCAAGGGCAAGCACGGTAAGCACGAATATACGCTGGAAGAATTCGGCCTTTCCGCGAAGTGGGTGCGCAACCACTTCAAGGAATACACCGATCGCTTCTCCATCCCTGTGAAGGACGCCGACTGATGCAGCTGACCCCCGCCGATCATGCATTCATCACCGGCGGGGCCAGCGGCATCGGCCTTGGCATTGCCGATGCCCTGCTGAAGCGGGGCGTGAAGGTTACCATTGCCGACATCAACGACGAGGCACTGGCGCAAGTGCTGGCCTCGCGCGGCAATGGCCTTCGCGGGGTGCTGCTCGACGTGCGCGACCGCGAACAATGGCGCGAGGCCAAGGAAAAGGCCGAAGAGGTCTTTGGTCCTGTCACCGTGCTGGTCAACAATGCCGGCATCGCGCCCGACGGGCTTGAGCTGGCCGATTCCGTGCCGGAAAGCTTCGAGCGCATCTTCGCGATCAACTTCTTCGGCGTGTACAACGGCATCGTCACTTTCGGCAGTGCGATCCGCAGCCTGGGCCGTGGCCATATCCTGAATGTCGCCTCGATGGCGGGGCTTTCGGGCGACCGGCCGACCGCCGGGGCCTATTCCTCGGCCAAGTATGGTGTCGTCGCACTGAGCGAAACGCTGCGCGCGGAAATGAAGCCGCACGGGGTTGAAGTTTCGGTAATGTGCCCCGGCCTCGTGATGACGAACCTTCCGGCCAATACCGCCCGGGTCATCGGCAAGGAAGCGCGCGGCGCCATGCCCGGCGGGCTCGATGCCGGTGTGGCCGGGGAGATGGCGGTGCGCGGTATCGAACGCGGGCAGTTCTACATCCTCACCTCGTTCGGTCGCGACGATCCGATCCGCAAGCGCTTCGAGGAGCAGCTCGCCGCATTCGCTGCGGGGCCCGATCCCGACCTCGCCTGAACACCGCCCAGCCGATTTCCGACGCAAACCGGTCAAGCCGGTTGCGCCTTGCCGCGCGCGCCTTACAACCGCGCGTCAAGGCAAAGCTGCACACACGGGAGAATACCAGATGGCCGAGACGAGGCAGATTCCGTTCAAGGTGACCGACCCGGAACGGATCCCGGCAAAGCGTTATTACGATGAAGAGTTCTACAAGCTGGAATGCGAGCACCTGTGGCCGCATGTCTGGCAGATGGCCTGCCGGCTGGAGCAGATCCCCGAAGTGGGTGACTGGGTGGAATATTCCAACCTTGGCAAGTCGGTCATCATCGTGCGCACCAAGGATGGCGTGAAGGCCTTCCACAACGCCTGCCGCCATCGCGGCGTTCCGCTGACCGAAGGCAGCCACGGCAATTGCAAGACCAAGGGCTTCATCTGCCCGTTCCACGGCTGGCGCTGGAACATCGAGGGCGAATGCACCTTCGTTTACGGCAAGCACCTGTTCACCGAGCACCAGCTCGACAACGAAGACCTGAAGCTGAAGCCCTGCCGCGTCGAGGAATGGGGCGGTTGCGCCTTCATCAACTTCGATGACAATGCACCGTCGCTGCGCGAAACGATGGGGCCGATCCTGGAAAACCTGGACGCCCACGGCAAGAGCAACCTGCGCTCCGAATGGTGGTATGCCACGGTGCTGCCGGCGAACTGGAAGATCGCCATGGAAGCCTTCATGGAAGGCTATCACGTGATGCGCACGCACCCGCAGCTGCAGCAGACCGCACCGGCACTCTACAATTCGATGTACGGCTTCGATACGGGCGGCATCGGCGTTCCGGTGAACCCGGACATGAGCGTCAAGGACAACATCGATTCGCAGATGCGCCATCTTGAGCTGCTGAGCGAAGGCATGGCCGGCATGGTTCATGAAAAGGAGCTCGTGATCGCGCGCCAGCTCGTCGATGCCGAGTTCCCCGAAGATCCGCAGCAGGCGGTGATGATGTTCTTCGGCATGGTCCAGGACCAGATCACCAAGCAGCTGGGCGCCAAGGGCGAACCGATTCCCGACCTGAACGCGGTGGCTGTATCGCACCCCGTCCACGCGGTGGAATTCCTGTTCCCCAACTACTTCCTGCTGCCGTTCTTCAGCTGCATGTCGAGCTATCGTATTCGTCCGCTAGGGCCGGAATCGTGCCTGTTCGAACTGTGGTCGCTGGCCCCCTTCGCTCCCGGCGAGGAACCGCCCGTGCCCATGGAGCCGATCATGCTGCCCTATGACAGCCCGGATTTCCCGCCCATCCCGCGGCAGGACTATTCGAACATTCCGCTCCAGCAGAAGGGCCTGCACGCCGAAGGGTTCGAATTCATGCGGCTCTCGAACGTGAAGGAAGGCCTGATCAGCAATTACCAGCGGATCATCGACGGCCACCTGGAAGGCAAGGATCAGGCAAAGCTTGCCGCAGCCACGCACAAGCTGGGCGGCAACTTCGACGGGTCGCCGTTCGAATTCGACTTTTGAGGAACCTGAACGGGGAAGGGGCTATTGCGCCCCTTCCTCCTTCTCCATCGCGCTGCCGTACTTGTAATCGAGGTAGCGCGTCTTGATCGCCAGATCGTCGATCGCGCCCGTGGCAAGCTGGCGGGTCACCGAATCGATCTCGTTGCTGATCAGCCCCAGCGATTCCATGAACTGCTTGTTGGGATTGGTTCCCGCGCGGTCTTCATAGCGCAGGTGTTCCGGAATACGGCGATAGCCCTCGACCACCTGCGGCAGGTGTTCGCCCACCAGCTTGCGAACCTCGCCCACGGCGGGGTGCAGCGGGTCGATATCCTTCAACTGCGCGCCCAGCCCATCGAGCTGCAAGCCGATGTGGTTGACCAGCTTCACCGCCGGCGGGGGCAGGGCAGGGCGCTGGCGTTCCAGCCACATCTCCGTGCGGCCGACCATGGTCTTGACGTCGCCCTTGGCCAGGGTGTCGATCGTCGGCGGCTGCATTTTCGGGAAAGTGGCCAGCACGCCAACGGCGATGAACGAGAGCAGCACTGTCCCCACCAGGCCGAGCAGGCCGATGGGGGTAATGAACAGGCTCAGCAGCGAGCTGGCGAGCCAGATGCCACCCACGGCCAGCAGGATGCGGCCGATCTTTTTTGCCAGGTGGCCGCGTTTCAGCCGGGCCGATTGCCGTCCGATCGAGCCGACCCGGCGGCCGCCGGCCCGCTGGTGCGCCAGGCTTTGTCCGGCCGCCCGCATGATGGCATCGCTGTTCTGTGCAGGCGAAGGCAAGGGTTCAGCCCTCCAGGCTCAGGATGCTGGGGCCTTCGACAGACTTGGCCGCCTGCGCCGCGCCCTCTGCCCGGGCGATGTAGCCCTTGGACTTTTCGACCTCGGCGGTCAGCGTCGTCACCGTCTGCTTCATCGCATCGAGCGCCTTCACCTTGAAGGTGTCGATATTGTCCATCGTGTCATAGATGTTCTGGAATGCCCGTTGCAGGGTCTCCATCGGGATGGTCGAGCTGGCCGCCTGCTCGTGAATCTTCGCGGTCTGCTCTTTCAGCAGGGTGCCGGTCGAATCGATGATATTCGCCGTCGTCTCGTTAAGCGCGGTGATCTGTTGCAGAACAAGCCGCTGGTTGGTCATGGCCTGGGCCACCGTCACCGCCGTGCGCAGCGCGCCGACGGTGGTGGTGCTGGCGCGATCGACGCCCTTCACCAGTTCGACATTGTTCTTCTTCACCAGGTCGAGCGCAAGGTAGCCCTGCACGGTCACCGCCATCTGCGTCAGCAGGTCCTGCGTGCGCTGGCGGGTGTAGAACAGCGCCGTTTCGCGCACGGCCTTGGCCTTCGCCGGATCGGTGGCATCAAGGTCGGCAGCGGCTTCCTCAAGCTTGGCATCGAGCGTCCGGCTGATGTGGATCATCTGCTCAAGGTTGCCCATCGCTTCCCACAGCTTCTGCCGTTCCACGTCGATCGCGGCATTGTCCATCAGCAGCTCGTCCTTGCCCGAGGCAAGGTGGCCGAGGATCGACTGGATGTGCGTCTGCGCCGACTGGTAGGAATTGAAATAGCGCTTCAGGCTGTTGCCGAAGGGGATGATGCCCAGGAACTTGCGGCCCGTGGAGAGCTTGCCGTTCCGGCCCGGATCGAGTTCCTCCACGGTGCGACGCAGCTCGGCAAGGTTGGCGCCGACGCCCGAATCCTTGTCCATCGCACGCACCGGCCGGTCGAGGAAACGGTTGGCCATTCCGGCAGCCGCCGCGATCTCCTTGCGGCCCATGTTAGTCAGCTGGTCGATCCGCTTGCCGAATTCGGGGCTGTTGGCATCCTGTGCGATCAGGTCCGCCACAAAGGCATCGGCCTTGGCCTCGAGCGCGGACTTTTTCTCGTCGGCCACGGGAACCAGGCCCGCAGCCCGTTCCGGGGCGACCACGGGAACCGGATCGGGCGGCGTCAGGGTGATCGCCGGTTCAGCAGCGGCAGTGGGGGTCGTGGCCATGGTTTCCTCGTTTCCCTTGCAGGTTACGAGCGACAACATGGGTCCAACCGCGTGTCAGTTCAAGCTGTATTATTAGCGTAAGACAGAGCTGGCCTCCAAACCAGTGGCCGATGCGGCCCCGGCGGGCTGGGGGCGGCGTGGCATGTGCCACTTCAAGCAGGTAATTGGCAAGCACGGTCGCCTGCTGGCGGGGCATCACGACATGGCTGGTGCCGATGCTGAGGGCTGGCGCTGACGCGGATTCCGGTCATTTTATTTCTTCCCCGACACAAATGCGACACCGCTGAAGCATCGCCGCCAAGATGCTGCGACGGGAGGACGATGGGGGCGCTTTGCATTCCTCCGTTCCTGGCCTAGCCTATCGCCTATAGGACGGGAGAGAAGCGAAGATGGCAGCTGGCGCACGCACTGCACGCGAGGAATGGTCACAAGGGTGGCTTGTCGTCCTTTCGGCCTCCCTGGGTTTCTCGCTGTTCTCGGTCATGCTGTCTGGCGCCGGCATCTTCATGCAGCCGCTGGGCGAGGAATTCGGCTGGAATCGCACGACCTTGTCTGCCGGACCGGCCATCGCCACGACCATGACGGCATTCCTTTCGCCCTTCTTCGGCATCCTGATCGACAAGTACGGTTCGCGCAGGCTGGCCTTGCCGGGCGTCGTGCTGACCACGGTGGCCATGGCCAGCTTCGGCCTGATGAACGGTTCTGCAACGCTGTGGATCGCCATGTGGGTGATCTTCGGCATGATCCTGGTGACCATCAAGTCCACGATCTGGTCCGCCGCCGTTGCCCGCAAGTTCGAGAAATCGCGCGGGCTGGCTCTGGGCCTGGTCGTGGCGGGCACGGCCGTCGCCCAAGGCATCGTGCCGATGCTCGGCAACTGGCTGATCGAAGGGTTCGGCTGGCGGCAGGCCTATATCTGGATGGCGCTGGGCTGGGGCTCGTTGACCTTCATCGTCTGCCTGCTGTTCTTCCACGATGGTTTTTCCAAGCGGGAAAAGGCGCTGGCAGAGGCGGCAAGGCAGGCAGGGGACGTTCCGGCAGACGTGCCGGGGCTGTCGATCCCGGAAGCCGTGCGCAGCCCCGCTCTGTGGATGATCCTGGCGTCATCCTTCATTGTCATGGCGGTAACGCAGGGCTTCTCGATCCACCTGTTCCCGATCCTGACAGAATCCGGCATTGGCCGCGCCCAGGCGGCGCAACTGCTGTTCCTTTCCGGCCTTGCCGCCGTGGCAGGCAAGCTCGCCACCGGCTGGCTGCTCGATCGCTATCGCCCGAACTGGGTGGGCGGGCTGACGCTGGCGGCCTGTGCACTGGCCATGGTGCCGTTGATGGAGGGCGCGCGCTCGATGCCGCTGGTGGTCTTTGCCATGTTGATGAACGGCTATGCCATCGGCACCAAGACCAACATCACCCTGTTCTTCGCTGCCGAATACGGCGGCATGAAGAACTTCGGCAAGATCTATGGCACGATCTCCGCCGTCATTTCGCTGGCAACCGGGCTCGGGCCGCTGCTTGCCGGGCGGATGTACGACACCTCGGGCAATTACGACAGCTTCCTGATGGTCGGTGCTGCGGGCTGCGTGATTGGCGGGCTGCTGCTAGTGGTCCTGCCCCGGGCCCCGCGCTGGCGGAAGCCCGAGCCCGAACAGGCAGAAGCAGTCGCCTGACGGGGAAGGTCAGGCGGCTTCGAGCAGCTTGAAGGGTTCGATCTCGCCCGAAAGGTAAAGCTTCTTGGCCTTGGCGCGGCTCAGCTTGCCTGAGCTGGTGCGCGGCAGGGTGCGCGGCGGCACCAGTTCCACCACGCAGTTCATGCCGGTGATCGAGCGAACCTTGTCGCGGATCGTCGTGTGCAGCTTCACGCGCTCTTCGGGATCGGAGACGCGGCAATGGACGAGCACGGCGGGCACTTCCTCGCCATTCTCGCTCTCCACCGCAAAGGCGGCGATGTCGCCGTGGTTGAAGCCGGGCAACTGTTCCACTGCCCATTCGATATCCTGGGGCCAGTGGTTCTTGCCGTTGATGATGATCATGTCCTTGGCGCGGCCGACGATGAACAGGTAGCCATCGGCCATGTAGCCCATGTCGCCGGTATCCAGCCAGCCATCGACGAGGCAGGCCGCGGTCGATTCCGGATCGCGGAAATAGGAGTGCATGACCGAGGGGCCCTTGCACCAGACCTTGCCGATGTGGTGATCAGGCAGCACCTCGTCGTGTTCGCCACGGATCGCCACTTCCATGTCCTTTACCGGCTTGCCGCAATTGACGATGGCGCGGTAGCGCGCCGGGCGCGACAGGTCGCGCGTGCAGCCTGAAAGGCGTTCTTCTTCGACCAGTTCGACGCGGATGCCCTCGCCCGGGGGCATCAGGGTAACCGCCAGCGTCGCTTCGGCCAGGCCATAGCTGGGCAGGAAGGCGCTGGCCTTGAATCCGGCCGGGGCAAAGGCATTGACGAAGTTCTGCATCACGTCAGGGCGGATCATGTCTGCGCCGTTGCCCGCGATGCGCCAGCGCGAAAGGTCGAAACGCTCGGCCACGTTGGTCTGGCTGGAGATGCGGCGGGCGCAGATGTCGTAGCCGAAGGTGGGCGAGTAGGAGCACGAAGTGCCCGGATTGCGGCTGATCATGTCCAGCCAGGCAAGGGGACGGCGGGCAAAATCCTCGGTCTTGAGATAATCGACCGAGATCTGGTTGGCGATCAGCGACAGGAAGCAGCCGACCAGGCCCATGTCATGATACCACGGCAGCCACGATATGCAGCGGTCGCCCTGGCTCAGCTTCATGCCGTGGCTGTGGCCGGACAGGTTGTTGAGCAGCGCTTCGTGCGTCACCGCCACGCCGTGCGGGAAACGGGTCGAGCCGGAAGAATACTGCAGGTAGCAGATATCGTCCGGGCTGGCCTGGGGCAGCGCGCAATCGGGCGCCGGTTCATTGGCGAAATCTTCCCAGGCCTTGCCCTCGCAGCCCTGGCGGGTGGCGGCAGCGCCGGCCATTTCGGCGATTTCGGCGGGGAAGAACAGCACCTTGGGGTCCGAGCTTTGCAGCTGGACGACAAGCTGTTCGATGTAGTTTTCCTTGCCGCCGAAGCTGGTGGGCAGCGGCAGCGGCACCGGCCAGGCACCGGCATAGACCGCACCGCAGAACAGGGCGGCGAATTCAGGACCGGTTTCGGCGATCAGGGCCACGCGATCGCCCTTGCCGATGCCGCTGGCAATCAGGCGACGGGCCGTCGTCAGCGCGTCTTCGCGCAGCTGCGCGTAGGGATAGACCTTGGCAAGATTGCCGCGGGCATCGTGGAAATTCATGCCCTTGCGGCCGGTCGCGGCATAGTCCAGCGCTTCGCCGAAGGTGCGGAAATCGGCCCGACGCTGCGGAAGGTCGTCGCTGTTCGGCGTCGGCACCAGGGTGGTGTCGTTCATGTCTTACGTACCCGTTTTTTCTTGTGAACCAGGGCAATAGCTCAGACCGCCAATAGGCGTGCCACATGAACCGCGCATTGCCTTCGTCCCCCTAAGCTGAATGCGGGCTTCCCCAATCGTTGAGGTTTGTGGCACGAATATGGCGAAATGAGGCACTCTCCCCGCCCCAAGCGCCCGCCGCGCCCCATCGATGCCGCCCGGCTGGACGAGATGGCGCTGGCCTATGTCGCCCGTTTCGCCACCTCTGCGGCCAAGCTTGAGGCCTATTTGCGCCGCAAGCTGAAGGAGCGCGGATGGGAGGGTGAGGGGGACGCGCCGGTCGAGGTGCTGGTAAGCCGGATGGTGCAGGCAGGCTATGTCGACGACCGCGTCTATGCCCGTGCCAAAAGCGGCAGCCTGATGCGCCGGGGCTATGGCAGCCGCCGGGTGGACCAGGCGCTTGATGCGGCCGGCATCGCCGCGCCCCTGCGCGAGGAAGTGCGCGCCAGCCAGGCGGATCAGCGCCGCGCCGCGCTTGCCTTTGCCCGCCGCCGCCGCTTTGGCCCTTTCGGCGCCGCCAGTGCCGATCGCGCGGTGCGGGAAAAGCAGCTTGCCGCCATGCTGCGCGCCGGCCACCCCCTCGACATGGCGCGCGAAGTGGTCGATGCAAGCGGCGTGGAGGCGGCCGAAGAATGGGCCGGCGAAGGAGACGAATGACCATGCGCAAGACGCACCTTGCCCTCGCGATTGCCGTGGCACTGGCCGCCTGCTCCTCGGACAAGAGCCAGGGCGCGCAGAGCGCTGCCGCTTCCAGCCTTGCCTCCGCCCCGCGCCATGCCACCTCGGGCCTGCCGGTGATCCCGCTGCGAGTCACGACGGCAAAGGGCAAGCACGCCTTCAAGGTCGAAGTGGCCGCCACTTCGCAGGAGCAGGCCCAGGGCCTGATGTTCCGCACCGAGATGGGTGCGGACGAAGGCATGATCTTTCCGATGGACCCGCCGCGCATGGCCTCGTTCTGGATGAAGAACACGGTCATCCCGCTCGACATCATCTACATCGGCACCGATCGCCGCATCCTCAACATATTCGCCCGCACCGAACCCTATTCGGAAAAGCCGCTGTTTTCGAAGGGTGCGGTCTCGGCCGTGCTTGAACTCAACGGCGGCCGTGCGGCGGAACTGGGCATCGTCCCCGGCGACAAGGTGGAGTGGTGATGGCCTTGCCGCAGGCCCTTGCCGCCATCCCGGCTTGGCGCTAACGCGCTGGCCATGGGAATCCTCGGCAAGATCTTCACCTGGTGGGATGGCGCGACCATCGGCACCCTGCTCAATTCCGCGGCGACCGGCGTTCACGTCGGCACTGACGCGCAGGGCAACAAGTACTATCGCGCGAAGAAGCGCAATCCGGCGGGCCATCCTTTCGCGGGCATGGAGCGCCGCTGGGTGATCTACAATGGCGCCAACGATGCCAGCCGCGTTCCGGCTGAATGGCACGGATGGCTGCACAATTCCTATGACGGCGTGCCAGAAAGCCACCTGCCGCCGGCCCGCATCTGGGAGGCGGACTATACGCCCAACGCCACCGGCACCGCAGCGGCCTACAAGCCCGCCGGCGCGCTCGAACGCGGCGGAAAGCGGGCAGCGGCTACCGGCGACTATGAAGCCTGGTCGCCGGATGGCGCGCACTGATTCCCCTGTCTCGCGCGTGATCCGCCGCCCGGGCATTGCCTGCCTTGCCTTGCTGGCGCTTGCCGGATGCAAGGGTGAGCCTGATGAGGCGGCAGAAGCCCAGTCGACCGAGGTTCCCAAGTCGCTCGCCGGACCGGCGCCGCTGGCCTCGGGCGCGGTGGAAAGCGAATTCGGCACTCCGGTGAAAGATCGCGTGGCCACGCTCGGCCTGCTCAACAAGCGGAACAACCTGACGCAGGACGTGGTGCTGAAAAGCGGCGAATCGAAGCGCATCGGCAATGTTTTCATCAAGCTGGCCACCTGCGAGCGGACCGCGCCGTGGGAGCGCCCGCGCGAAACCGGCGCCTTCGTGCAGGTTCACGTCGAAGAGCGCGAGAGCGCCGACAAGCCGCTGGCCTGGCGCAAGGTCTTCTCGGGCTGGCTGTTCAAGAATTCGCCCTCGCTCAACGTGGTCGAGCACCCGGTCTATGACGTCTGGGTCAAGGACTGCGCGATGAAGTTCCCCGGCGAGGAGGAAGAGGCAGCCGCATCGGCCAGCAGCGCTCCAAAGCCTTCAGGCAGTGAAAGCGCTGCGCCATCGCCCTCTCCATCGCCGGTCGCCGCGCCCAAGGCCGCGCCGAAGGCATCCCCGTCGCCTGCCACGCGCTGAGCGGCGTTCAGCAGCTTGATATAGCGACCCTGCGTGATCTCCACCGCGCCCATCGAGGCGAGGTGCGGGGTGATGAACTGGCAGTCGAGCAGTTCCACCCCTGCCCGGCGCAGCGCCGCGACCAGCCATGCGAGCGCCACTTTCGAGGCATCGGTGCGGCGGCTGAACATCGATTCGCCGCAGAACACCCGGTCGAACCCCACGCCGTAAAGCCCGCCGACCAGTTCGCCGCCTTGCCAGCATTCGATCGAATGGGCCGCCCCCAGTTCGTGCAGGCGCCGGTAGCTTGCCTCGATCCGGCCGCTGATCCAGGTATCGCCGCCATCGCTACGCGGACCGGCACAGGCCTGCATCACCTCTGCGAAGGCGCGGTTGCACGTGACCTCGAAGGTTTCGCGCCGCACCACCTTGGCCAGGCTGCGCGACAAATGAAAGCCATCAAGCGGCAGGATCGCCCGCCGCCGTGGCTCCACCCAGAACACCTCCTCATCATCGCGGCTGTCGGCCATCGGGAAGATCCCGCTGCGATAGGCGAGCATCAGGAGTTCGGGTTCGATCAGGCCGGCAGGGGCATGCATGGCGGTGCGATAGCATGGGCAAGGCGATGGTGACACGCGATTCGGTCATTCGCGCCATTCCTGCCTTGCCAACCCCGCGTTGCCGCTCTAAGGGCCACTCCGCCTGCAGGAGTGTAGCTCAGTTGGTAGAGCATCGGTCTCCAAAACCGAGGGCCGCGGGTTCGAATCCTGCCACTCCTGCCACTTTCCCAGTCCGCTTGCGCTTGAACACCAGCGAGGAACGATGGCGCAAGCCGCTCCCATGATCGCAGGCCAGAGGACCGCACCGCGCGATGCGTGGTACTGGGCGGCCGTGCTGCTGGCATTCCTTGCCACGCTGCCGCCGCTGCTGACTCACTATCCGATGATGACGGACTATCCGGCGCATCTGGCGCGGTGGCACGTCATGCTGCAGCACGGGGAGAACCCGGTGCTCGATGGCTATTACGGCTTCCGCTGGGCCTGGTCGGGCAACCTGGGCGCGGATATCCTGATTTTTCCGCTTGCGGCGCTGTTCGGGCTGGAAACCGGGGGCAAGATCATCCTCGTCATGATCCCGCTGCTGACAGGCCTCGGCCTGATCTCGGTCGAGCGGGCGCTGCGCGGTCGCGTGGGCATCGGCACCATGCTGGCCATGGCGACGATCTGGTCGCCATCGCTGCTGATGGGCTTCATGAACTTCACGCTCAGCCTGGCGCTGGTGCTGTTCGCCTTTGCCTTCTGGGTGCGTAGCGAGGGGTGGAAATGGCGCGAGGCGGCCTTCGTGCCGATCGGCCTGATCATCTGGCTGTGCCACCAGTCCGGCTGGGGCGTGCTGGGGGTGATGGTCTTTGCCTATGAATGCCACCGCCTGCACGGCACCGGCGCAACGCGCTTCGAATCGATCTGGCGGGCCGCCCTGGCAACGGTGCCCCTGTGGCTGCCGATCCTGCCAACCGTACTCGCCAGCCAGCAGGCACCGGGATCGTTCAGCTATGGCCGCCGGCCGCTGATGGCCAAGTGGATCTTCTGGAAAACCGCGCTGCGCGACCAGCAGGGCTATCTTGATGTTGCCACGGTGATCCTGTTCGTCGCCCTGCCGGTGCTGGCGCTGTTTACCCGCAAGCTCGACGGGCGGCTGGGCTGGGCGGCGCTGCTGATGGCGCTGCTGTCGCTGGTCGTGCCCCGGCATCTGGGCGGCGGGGACTATGCCGACTATCGCCTGGTTGCCGTTTCGCTGATGCTTGGCCTGCTGGCGATCGACATCCGGCCGAAGGACTGGGCCCTGCCCATGGCGGCCGGTCCGTTCCTGATCCGCATTGCCGCCACGATGATGGCGTGGAAGAGCCACTCGCTCGCCACGACCGAAATGATCAAGGCGCTCGATCACGTGCCGCGCGGGGCCAAGGTGGCCTTTGCCTTCGAGGAAGTGACCGGGCTCTGGCCGACGCCGCCCAATGGCCACCTGGGCGCCTATGCCACGGTGCGCCGGGATGCGCTGGTCAACTGCCTGTTCGCCATTCCCGGCGTCCACATGCTGCAGGTGAAGGCGCCGGGCTGGAACTTTGCCGATCCTTCGCAGCGCTACCTGCTGAGGCGCTGGCAGCGGGTGGACCTGCGCAATTTCGCGCCGGCTGCCAAGGCCGATTTCCTGTGGTATTATGGCGCCCGTCCACCGATCGCCATGCCGGAGGGAGCCGAGGTGATCTTCCGCACCAAGCATTCGTTCCTCGCCCGCATGAACCGGCCCGCGCCTCCCAAGCCGGGGGCTGAATGACAAGCCGGCGCGGCGCGGCGCTGGGCGGTCTGGCGCTTGCGCTGCTTGCCGCCCTGCCGGTGCTGCTGGTGGCCTACCCGCAAATGGCGGACTACCCCGCCCATCTTGCCCGCTGGCACGTCATGCTCAACCTTGATGCGAGCGCAGACCTGCAGCGGCATTACCGCTTTGCCTGGCAGTGGACGCCCAACCTGGGTTGCGACCTGCTGGTCTGGCCGCTCGCGAAGCTGCTGGGGCTGGAACTGGCCGGTCGGATCGTTGCGGCGCTGGTGCCTGCGCTGCTCGCCGGATCGCTTCTGACAGTGGACCGCGCGCTGCACGGCCGGATCGGCGTGGGCGGCCTGCTCGCGCTGGTCACGGTCTGGTCGCCCTCGCTGCTGATGGGGTTCCTGAACTGGAGCCTGTCGCTGGCGCTGGCATTCTTCGCCTTTGCCCTGTGGCTGCGGATGGAGGGCAACCCGGCACGGCGCTGGCTGGTCCTGGCGATCGCGCCGCTGGTCTGGCTCTGCCATCTTTCGGGTTGGGGCGTGCTTGGGGTGCTGGTGTTCGGTTATGAATGGCAGCGCCGCGGCTTCGCCAAGGCAATTCCGGCCACCTGGCCCCTGTGGCCTCCGGCGGTGCTCTCGCTGCTCTCCGGCGCGGGCGCATCGGGCGCGACCAGCTGGGGCGAGGGCGTGCTGCTCGACAAGCTGTCCAACTGGGTGATGGCCCTGCGCGATCAGTCCGCACAGCTTGATCTGCTGACCCTTGCCGTGCTTGCCGGGGTGATTGTGGTGGCCTGGCGCCAGGGGCGGATGGACGGACGCGTAGGGCGCGCGTCGCTGGCGTTCCTTGCGTTGACCTTCGTCATGCCGCGCCACTTGGGCGGCGGGGACTTTGCCGATTACCGGCTGGTGCCGGTGGCGCTGGCCTGCGGCGTGCTGGCCGTGCAATGGCGCGCACGGCGCTGGGTGGTGGCGCTGGCCGCCGTGCCTTTCGTGCTGCGGCTGCTGCTGACCTCGGTTTCTTGGATCGCCGGATCGGCGCTGACGGCACAGATGCTCGCCGGCATAGAGCGCGTGCCACGGGGCAGCATCATCGCCGGGGCCAATGCAGAAGATCCCTTCGCCTGGCATCAACCCGCCACCTCGCATGTGTTCGGATGGGCCACGGTGCGACGCGATGCGCTGACCAATGCAGACTTCGCGATTCCAGGCCTGCACATGCTTTCGCACGCCGATGGTGATGCGCGCTTCCTCGATCCTTCGCAGCGGGTACTGGTCAAGGCGGGTGAGGCACCCGACCTTTCGCGCTACGCACCTGCCGCCCGAGCCGATTACCTCTGGTACGTCGGGCCGAAGGAGCCGATGCGCCTGCCTGCCGGCGCGCAGGTGGCCGCGCGCGGCAACGGCTGGCTGATCGCCCGTCTTGCAAAAGCGCCTGCCAGTCGCTAACTGGCTTTCACTTTCCGACATCGGAAGACAATCAGCCCCTCCCGGCACCTAGGCCGGGGCGGCGATGTCCCCTTGGCGGAAGGCAGGTTTTTTCGCGTTTGCAGCAAGAAGGCACCCGAGCAATGGCCAAGACCAGTCCCGGCGAATTCATCCGCCAGGTCCGTACCGAAGCCAGCAAGGTCACCTGGCCGACCCGGCAGGAAACCGTCACCACCGCGATCTTCGTCGCGATCATGATGACGCTTCTGGCGCTGTTTTTCCTCGGCGTTGACACGATCTTCGGAAAGATCGTCAACTGGCTGCTGACGCTGGTCTGAGAGAGTTGAGAGCAATGGCCCGCTGGTACATCATTCACGCCTATTCCGGCTTCGAAAACAAGGTTCGCGATTCGATCCTCTCCGAGGCTGAGCGCAAGGGCCTCGAAGCCCTGGTCGAATCGGTTGAGGTTCCCACCGAGACGATCACCGAGGTGAAGCGCGGCAAGAAGGTTCAGGTCGAACGCAAGGTCATGCCCGGCTACGTCCTCGCCAAGCTGGCGATGAACGATGACGTGTATCACCTGATCAAGAACACCGCGAAGGTCACCGGCTTCCTCGGCCCCAACGGCAAGCCGCAGCCGATCTCCGATCGCGAAGCCGCGCGCTATTTCGGCGCCCGCGAAGCCGCCGCTGCCGAACCGCGCCGCGAAGTCAGCGTCGATTACGAGATCGGCGATTCGGTCAAGGTGCTCGACGGCCCCTTCGCCTCGTTCAACGGCGTGGTGGAAGAGCTGGATTTCGACAAGAACCGCGTCAAGGTTTCGGTCTCGATCTTCGGCCGCGCCACCCCGGTGGAACTGGATTTCGAACAGGTCGAACTCGTCAAGTAAGACGGGCCGGTTCCGGCAATTTGTTAACCACGCCTGCGTTATCTCCCGCATACCAGCGGGGGACCGGCAGGCGTGGATACCAGCACAGGACGCGATCGACAGGCGGCAGGCGGGCGACTGGCCGCGCTTGACGGCCTGCGCGGGCTCGCCGCGCTGGGCGTGGCGGTGCACCATGTCTTCTACCATTATGCACCGTTCGGCTTTGATGCCGGGCCGCTGAAGGCGGCGGCAGACTGGCTGTGGCATTCGGGCTGGACAATGGTGGACCTGTTCTTCGTCCTTTCCGGCTTCGTCTTCGCCCACGTCTACCTGCCGGGCGGAACCCTGCAAAGCTGGCGCGGCCAGCAGGATTTCTGGGTGGCGCGACTGGCGCGGCTGTGGCCGCTGCACCTGTTCATGCTGGGCATCTGCGCGCTGGTTCTCGCCGACAATCCGGCAAACACGCCCTGGGCCTTTGTCGCGCACCTGGCGATGATGCAGGGCTTCGTCGATCCGGTGGCCCACACGTTCAACTATGCCAGCTGGTCACTGACGATCGAGGTCGTCTGCTACATGATCTTCGCCGCCTGTGCCGCAGCGGGGCCGGAATGGACCCGGCGCGCGGCCATGCTGCTGGTCGCGCTGGCGACTGCCTATTTCATCATCCTTGGCAGTCCCGGCGGCCCCTGGGTGGAAGACGTGCTGTGGCGCGGCCTTCTGGGCTTTTTCCTTGGGCAGATTCTGTGGAGCGCGCGCGAGAAGCTGGCGCAGGTTCCGGCAGTGCTTCTGATTGCGCTCATCATTGCGGGGTTCTGGCTCCAGGCGGGCGATCATAGCCCGCTTGTGCCGTTGACCCTGCTGGCCTGGCCGGCAGCCCTGCTGCTCGCGCTGCGCAGCAAGGCCATGGCATCGCGTCCCATGGTCTGGCTGGGGGACCGGTCCTACGCCATCTATCTCGTCAACCTGCCGATCATCCTGGTCATGCACCGCATGGTCGATCCGGCGCATATGTCCGCCGCCGGGCTGCTTGCCATGCAGGCGGGGCTGGTCCTGCTGGTGCTCGCCGCCAGCGAGGCTTCGTTCCGCTGGCTGGAGGTGCCGGCACGCAATGCCCTGCGCCGGGCCTGGGCAGGCAGGGCGCGCACCGGCCCGCACCCGGCCTTCATCGGGAAGTGAGCGACATGGCGGGACAGGGCGCAAGGCTTGAGCGGCTGGACGGGATGCGCGGGCTTGCCGCCTGCGTTGTCGCCTTTGGTTATCATTCGGCGCAGCTGTTCGATCCGGTCGCCATCGCGCAGGCCAATCCCGGGCCGCTGGCGGGATGGTTCATGGACATGGGCTGGGCCTTCGTCGACCTGTTCTTCCTGCTTTCCGGCTTCATTTTCGCACACGTCTATCTTGGCCAGAAGCCGATCGCCACGCGGGCAGACCTGGGTGCTTTTGCCCTTGCCCGGGTGGCGCGGCTCTATCCGCTGCACCTGCTGACGCTGGTGCTGGTTGCGCTGTTCGCAGCCAATCCGGCGAACACCGGCGCGGCGCTGCTCGCCCATCTTGGCATGGCACAGGCCTTCGTCGAGCCCTTTGCCGAGACCTACAACGGCCCGGCCTGGTCGCTGACCATCGAATTCATCTGCTACATCGCCTTTGCCGGCCTTGCCTTTGCCGGAACCCGGGCGCTGAAGGTGGGGACATGGCTGCTGGCAGGCTGGGGGGCGGTCATGCTCGCGGTGCACGGGCAGGTGGGCGGCCCCTGGGTGGCCGATGTCCTGCCGCGCGGCCTGCTGGGCTTCTTCCTCGGGCAATTGCTGTGGACCCATCGTGAGCGCCTGTCGCGCCTGCCGACCTGGGCACTTGCCACGGCGGTCATTGCCGGGCTGGTGATGCCGACGGGTGAGCTCAGCCCGCTGCTGCCGCTGCTGCTTCTCGCCTGGCCTGCCGCGCTGCTGCTGGCGCTGCGCCTGCCGCTGGCCGGAAGCAAGGCGATGTGCTGGCTGGGGGATCGCTCCTATGGCATCTACCTGATCCACATGCCGCTGATCTATGCCCTGAAGAGTGCGACCATGCAGGTTACCGACGGGCTGGAGATGGTCGCTGTCCTGGCGGGGTTTGCCGCGCTGACCTGCCTGCTGGCGCACCTCTCGCTGCGCTGGGTGGAGCTGCCCGCCGGGCGGCTGGTGCGATCGCTGCCCGGGCGCTTGCGTGCAGCGGTCGCCCAACCTGCGCCGGGCCGGGCCTGAACCTGCCGAAATCCGGGCTTTCCTTTTTTGCGCGAGTCGTCTAGGGGCCGCGCTTCTCTCGGGGTCCGCCCCGGGTGATTCCGCGCGGGAGGATGCCTTCGGGCATCTGCTTGACCGCTCACTCTGAGGTTCCCGGCTGGAATAATGCCGGGGCCAAAAGGAAGAAAGGAGGCCATGTCGTGGCCAAGAAAATTGAAGGCTATATCAAACTGCAGGTGCCTGCGGGCTCTGCCACTCCCTCGCCGCCGATCGGCCCTGCGCTGGGTCAGCGCGGCGTGAACATCATGGAATTCTGCAAGGCGTTCAATGCCGCCACGCAGGAGCTTGAAAAGTCCATGCCGATCCCGACGATCATCACCGTCTATGCCGACCGTTCGTTCACTTTCGTGACGAAGACGCCGCCGGCATCGTTCCTGATCAAGAAGGCCGCCAACCTCAAGTCGGGCTCGAAGGAGCCGGGCAAGGTCTCGGCCGGAACGATCAAGCGTTCGCAGCTCGCCGAAATCGCGCAGACCAAGATGAAGGATCTGAACGCGAACGATATCGAACAGGCCACCAAGATCATCGAAGGCTCCGCGCGTTCGATGGGCCTGCAGGTTGTGGAGGGCTAAGGACATGGCAAAGCTGACCAAGAAGGCAAAGGGCCTCACCGAAAAGCTGGGCGACAACCAGAAGCTCTATGGCGTCGATGAAGCCATCCAGCTGCTGAAGGACCTGAAGACCACCAAGTTCGACGAAACGCTGGAAGTCGCGCTGAACCTCGGCGTCGATCCGCGTCACGCCGACCAGATGGTGCGTGGCATGGTCACGCTGCCCTCGGGCACCGGCAAGACCGTCAAGGTCGCCGTCTTCGCCCGTGGCGACAAGGCCGAGGCCGCTCTCGCCGCCGGTGCTGACAAGGTGGGCGCCGAAGACCTGCTGGAAGACATGCAGAACGGCAACCTCGACTATGGCCGCGTGATCGCGACGCCCGACATGATGGGCATCGTCGGCCGTCTCGGCAAGGTGCTCGGCCCCAAGGGCCTGATGCCCAACCCTAAGCTCGGCACTGTCACCCCGAACGTGGAAGAAGCGGTCAAGGCAGCCAAGGGCGGCCAGATCGAATTCCGCGTCGAAAAGGCCGGCATCATCCACGGCGGCCTGGGCAAGCTTTCGTTCTCGAACGACCAGCTCAAGGCGAACTTCGACGCTTTCGTCGATGCCATCGTCAAGGCCAAGCCCTCGGGCGCCAAGGGCAAGTACCTGCAGAAGGTCGCCCTTTCCTCGTCGATGGGCCCCGGCCTGAAGATCGACGTTGCCCAGGTGCACGCCGGCTGATCTTCGGCTGACGCTACCGGAAACAGAAAAGGCCGGGAGGGGAAACCTTCCCGGCCTTTTCGTTTGCCCGGATGGCCAGTTGACAACCGTTCGCAGCTATGCTGAACACATGTTCAAACGCGCGCATGCAGCGCGCCTGCGCCTGTCGGGAGAAAGCACGTGGCCATCCGTTTCGAAGACATCAAGCCGAAGATCGGCAGCCGTATCCTTTGGGACAACCGCGAGGACCTGTTCACCGAGGAAGCCGCCGCGGCGATCCGCGCCAAGGTGGAAGAACGCACCGTCGTGGTGTTCCCCAAGGTCAACCTCTCCGATGAAGAGCAGCTGCGCATCACCGACCTGATGGGCGGGCGCATCCGCATTACCGGTCGCAACAACGTGCAGGATGTCGATAACGACGACGTCTACCAGGTCACGCTGGATGCCAGGATCAACCCTCAGCCCGAATATGTGCTGGGCACCTTCTTCTGGCACATGGACGGTATCACCATCGATACGCCGCCGCCCTTTGCCACGCTGCTTTCCTGCCGTCGCAAGGCACCGCAGGGCGGGCAGACCGAATTTGCCAGCACCTATGCTGCTTATGAAGGCCTGCCCGAGGCGGAAAAGCAGCAGCTTGAAGGCCTGCGCGCGGTGCATTCGGTCAAGGCCAGCCTGCGCCACATCGAAGATGCCATCCCCGAACGGGTACGCGATGCAGTGATCGGCATCGGCCTGATCAAGGAACACCCGATCGTCTGGACCCATGAAAGCGGCCGCAAGTCGATGATCATCGGCACCACGGCGGACCACGTTTCCGACATGCCGATCCCGCAGGGCCGCGCGCTGCTGGTGCGCCTGCAGGAATGGGCCGCACAGCCCGACTATTCCTATCGCCACGAATGGGAAGAAGGCGATTTCGCCGTGTGGGACAACACCGGCGCCATGCACCGCGTGATCCCCTACGACGAGCGTTCGGGGCGCATGATGCACCGCACGACGATCGCGGGCACCGAAACGATCTCGGCCTGAGGCCTTCCATCCCTCCTTCGGCAGCCTGCCTGTCGCAGGAGGGGTGGCCTCAACCGGCGGTGGTCGGGTCGATCGTCGCGCGCACTTCGGAAATGCGGTTGGCCGGGAAGCCGGCGGTTTCGGCGTGCTGGCGGATCAGGTCCTCGCTCGGCGCGAGGTATATGCAGTAGATCTTGTCATCCGTCACATAGCTGTGCACCCACTGGATATCCGGACCCAGATCGCGCAGCACCGCGCATGATTGCTGCGATGCGCCCTTCAGATCATCGGGCCCGAGACCGCCGACGCCCGGCATATCCCGTTCGATCACATATTGCGGCATCGCCATCTCCTTCAGGTCTGGAAGGGGAAAGGGTGCATCCTGGCGGGACAGGAGTCGAGTCCCGGTATCACAGACCCAGGTTTGCCGCCGTGTAGCATTCGACAAGGTAGGCAATCGGCGTGCCGTCGGGCAGTCGCAACCGGGCGCGGTGAGTCGAAATGGTGCCATCGGGGCAATTGTCGGATCGCCCGCGCACGATCTCTATCGTTTCGCGCCTGAAGCCCAGCGAAGCGATTATGATGCCGAAAGGGGTATCGCTGGTTGCCAGCGCGTCGTTCATCTGCGGCGTGAGGCGCGAAGGCACAAACCAGTTCCAGGCGACCGAGAGTGTCTGTTCCCCGCACATGAGGTGCACCTGCCGCATGGCCACCGGCTCGCCGGGCTTGATGCCGAGCTGGCGGCGCAGCCGGGCGGGCGGGTCGTTCAAAACGTCCCGCACAAGGCGTTCGGCGCGGATCGTGGGGGGAGAAGCAATCCGCCGGGCCGCGCACCATTCAC
The DNA here is from genome assembly GCF_002855555.1 of Novosphingobium sp. TH158. Taxonomy (NCBI): domain Bacteria; kingdom Pseudomonadati; phylum Pseudomonadota; class Alphaproteobacteria; order Sphingomonadales; family Sphingomonadaceae; genus Novosphingobium; species Novosphingobium sp. TH158. The sequence continues at coordinate 296,447 of NZ_PKRT01000002.1, read as the reverse complement.
CCAGCGCGACCGTGGCGCTGGCGTGACGGGCCAGATGTTCCTCGAATTCGGCCAGGCCTGCCGGTGCTGAAGACAGCAGCAGGGCCGCCGCGCTAAATGCCACCGGGGATCGCCGGTCGCTCGATCGCGCCCAGCGCCTCGGACAGAGCGCGACTGCAGGTGGCCAGGTCTTCCGGATCGACCGAGCGGATGACGAAATTGGCCCCCGTCTTGCCTTCGCGCCAGAACGGGTAGGAGCCGATCTGGCAGCTTTCATGGTCCTTTTCGATCTGCCGCAGCAGTTCAGCCACTTCGCTTTCCTGCACCCAGCAGCCCACGGTTTCCGACAGCAGCACCGCGCCGCCTTCCAGCGTGCCTGACAGGGCATCGAGCATGCCGCTGGTGATCTGCGGCACGCCGGCCATGATGAAGATGTTCTGATAGCGGATTCCCGGTGCGCCGGTATAGCGGTTGGGGATCAGGTCCGAGCCTTCGGGCACTCGCGCCATCCGCAGGCGTGCCTCGGTCAGTCCGCCGCGGCCGGCGTAGTAGCCATCAAGGATCGCCCGCGCCTCGGGGTGGACGATCACCGGCACGCCCAGCGCAGCGGCAATGGCATCCACGGTGATGTCGTCGTGCGTCGGGCCGATGCCGCCGGTGGTGAAAAGGTAATCGTGCCGCACGCGCAGCGCGTTCACCGCTTCGCCGATGGCCGCCATGTCATCGGAAACGACCCGCACTTCCTTCAGGCGGATGCCCTGCACCTGCAGCCACGAGGCGATCTGGGCGATGTTCTTGTCATGGGTGCGGCCCGAGAGAATCTCGTCGCCGATCACGACAAGCGCGGCGGTATAGATGCGGGAATCAGGCATGGCGGTGGGTTAGGCGAAACGCCGGCTGTGCGAAAGTGCAATGTCCGGCTTGCCCGTCCGCATCGTGGCTATGCTGCCGCCTTGCCGGCCACCCGGTCAAACCGCATCAGGCCATCGTTGATCTCCGCCTCTTCCAGTTCCTTCTTGTCCTCGCGGTAGAACATGTGGATGCGCCAGGGCGCGGTGGTCGCGCTCTTGGGGATCAGGTGCTTGCCACGCTGGAGATAGCCGGAAGAAAACAGGTCGAACGGCTGGTATTCCTCAAGCCCGTGGTCATCGGCCAGCGCGGGGGTGGCAACATCGACCTTCCACTTGTCCATGTGGGCCAGCAGCTTCACCAGCCAGTCGGTGACGATATCGACGCGCAGGGTCCAGCCGGAATTGAGATAGCCGAACAGCACATAGAGGTTCGGCACGTTCGACAGCATGCAATTGCGATACCAGAAGTGCTGCGCCACATCGACCGGCGCGCCATCGACGCTGACCTTCACCTTGCCGAGCGTCGATAGCCTGAGGCCCGTAGCGGTGACGATAACGTCTGCCTCGACCTTGCGGCCGTCTTCCAGCTCGATCCCGTCCTTGACCACCCGGGCGATCCTGCCCGTGACCACCGAGGCATCGCCGCGCCGGATCGCCTGGAACATGTCGCCGCCCGGCACCAGGCACATGCGCTGCTCCCACGGCTTGTAAGGCGGGGTATAGTCGGGCGCGTTCCAGGCCGGGCCCAATTCCTTCTTCAGCACGCCGTGGAGGAAGCTCGCCACCCCTTCAGGCTCGCTGCGGCATTTGTGGAACAGGTATTCGTGAAGGTACTGCGCCTTTTCGCGGTTGATTTTCCACGCCAGCTTTTCCGGCAGCCAGCGCTTCAGCAGGTTGGCCCACTTGTCCTTCCACGGGCGCACGCCATACCAGGTGGGGGTGCGTTGCAGCATGGTGACATGCGCCGCCTTGCCTGCCATCGAAGGGACGATGGTGACTGCCGTCGCGCCGGATCCGACGACCACTACCTTCTTGCCGGAATAGTCGTAGTCCTCCGGCCAAAACTGCGGATGGATCACCTTGCCCTTGAAGGCGGAAAGGCCGGGAATGTCAGCCTCGTGGGGGCTGTCGTAATCGTAATAGCCGGTGCCCATGAACAGGTGACGCGCCGCATAGTCCTTCACCGATCCGTCGGCCTGCCGCGCCCTGACGGTCCAGAGGCCCGAGCCGCTGTCCCAGTCCGCGCTTTCTACGTGCTGGCCGAAGCGCATCCTTTCGGCGATGCCGTTTTCAGCCACCACGCGGCCAAGGTAATCCTTGATCTCCGCCGCCGTGGCAAAGGCGTTTTCCTCTCGCCAGGGGGCGAACGCGTAAGCGAAGGTGTGCATGTCGGAATCCGAACGGATGCCGGGATAACGGAACAGGTCCCAGGTGCCGCCAAGATCCTCGCGCCGGTCAAGCATGACATAGGTCTTGTGGGGCAGGTGCATGGCCAGCTTGGCTGCCATGCCGATCCCGGAAATCCCGGCCCCGACGATGATCATGTCAAAGGTTTCGCTCGCCGCCATGCACTCTCTCCACTGTTGACAGGAATGTAAGCAGATTTTCTGGCGATTGCCAGCGCCTCATTCTCTTGCGACAACGCCCGTCATGGCCATCATTGCATCGCGTCGCTACGTCAAAGGCAAGCCCAGTGTCACCGCGCTGCCGATCGACGGCGTTCCCCGCAAGGATCTGGGGCGCGGGCAGTTTGACTGGATCGGGCTGGCCGAACCCGATGCGGCGGAACTGCAGGCTGTCGCCACCCAGTTCGAACTGCATCCGCTGGCGGTGGAAGATGCGCTGAACCCGCAGCAACTGCCCAAGGTGGAAGTCTATCCCCGCCACCTGTTCATCGTTGCCCGCACTGCGTCGATGGATGAAGGCGAGACGATATCCTATGGCCAGACGGCGCTTTTCCTCAGCCGCGATTTCCTCATCACCGTGCGCTTTGGTTCGAACCGCGCGCACAATGCCCTGCGCGACCGGCTGGAGAGCGATGCCCAGCGGCTGGCCGAGGGGCCGGACTTCGTTGCCCACGCCATACTCGACTTCATTGTCGATGGCTTCCAGCCGCTGATCGACAAGCTGGAAGATGCCGTACAGACCATGGAAGAGCGGGCGATCCACACTTTCCCGGAACAGTCCACCATCCGCCGCATATTCCGCCTGCGCCGCCAGCTGCGCCGGTTCGAGCGCGTGGTGGGTCCGATGGAGGAAGTCTGCGACCGGCTGGCCCGCACCGTCCTGCCGTTCATCGACAATTCCGCGCAGGTCTGGTTCCGCGACGTGCAGGACCATATGCATCGCACCTTGGCGCGGATGCGCGGGCTGAAGGAAACGCTGGCCAGCATTGTTGAAACCGCCAGCCTGCTGGAAGCGCACCGGCAGGGAGAGATGACGCGCAAGCTGGCGGCCTGGGCGGCGATCCTCGCCGTGCCGACGGCGATTGCCGGGATCTACGGCATGAACTTCGATGTCATGCCCGAACTGCGCTGGCGTTATGGCTATCCGCTGGTGCTTGGCGTGATCGGCCTGATCTGCGGCGGCCTGTGGCTGCGCTTCCGGCGGATCGACTGGCTCTAGGTCAGCCGCACTGGCCGCGGTGCAGCAGCTTGTGATCGGCCAGCACCAGCGCCATCATCGCCTCTACCACCGGCACGCCGCGAATGCCCACGCAAGGGTCATGGCGGCCCTTGGTGAACATCTCGGTCGCCTCGCCATCGCGGGTGATGGTCTGCTGCGGGGTGAGGATCGAGCTGGTCGGCTTGAAGGCCACCCGCACGCGGACGGGCTGGCCGGTGGAAATGCCGCCCGCGATGCCGCCTGCATGGTTGGCCAGGAAGTCAGGCCCGTTCTCGCCGGGGCGCATCGGATCGGCATTGCCTTCCCCGGTCAGGCGCGCGGCGGCAAAGCCGTCGCCGATTTCCACGCCCTTGACGGCATTGATGCCCATCATCGCGGCGGCAAGGTCTGCATCCAGCTTGCCATAAAGCGGCGCGCCCCAGCCTGCGGGAACGCCCACCGCCTCGCACTCCACCACCGCGCCCAGCGATGAGCCGGCCTTGCGCGCCTCGTCCACCAGCTTTTCCCAGCGCTGGGCTGCCTCGGCATCGGGGCAGAAGAAGGGGTTGTTGCCGATTTCGGAAAGGCTGAAGTTGTCCATGTCGATGGCATCGCCACCGATCTCTGCAACCCAGGCGTGAATCGTCACTTCCGGAATGACCAGCCGCGCCACGGCGCCAGCCGCCACCCGCGCCGCCGTTTCGCGGGCCGAGGAGCGACCACCGCCGCGATAGTCGCGGAAGCCGTACTTCGCGTCATAGGCATAGTCGGCATGGCCCGGGCGATAGGCCTTGGCGACGTCCGAATAGTCCTTCGAGCGCTGGTCCACGTTCTCGATCACCAGCGATACCGGAGTGCCCGTGGTCTTGCCTTCGAACACGCCGGACAGGATCTTTACCGCATCGGGTTCCTGCCGCTGCGTGGTGAAGCGCGACTGGCCGGGGCGGCGGGCATCGAGGAAGGGCTGGATGAAGCCTTCGTCGAGCGGCAGACCCGGGGGGCAGCCATCGACCACGGCGCCCAGCGCCGGCCCGTGGCTTTCGCCCCAGGTGGTGAAACGGAACAGGCGGCCAAAGGTGTTCACGGACATGGGCTAGGCCTTTTGCCGAGAAAGATTGATTTGTCCACTTTGGCGGGTAGGACAGCGCGGATGTACCTCACCGTATTCCGAAACCGGAAGCGCCCCGGCATGGACGCTGCCGCCTATGCCGCCGATGCGCAGCGGATGGTGGAACTTGCCAGCCAGGAACCCGGCTTCCGTTCGGTAAAGACCTTCCACGCCGATGATGGCGAGGTTGTGACGATCTCCGAATGGGAAAGCGAGGCCGCCGCCAAGGCCTGGGGCCGCCACCCGGAGCACGCCGCTGTCCAGGCGCGCGGCAGGGGGCAATACTACGCCTGGTACGAAAGCATTTCCCTTAACGATCCGCAGATACGGACATTCGAAAGGCACGATTGAGTGACGGTCACGCTTTACGGCATTCCCAATTGCGACACGGTGAAAAAGGCGCGCGCCTGGCTGGACGGGCAGGGCATCGCCCATGCCTTTCATGACTACAAGAAGGCCGGGGCCGATGCGGATCAGCTTGCTAGCTGGTGCAAGGTGGCCGGGTGGGAAAAGGTGCTCAACCGCGCCGGAACCACATTCCGCAAGTTGCCCGAGGCTGACCGCGAGGGGCTGGACGAGGGGCGGGCCGTGGCGCTGATGGTGGCCAATCCCAGCTGCATCAAGCGCCCGATCGTGGAGCACAAGGGCGGGCTGCTGGTGGGTTTCAAGCCCGATGACTGGGCCGCCGCCCTGGCATGAGCTTCGATCCGCAGCTCCTTTCGCAGATCGAATGGGTCGCCGCCGGCTTCGGCGTGCTCAACATCGCTTTCCTGATCTTCCGCAGCCACTGGAACTATCTGTTCGGGCTGGTGATGGTCTCGCTCTACTTCTTCATCTTCTGGGAACAGCGGCTCTACGCGGAATCGGTGCTGCAGGTGTTCTTCTTCGTCGCGCAGGGCTGGGGCTGGTGGCTCTGGCTGCGGGTGGGCGGAGAGGGCAGCCGGGTGGACGTCGGCTGGCTGGACTGGCGCAGCCGCTGGGTCTGGCTCTTTGCCATGGCGGCGATCAGCCTGAACCTCAGCTGGGCAATGGCAAAGTGGACCACGGCTTCGATGCCCTGGATCGATACGCCGATCGCCGTGTTCAGCGTGGGCGCGCAGCTTCTGCTCGCCTTCCGGCGTATCGAGAACTGGGTGCTGTGGATCGTGATCGATCTCGCCTCCATCGGCCTCTACATCTACCGCGACCTTGAACCCACGGCAGGACTGTACGGGGGCTTCCTGGTGATGAGCCTGATTGGCCTGAGGGAATGGATCGCCGCGGAGAGGGCAAGGGCGGTGCCGGCATGATCCGCGTCTGCTTCCATGGCGCGGAAAGCACCGGCAAGTCGGTCCTGGCCGAGCGCCTTTCGCGCGAGAAAGGTTGGCCCTGGGTGCCGGAATATGGCCGCACCTATTGCGAGGAGCACGGCACGGACCTGTCCATGGCGGACTTGCTGGCCATTGCCGAGGGACAGGCAGAAGCAGTGCGGCAGGCGGAGATGGCGCAGCCGGAACTGCTGATCCTCGATACCGACCAGCTGATGACCGCCGCCTGGGCGCAGATGCTGTTCGGGCAGGTGCCGCCTTCGCTATTGCACTGGCCCAAGGCCGATCTCTACCTGCTGTTTTCGCCTGAAGTGCCCTGGGTGGACGATGGCACCCGCTTTTTCGACGAAGATCAGGCGCGCCAACGCTTTGCCGGTCTGGCCGAAAAGGTGCTTCTCGATACCGGGGTGCCCTTCGTCCGCATCGGCGGCAACTGGCAGGAACGCGAAGCGGCAGCGCGTGCAGCGATCAGCGCCCTGCTGGTAAATTCTTGACCTTTTCGCCCTAACGCGATTGCATATCCCAAGCCCAAGCGGAGCACTCGATCATGGACTTGTTCAAAGGGGCGACTGTCGGCGGCATCCTGACGCTGGTGGTCTGCGCGATTTTCGGCTCGGCCCGTTCCAAGGGCGGCTATCTCTACATCACGCATGAGACGATCCAGGGCGTCGGTTTCTACTGGTCGTGGACGATGTTCATCGCCGCCACCGTGCTGAGCACGGCGCTGATCGCGATGACGCCGAAGTGAGCCGCCTGCGCCTCGCCCTTGGTGCCGCCCTGCTGGCGCTTGGCGCCGTGCCGGCCGCTGCCGCCGCGCCGGATGGCAGCGACGAGGCGCGCGCACGCGAGGTGATCGGGCGCTCCAAGACGACCCGCGCCACCTATGCCGCCTATTTCTGGAACGTGATCCGGCTGAAAGGTGCGGACCCGATGGAGGAATGGTCTGCCGAGTTCAATTCCGGCTACCGCCACCGGGTGGAAACCCCGCATGACCGTCTGGTTGCCAACTGCGCCACCAAATCGGGTGCGCACTTTTCGCTGATCGAGCGAACCACCCGGACCGGTGAGCGCGTGGCCAGCACCGCCTGCGGGATCGCCTATGACGAAAGCATCCGCAAGGTCGCCTGGCTGGGCAAGCATCCGTCCGCCTTTGGCGAGGTTGACCGGGTGCGGTTGTGGGGTGCCGGACTGGTGCGCAGCTACGATGTGAACCAGCAGGGCGTAATCGTCGCCAGCGTCATCGCGCCCGAGGACAAGCCCGACAAGCCGGTGCTGGAAATGCGTATCGTGGCGCTGGAAAAGACCTTGCCCAAGGGCCGGCTGTTCGATCGCGCCACGCTTCAGCGCAGCTTCGTGCCGCCGCGCTTCATGCTTTCGCCCGAGCCGTCACGATAAAGTTGAGCGCCATGTCGCCCGAAAGGTGAAGGCCCTTCGCCGGCGACCAGGCGATGCCGCGCGGCTGGCCCATGGCAAGACCGGCCTGGCCGAGAAGTTCGCGCAGTTCGTCGGGGGTGACGAAATCATCCCAGTGGTGCGTGCCGCGCGGCACCATGCCCAGCCGTTCTGCGCCCTCGACCAGCAGCAGCCGGGATTGCGGCGTGCGGTTCGGGCAGGAAAGCACCATCAGCCCGCCGGGGCTGAGCGCCTTTGCCAGCGCGGCGATGAAGGCGGGCTTGTCTGCCACGTGCTCGATCACTTCCATGGCAGTGACAAGATCATGGCCTGACAGGCCCAAGGCGCCGATCTCGCCGCAGCGATAGTCGATCGCCAGCCCGGCGCCAGCTGCGTGCGCCTTTGCCACGGCAATGTTTTCTTCTGCCGCGTCAACCCCGGTTACTGTCCCGCCCAGCCGGGCCAGCGGCTCGCACAGCAGGCCCGCGCCGCAGCCCACGTCAAGCACGCGCATGCCCGCCAGCGGACGAATCGCGCGGGAATCGGTGCCCCAGTGAGCATCGATCGCCTCGCGCAGGAAGCCGAGGCGCACCGGGTTAAGCCGGTGAAGCATGGCGGAGGAGCCCTTCGGGTCCCACCAGTCCGCCGCAAGCCTGCCGAAATGCGCCGCTTCCTCGGGTTTGATCGTGGTTGCATTAGCCATGCTTGCTTCCTAAAGCGCCCCCGCCGCGCGGGGCAAGGTACCGCGCAAGATTCTTTGCGACAGTGGTTTTCGAAGGAGCCGTATCTTGGCCCGCATCGTGATGAAATTCGGCGGCACGTCCATGGCCGGTACGGAGCGCATCCGCCGCGTGGCGCGGATTGTCCAGCGCCAGCAGGCGGCGGGGCATGAAGTGGCCGTGGTCGTTTCGGCCATGTCGGGCGAGACTGACCGGCTGGTGAACTTTTGCCGCGAGGCTAACCCGCTTTACGATCCCGCCGAGTATGACGTTGTCGTCGCCAGCGGCGAACAGGTCACAGCGGGCCTTCTCGCCATGCACCTGCAGGCGCTGGGCGCGAAATCGCGCTCGTGGCTTGGCTGGCAGCTGCCGGTGCGTACCGACGATGCCCATTCGAAGGCTCGCATCGAAAGCATCGACAGCGATGAACTGCTCGCCTCGATGGCGTCTGGCGAAATCGCGGTGATCCCCGGCTTCCAGGGGCTGACGGCAGGCAACCGCGTGACCACGCTGGGCCGCGGCGGTTCCGATACCTCGGCCGTGGCGGTTGCGGCCGCGATCGGTGCTGATCGCTGCGACATCTACACCGATGTCGACGGTGTCTACACCACCGACCCGCGCATCGTCGCCAAGGCGCGCAAGCTGAAGTACGTGACCTACGAGGAAATGCTCGAGCTGGCCTCGGTCGGCTCGAAGGTGCTGCAGACCCGCTCGGTCAGCCTCGCCATGAAGGAAAAGGTGCGCGTGCAGGTGCTGTCGAGCTTCATCGACGATGATGCCCCCGCCGCCGATACCATCCCGGGAACCATGATCGTCTCGGACGACGAACTGGAAGGACTTGAAATGGAACGCCAGCTGATCACCGGCATCGCTGCCGACAAGAACGAAGCCAAGATCACGCTTACCCGCATTGCCGACCGTCCCGGCGCGGTCGCTGCCATTTTCAGCCCGCTTGCGGCGGCGAACATCAATGTCGACATGATCATCCAGAACGTCGCCAAGGACAAGGGCGAGACCGACGTGACCTTCACCGTGCCGGGCGCAGACCTTGCCCGCACGCAGGCCCTGCTGGAAGCGCAGAAGGAAGCCATCGGCTATTACCGCCTGATCGCCGACAGCAAGGTGGCGAAGATCTCGGTCGTCGGCGTCGGCATGAAGAGCCACGCGGGCGTTGCTTCCACCATGTTCCGCAGCCTTGCGGATCGCGGCATCAACATCCAGGCGATCTCAACCAGCGAGATCAAGGTTTCGGTGCTGATCGACGAGGACGAAACCGAACTGGCCGTCCGCGTGCTGCACACCGCCTATGGCCTCGATTCGGCTGACGAAGCGGCCTGATCCTGCCGGAAAAGAAATAACCCCGCCCATGGGGGGCCATGGGCGGGGGCGACCCGACGGGCCCGGGCTTTTCGCCCGTGGCTTCGGAACAACCCCGCTGAACCACGGATCGGTGCCGGCCGCACCGCCTTTGCGTTGACCCGTGCGGTCAGGGGGACGGATTCCCTTTTTCTTCCGCCCGCACCTCCGCTCCGGATTGACGCTAGGGAAAGCAGGGGTTTCAGCGCAAAGGCACTGCGCCGGCAGACGCTCGGGGCTAGGCGCGGGGCGATTGCTTGCCTATAGGCGCGCGACGACCGATTTCGGGGGGACTTCACGTGTACGACAAGACCCATGCGCTGATGCAGCGCGGCATCGAATTCCTGGGCAGCGAGCACGCGATCCTTTGCGGGGCCATGTCGTGGGTTTCGGAACGCAATCTCGTTTCCGCAATCAGCAATGCCGGCGGTTTCGGCGTGATCGCCTGCGGCGCGATGACGCCCGAACTGCTCGATGCCGAGATTGCCGCGACCAAGGCGCTGACCGGCAAGCCCTTCGGCGTGAACCTCATCACCATGCATCCCGGCCTGTTCGACCTGATCGGCGTCTGCGCGAAGCACAAGGTCGGCCATGTCGTGCTTGCCGGCGGCATTCCGCCCAAGGGCTCGGTCGAGGCGATCAAGGCTTTCGGAGCCAAGGTGCTGGTGTTCGCGCCTACGCTGGCGCTGGCCAAGAAGCTGCTGCGTTCGGGTGCTGACGCGCTGGTGATCGAAGGCAGCGAGGCGGGCGGCCATATCGGCCCGGTAGCCACCTCGGTCCTCGCGCAGGAATTCCTGCCGGCATTGGCGGAAGACCATGTCGTCTTCGTCGCCGGGGGCATCGGCCGGGGCGACATGATGGCAAGCTACCTGGAGATGGGCGCCAGCGGCGTGCAGCTTGGCACCCGCTTTGCCTGCGCGACGGAATCGATCGCCCATCCCGATTTCAAGAAGGCCTTCTTCCGCGCCAATGCCCGCGATGCGGTCGCCTCGGTGCAGGTGGACCCGCGCCTGCCGGTGATCCCGGTCCGCGCGCTCAAGAATAAGGGCACCGAGGAATTCACCGCCAAGCAGGTCGAGGTCGCCAAGCTGCTCGATGAAGGCAAGATCGAGATGGGCGAAGCGCAGTTGCAGATCGAGCACTTCTGGGCCGGTGCCCTGCGCCGCGCAGTGATCGATGGCGATGTCGAAAACGGCTCCTTGATGGCGGGCCAGTCGGTCGGCATGGTGACCGCGGAAGAACCCGTTGCCGAGATCATCGCCACGCTGATGGGCGAATGCGAGGCAGCGCTCAGCCGGAGGTAAGCGCCATGGCGGTCAAAGGGCTCGATCACGTCAACATCCTGACCGAGGACCTGGCCGCCACCATTGCCTTCTACGATGGGGCCCTGGGCATGAAGGCGGGCCGCTCCCCGGCGGAGCAGCATGGCTATCAGGGCACCTGGCTTTACGACGAAACCGGGCATCCCGGCGTCCACGTCGTCGTAAAGGGCACGCTGGCGAACTATGGCACTGACCATCGCGTGGGAGAGCCCACTGGCGCCGTCCACCATGTCGCCTTCCGGTGCGAAGGCTTTCGCGAGGCGCAGGACCGGATCGCCGCGCTGGGCATGACCATGCGGGTCAACGACGGGATCGCCGGGCTGCGGCAGATCATGTTGACCGACCCTAACGGGATCACGATCGAGCTGAACTACCCCGCCGGCTGATCGGCATTCCCGGCAATGAACCGCGCCCAGGCCTCCGCGCCGGGATAGTCGGTGATTTCGGGCTGCCACTGCTGCGCCATCAGCACCCGCGCCGCGCCTTCATCCATGCCCCTTATCTCGCGGTGCCAGCGATAGAAGCAGGCGGAAACGCGCCAGTTGAGGATGCAATGGACGTGCAGCGGACGCGGGGTGGTGGCCAGCGCATCGCAGAAGGCGGCGAAATGCTCGTTCCGCGGCGCATCAAACGGAATCGGGATGTGGGTATGGCCGATGCCGTGCGCGGCAAGGCGCTCTGCCGCATCGGGCATGACCTGCGGATGATCCGGCATGGCAAGGTTGATCACGTGTCGCACGCCCAGCGCGGCAAGCGCCGCGACGCCTGCCGGCTCGATATGGCCCGAGGTGGTTATCGTGTCCGACAGGCGCTGCCAGCAGGCAATGTGATCGGGATCGGCTTGCATGTCTGCCCGGTTATCATAAGTTACGCGCGAAACCATCGGGAGACTTGCTGCCATGTGCGATGACTTCACCCTCGAAGCGGAACAGGCCGCCCTTTCGCGGCGGGCCTTCGGACTGGCGAGCGGCGCTGCGGTGGTCGCCGCAGGCAGCGGTGGTGCCGCCGCGTTCGCCAAGGGCAAGGCGCTGGCCGAGGCGAAGGTCATGGTGCCCACGGCCGACGGTTCTTGCGATTGCCTGTTCGTCCACCCGGCGAAGGGCAGGCATCCCGGGGTGATCTTCTGGCCGGACATCGGCGGCGCGCGCGAGGCGAAATATGCCATGGCGCGGCAGCTCGCGGCGCACGGATATGCGGTGCTGGTGGTCAACCAGTACTACCGCGCAGGCAAGGCCCCGGTGTTGAACAGCTTTTCCGAATGGCGCACGCCCGAAGGGCAGGCAAAGCTCAAGCCGATGATCGCCACGGTAACTCCCGAAGGCGTTGCCCGCGATGCCAAGGCATTCGTCGCCTGGCTTGACCGGCAAAAAGCGGTGAACCCCAGGCGCGGCATCGGCAGCCAGGGCTATTGCATGGGTGGCCCGTTCACCGTCCGCACCGCCGCCGCCGCCCCCGATCGCGTGCGCGCAGCCGCTTCGTTCCATGGCGGCGGGCTGGTGGGCGACAAGCCGGACAGTCCCAGCCAGCTGCTCAAGAGCACCAAGGCAGGCTACCTCTTCGCCATCGCCCGCAATGACGATGCCCGCGCGCCGGGGGAAAAGGACGCGCTGAAGGCTGCAGCCGCCGCAGCCCGAGTCGAGGCGGAGATCGAAGTCTATGGCGGCGACCACGGCTGGACCGTGCCGGACTCCCCCGTCTACAACAAGGCAGAGGCCGATCGCGCCTTTGCCCGGCTGCTGGCGCTTTACGCCCGGCTCTGACCGGCACCACTGCGCCTAGGGGTTTTTCCGATTCCGCTTGCGAGTGGCGCCTGCTGCGATAGCATGGCGTTTCAAGGCAATAGGAGGGTATGATGGGCGAAACGCTGCTGGCGCTGGTGGTACTGGTGGTGCTGTTCCTGCTGATGGGCGTTCGCGTCGTGCGGCAGGGCTATGTCTATACCATCGAGCGACTTGGCCGATACACCCTCGCCGCCCAGCCGGGTCTGCATGTGATCGTGCCCTTCGTCGATCGCGTTGGCCACAAGGTCAACATGATGGAGCAGGTGCTGGACATTCCGGGGCAGGAGATCATCACCAAGGACAACGCCATGGTCGGCGTCGATGCCGTGGTGTTCTTCCAGGTGCTCGATGCCGGCAAGGCAGCCTACGAGGTGGCGAACCTCTACGTCGCGATCATGCAGCTGACGACCACCAACCTGCGCACCGTGATGGGCTCGATGGACCTCGATGAAACGCTGTCCAAGCGCGACGAGATCAATGCCAAGCTGCTTGCGGTGGTCGATCATGCGACCTCGCCCTGGGGGGTGAAGATCACCCGCGTGGAGATCAAGGACATCCGCCCGCCGGCTGATATCTCCAATGCCATGGCCCGCCAGATGAAGGCCGAGCGCGAAAAGCGCGCCCAGATCCTTGAGGCCGAGGGCCTGCGCGCTGCCGAAATCCTGCGCGCCGAGGGCGAAAAGCAGAGCCAGATCCTCTCCGCCGAGGGCCGCAAGGAAGCCGCATTCCGCGATGCCGAAGCGCGCGAGCGCGAGGCAGAGGCCGAGGCGAAGGCCACCCTCATGGTCTCGGAAGCCGTCGCCAAGTCCGGCACCCAGGCGCTCAACTACTTCATCGCGCAGAAATATACCGACGCGGTCAGCCAGTTCGCCACTTCGCCCAACGCCAAGACCATCCTGTTCCCTGTGGAGGCGACGCAACTGATCGGCTCGGTCGGCGGCATCGGCGAACTGGTCAAGGATGCGCTGGGCAAGGGCGATGGAGGCCGCGCCTGATGGACTGGCTCAACAGCCTTGACCCGCGCTGGACCTGGCTCGCGCTGGGCCTGCTGCTTGCCGCCGCCGAAATTGCCGCGCCCGGCTTCTTCCTGATCTGGCTGGCGGCAGCTGCCGTCGGCACCGGACTGCTGGCATGGCTCGTGCCGATCCCGGTTGGCATGCAGGTGCTGCTCTTTGCCGTGCTGGCATTCGTGCTGGTGATGGCCGCCCGGCGCTGGTTGCGGACCAACCAGGTCGAAGGCGCGGACCCGGCGATGAACGATCGCGGCGCACGCCTGCTCGGCGATACGGTGCTGGTCACCCATGCCATTGACGGCGGCACCGGCCGGGTCAGGCATGGCGACACCGAATGGCTCGCCAAGGGCCCCGATGCCCCCCCGGGCACACGGATGCGCGTGGCCGGGCATGATGGCACCGTGCTGGTTGTCGAACACTTGCACTGATCCCATATTGCGCGCTCGGGCAGCAGGACATGGAGTGCGCAATGACGGAAAAGCTCAACCTCAGCGAAGCCGAATGGCGCGAAAAGCTGACCCCGGAACAGTATCACGTCCTTCGCGAGGCCGGGACGGAACGGGCCTTCACCGGCAAGTACGAAAGCAACAAGCAGTCCGGCCTTTACAAGTGCTCCGGTTGCGGTGCGCCGCTGTTCTCCAGCGAGACGAAGTACAATTCCGGCTCGGGCTGGCCGAGCTACACCGCCCCGGTCGCAGGCGATGCGGTGGAAGAACACCGCGACGGCTCGCACGGCATGGTTCGCACCGAAGTGCGCTGCGCCCGCTGCGAAGGCCATCTTGGCCATGTCTTTCCCGATGGTCCGCTACAGGCAGGCGGCCTGCGCTATTGCATCAATTCCGCCTCGCTCGATTTCGAACCGCAAGCGCCGGGCGGAGCGGCCTGAGCGACCAATATTCGCCGGTCCTGCAATTTGGCATTAACTATCTCTACCGATCTGCTTAGTATGCGCAGCGGGGACGGGCGACCGGTTCGCCGAAGAGAGGGTTGACGCATTCCATGGCACGCAACGCCACCAGGCAACGGATCGGTTCGCAGGGAGAGCCACCGCCCCCCGTGCGGGTGAAGAAGAAGCGCGGCTGGTTCCGCAAGCTGGTGATCTGGGGTGTCGCACTGTCCCTGCTTGGCGCGATCTTCCTTGGCGTGGCCGTGGCGGTCACCATGCAGTCGGTCCCCACTTACGAAGAGCTGAAGCGCAGCCAGAGTGGGCAGACCATCCTGGTCCGCGCGCGCGACGGTACCGAACTGTTCAACATGGGCCCCAGCTATGGCAAATGGGTGCCGATCAAGGACCTGCCCAAGGTCATGCCGCAGGCGATGACATCGGTAGAGGACCGGCGTTTCTACAGCCATATCGGCATCGATCCGCTGGGCCTGATCCGCGCCGCCTTCGTGTCCGTGACCAGCGGCAAGTCTATGCGGGCGACCTCCACGATCACTCAGCAGCTGGCGCGCAACCTGTTCCTCAACAACAGCCGCACGCTGACCCGCAAGGTCAACGAAGCGGTCTGGGCCATGGCGCTGGAGGCCCGGTTCTCCAAGGAACAGATCCTCGAGCTCTATCTCAACAAGGTCTATTTCGGCGGCGGCGCCTATGGCGTCGATGCCGCCAGCCGCAAGTTCTTCGGCCATCCGGCGAGCGAGATCACCCTGCCCGAGGCGGCGATCATTGCCGGACTGGTCAAGGCGCCGTCACACTATTCGCCCACCGCCGATGCCAAGGCTGCGACCGACCGCGCGCAAGTGGTGCTGCAGACCATGGTCGATAACGAAGTGCTGACCCCGTCAGAGATGGCGGCGGTGGACATGTCGAAGGTGGTTTTCGCGCCCGAGGGCGGCACCAATTCGGTGCGCTATTTCACCGATTGGGCCCTGCCGCAGCTTGACCTGCTGGTGCCGGAAAACACCGAACCGGTCGAAGTGTGGACCACGCTGGATACCGGCATGCAGGAAGCCGCGACCAAGGCCGTGGTGGCGAACGTTCCCAAGGGGGCGCAGGGGGCGCTGGTCTCTATGGACCGCGACGGGGCGATCCTCGCCATGGTCGGCGGTACGGACTATGTCAGCTCGAACTATAACCGCGCAACGCTGGCCGTGCGCCAGCCGGGATCGGCCTTCAAGCTGTTCGTCTATCTTGCCGCGCTGGAAGCCGGGTACAAGCCCGATGATGCCGTGGTCGATGAACCGGTGACGATCGAAGGGTGGAGCCCGCGCAATTCGGGCGGCACCTTCGCCGGACAGATCGACGTTCGCACCGCCTTTGCCTATTCCAAGAACACGGTTGCCGCGCAGCTGGGCAACGAAGTGGGCTTCGGCGCCATCGCCGGGGTCGCGCGCCGCTTTGGCATCACCACGCCGGTCAATACCATGCCCTCGATGGTGCTGGGCTCATCCGACGTCCGCGTGATTGACCTGACCCGCGCCTTTGCCACCGTTTCCGCCAAGGGCGTGCCGGTGGAACCCTATGGCATCAGCAAGGTCGTGACCACCGACGGGCGCATGCTTTACCAGCGTTCCGCCCCGGGGACCCAACCGATCGTGCCGCAATACGTGATCGCCGGCATCACCGACCTGCTGCAGACCGCCGTGAACATCGGCACGGGCAAGGCGGCGCAGATCGGGCGGCCCGTGGCGGGCAAGACCGGCACGACCAGTTCCAACAAGGACGGCTGGTTCCTGGGCTTTTCCAGCGGCATCACCACCGGCGTGTGGATGGGCCGCGACGATGCCAAGCCGGTCCCCGGGCTGCAGGGCGGCACGGCCCCGGCGCGCGCCTTTGCGCAGTTCATGAAATATGCCGTCGCCAAGCGCCCGGTCGAAAAGTTCGATACCGAGCTGAAGCTTCCCGCCTGGCAGCTCGAGCCGGATGACGAGGTCATCATGGCCGATCCCAACGACTATTCCTTCGTCGATGAGCAGGGCAACCTGATCGAGCCGCAGGAAGGCCAGAAGCCGCGTCCGGGCGATCCGGCGGGCCGACCGGAGGACCTGGGCCTGCCGCCGCGCGCCGCCGAGGATGATTTCCTCAACGAGGCAACCGGCCGCGAAGCTCCCAAGGTGCGGCGCGGTTCGCAGCCGCAGGCCAACTGACCGCTTGGCTCCAATGAAAAACCCCTCCCGCTGGGGGAGGGGTTTTCGTTTTCCCTGAAGGCCCGCGTCAGCGCAGGCGGATGGGGATATAGGCTGCCGGCTGGCCGCGGCGCTGGATGCGCAGCAGCAGGGCCGAGCGGTTGGCGGCCTTTGCTTCCTTGATCGCTGCTTCCAGTCCGCTCAGCGTCGTGACCGCGCGGTAATTCGCGGAAAGCACGATATCGCCGCGCTGCAGGCCCTTCGATGCGGCATCGGATGAACCGTCAACAGCGGTGATGACCACGCCCTGCGTGCCCGGCGCCGCGCCAAGCTGGTTGGCGATCTGCGGCGTCAGCGGGATGGCCGAGAAGCCAAGCGCCTTCTCGATCGCGCCGTCGCCCTGCTTTTCCGGATCGCGGTTGAACGGGTTGTCGTCGGGATCGCCCTGGTTGCCGAAGTTCTGCTGGGCAAGCTCCTCGTCGGTCGGGCGCTTGCCGACGGTGACCGTCACCGTCATGCGCTTGCCTTCGCGGATCAGGTCCAGCGGAATGCGGGTGCCCGGATTGGTATTGGCGACGATGAAGCTGAGCGTCTGCTCCGGCGTCACGTCCTTGCCGTTGACCTTCAGCACGATATCGCCCGGCTGCATGCCGGCTGCGGCCGCGCCGCCACCCGGCTGCACGCCCTGGATGATCTCGCCGCGCTTGCGGGACAGGCCGAGCGAATCCGCCACGTCATCGGTGACCGGTGCGATCTGGACGCCCAGGTAGCCGCGTTCGATGGCAACGCCGCGGATCAGCTTTTCGACGATGGGCTGGGCGGTTTCCGCCGGGATGGCGAAGCCGATGCCCACCGATCCGCCCGTGGGTGAGAAGATGGCGTTGTTGATGCCGATGACCTGGCCCTTCATGTCGAACATCGGGCCGCCCGAATTGCCGCGGTTGATCGAGGCGTCGGTCTGCAGGTAGCGGTCATAGGCGCCGCCCGCGCCGGTGTTGCGATAGACGGCGGAAATGATGCCGGCGGTAACCGTGCCGCCGAGGCCAAAGGGGTTGCCGATGGCGATCACCCAGTCACCCACGCGGGCGTTCCGGCTGTCGCCGAACTTGACGAAGGGCAAGGGCCGCTTCGATTCAATCTTCAGCACGGCAAGGTCGGACTGCGCGTCCTTGCCGATCAGCTTGGCCGGAAATTCGGTGCCGTCAGGCATGGTCACGGTAATCGATTCCACCGTGCTGCCGCGGCCTTCGGCGCTGATTACGTGATTGTTGGTGACGACATAGCCGTCGGCCGAGATGATGAAGCCCGATCCCAGCGACTGCGCCTCGCGCGTTTGCGGGCCCTGTCCGCCGAACAGGTCGCCAAACGGGGTTCCGGCGAAGGGGTTGGTCTGCACGCGCACGCGCTGGCGGGTGGAGATGTTCACCACCGCCGGCTGGAGCTGCTGCGTCAGGTCCGCAAAGCTGCCGGGCGCGCCCGCGCGCGGCACGATCTGGCCCATGTGCTGGGCATCGTTCTGGGCCACCTGCGCCCCGGCCGGAACGCCGGTCGCCAGCGAAATCGCGGCACCGCCAAGGAGCAGCGCCGTAGTCACTCCATAAGCATATTTCACGGGCTTCACGTCCTATGGTTTCCTTTGTCTCTCGTTTTCGTCCCCGATGGCGGATTCACGCCGTGGAGGATGAACGAAGATTGAATGGCAAGGTTGCTGACTGCGATTGTCACCTTCCCTTGAACTGGCGCAGGTAATCGCTGTCGGGCGAGAGGATGATGGTGGAGCGACCCGGGTTCTTCTGGTTGGAGAAGGTTGCGTCATAGCTCTGCATGGCGCGCCAGAAATCGTAGAACTGGGCGTCCTTGCCGAACGAGTTGGCATAGATCTGCGCCGATTGTGCCTGGGCATCGGCGCGGATCAGCTGCGCGTTCTTCTGGCCTTCGGCGATGATCGTGGCCGCTTCCTGGTCCTTTGCCGCCGTCATGCGGGCAAAGGCGCTGTCCAGCGGTGTGCCGGCGGGCAGGTCGGCGCTCTTGATCCGCACGTCGATCACCTGCGCGCCGTATTCGCGTGCCTGCTTGTCGAGGTTGTTGCGGATGTTGACCATCGCCTGGCCGCGTTCGGCCGTCAGCAGCGACTGGAACGTGCGCTTGCCCAGTTCCTGCCGCAGGACCGATGAAAAGATCGGCTGCAGGGCCGATACGACACGATCGGACGAGCCGGCCGAGCGCACCATGCGCGCCGGATCGATGATGCGGAAGCGGGCATAGGCATCGACCTCAAGCGGCTGCTGGTCGATCGAGAGGACCTGCTGCCGCTCCATCGGCACGGTCAGCATCCGCTTGTCGATGCGGACCATGGTTTCCATGATCGGGATGCGCCAGGTGAGGCCCGCACCGGTGTTGCCGAAATCGTCACCCGGGCGGAAGCGGTTGATCACGCGCTGCGGTTCGCCCAGCCGCATGACTACGGCCTGCTGGGTTTCCGGAACGACGACCAGCGTGGAAAAGGCAAGCACGACGAGCGCCCCGATGGCTACCAGCGCACTCTTCTGCTCTTCGAACAGGCGGTTCAGCATCACTGGCCTCCCTGCGGCTGGGCCTGCTGCTGGGCGCGGCGCACCTCGGGCAGCGGAAGGTAGGGAGTGACCCCGCCGGATTCGACGATCACCTTGTCGTTGTTGGAAAGCACGCGTTCCATGGTCTCGTAATAGAGGCGGCGGCGGGTGACCTCGGGGGCGAGCTTGTACTGTTCGTATACCTTGTCGAACTCGGCCGCGTTACCCTGCGCCTGGTTGATTACCTGCTGCGCCCACTGGCGTGCGCTGGTCACTTCCTGCTGGGCGTTCTGCTGCGCGGCGGTGACGCGCTGGAAGGCCTCGATCACCTTTTGCGGAGCGTCGGTCTTCTTGATTTCGACACCGAGGATGCGGATGCCCGAGCGGTACGCGTCGAGGATTTCCTGCATCCGCACGCGCACCTGGTTTTCCACCGACTGGCGGCCCGAACCGCCCATCGCGTCCTTCAGCGGCACTTCGGCCACGGCGGCGCGCATCGCGGCTTCTGCCACTTCGCGCACGGTATCGTTCGGGTTGTCGAGCTGGAACTTGTAGAGCTTCAGGTCCTTGATGTTCCAGCGCACGAGATAGGAGATATCGACGAGGTTCTGGTCGCTCGTCAGCATCAGCTTTTCATCCTCGCCGGCGGGGATCGAATCGTTGCGGACCGAGGTAACCTCTTCGACCATCATCGTTTCGATCGGCCAGGGCAGTGTCATCGAGACGCCGGGGCCAACGGTGCGGCTGTACTTGCCCAGCGTGGTGACGATGCCCTGCTGCTTGGAATCGAGCATGTGGGTGGTCGACCATAGCAGCCAGACGGCGACCGCGCCGATGGCGATGGGCTTGGCCCACGACTTGCCATCCGGGCGCGGTGGCAGCTTGGGAAAGCCGAAGCCTCCCCCACCGCCGCCGGGGCCGCCGCCGCCCTTGGGCGGGCGCAGGATGTCCTCGATCGAGGCGGAGCGGCGCGGGCCTTCATCGCCCGCGGGCGGCAGCCAGGGATTGCGCGGCCCCTTGGGCGGTTCGGAGGAGCCGGCAGGGGGTGAATCGGGAGAATCGCCGGAACCGCCCTGCGGCGGCGTTCCTTCGCCATCTCCCCCACCCGAAGGGCCGGAGCCCCAGGGCGACTTGCGCCCGGCCATGGCAAGCCGGGCCCCTGCGATCGCGTCGCTGATGATCTTCATGCCGTCCGTTATAGGAAGCAGTTTGCGAATTAACAGGGGCCTAGAGCGGATTTTACCGGCGCGAATTGCCTGCTAGGGCGCGCAGGCAAATCAGCGAGGTTCGAAAGTGACAGACAACAGCGGCGACAATCTCAAGGCCCACCTGCCGCAGGCACTGCAATCGCGGGTCAGCGCGCTGCGCCTGGCCGATGGCGTGGCGACGCTGGTGCTCGACGTGGCCGGTCTCGATGCCATCGAGCGCGAGCGCAGCGAGGAAGCCGCGCGCGAGGCGCTGGGCAAGGTCGCCGGCGTCAACGAGGTGCGCGTGGCGATGACGGCGGACAAGCCACAGCGCCGCATCATAGCGGTCGGTTCCGGCAAGGGAGGGGTGGGCAAGTCCACGCTTTCCGCCAACCTTGCCGTTGCGCTGGCGCGGCTGGGCCGAAAGGTGGGGCTGGTCGATGCCGATATCTACGGCCCTTCGCAGCCGCGCCTGCTGCAGACCGAGGGGGTGAAGCCCAAGGCCCGCAATGACAAGCTGGTGCCTGTGGAAAGTCCCTTCGGCCTTGGCGTCCTGTCCATGGGCAACCTCGTCGAGGCAGACCGCGCGATTGCCTGGCGCGGTCCGATGGCCAGTGGCGCGCTGGGCCAGCTGATCGATGCCGACTGGGGTGATGCCGAAATCATCGTGGTAGACCTGCCGCCGGGCACGGGCGACGTGCAGCTGACCATGTTGCAGCGGCACAAGCCCGCCGGGGCGGTGATCGTCTCCACCCCGCAGGACCTGGCGCTGATCGACGCCACCCGTGCCATGCAGCTGTTCCATCAGGCCGGGGTGCCGGTGATCGGCGTCGTCGAGAACATGGCCGGCTATGTTTGCCCCCATTGCGGAGAGGTTTCCGATCCCTTCGGCTCGGGCGGGGCAGAGGCAGAGGCCGGGCGGCGCGGCGAAAGCTTCCTTGGCCGGGTGCCGCTGACGCTCAAGATCCGGGAAGACAGCGATGCCGGCAAGCCCCCCGCAGCCGGGGACAGTCCGGAAGGGCAGGCCTTCCTTGCCATTGCCAGACGCGTCCTGACATGGCTTGATAACCAGTAATGGTTTCACGGCGGGGCATTCTGGCAGGGGCGGCCATCGGCGGCGGGCTGATGGTGGCCTATGCCCTGATCCCGCGCAGCTTTCCGCTGCCGCTGGAACCGCGCGATGGCGAATGGGCCTTTGGCGCCTGGCTGAAGATCGGCAAGGACGGCTTGGTTTCCGTCGCGGTGCCGCAACTGGAAATGGGGCAGGGCATCACCACCCTGCTGCCGCAGATCGCGGCGATGGAACTGGGGGCGGACTGGCGCCAGGTGGCCGTCGAACCCGCACCGCCCAGCGGCGCCTATGCCAATGTCCCGCTGGCGGCAAAGTGGGCGGACCTGTGGATGCCTGCCCTGGCCGGCATGGCCAAGGGTGAGGATCCGGCGATTGCCCGCAACTTTGCCGAGCGCAACCGCTTCAACGTGACCGCCGAGGGCACCAGCATCGCTGCCTATGAACAGCCGCTGCGGGTGGCCGCCGCCGCCGCGCGCGAAATGCTGGCCCGGGTCGCTGCCGATCGCTGGGATATCGACCCGACCGAGTGCAAGGTGGAGGGCGGCTTCGTTACCCATGGCAAGCAGCGGTTCGGTTTCGGGCAGCTTGCCGAGGAAGCAGCAAGCCTCGATCCGCCGTCGGCCCCCGTCCTCCGCGGGGAAGCGCCAAACGAAAAGGGCGCCGGGCGAGCACTCGGCACGCCAAACCGCTATCCGCGTCTCGACGGGCCCAGCAAGGTCATGGGATCGGCCAACTTCGCCGGGGACGTGCGCCTGCCAGACATGGTCCACGCGGCCGTTGCCCACGGGCCGGTCGGCGATACGCGGCTGGTCGGCTATAGCGAAAAGCGGATCGAAGGGCTTTCGGGCGATATCCGGCTGGTCAGGGGCGATGGCTGGCTGGCCGCCGTTGCGAGCAACTGGTGGGCGGCAAACCGTGCGCTGGAAGTGCTCAGCCCCCAGTTCGCCACGCGCAACGGGGTTGAAAGCGACCAGACCTACACCGCCCTCGACAAGGCGGTGAAGAAGGCACCGACGGAGCGCATTTTGACCGAAGGCGATCCCGATGGAGCGATCGGCGGCAAGCCGACCGTCATCGCCCGCTACGACGTGTCTCCGGCGCTGCACGGCACGCTGGAAACCGCCAGCTGCACCGCGCGGCTGCGCGATGGCACCTGCGAGCTGTGGCTGGCGACCCAGGCCCCGCAATCCGCGCGCGAGGCGGTGGCAGAAGCGCTGGGAATCAATGCCAAGGACGTAATTCTCTACCCGGTGCCGGCAGGCGGCAGCTTCGATGCCCGGCTCGACCATCGCCATGCCGTACAGGCAGCACTGGTGGCAAAGGAGGTTGGCAAGCCGGTGCAGCTCACCTGGTCGCGCTGGCAGGAGCACCTTGCCGCCCTGCCGCGCACGCCGGCTGCGGCCGTGCTGTGGGCAAGGCTTGCCGAACCGGGCGGGCAGGTGCTGGGCTGGAAGACCCGCATTGCGGTTCCGGCCACCGGGGCCGCTTTCGGCAGGCGGCTGTTCGAAGGCGAAAACGCAATGGCAGCCATGCGCGCCAGCGATGGCGAGGCCGATCCCATGGCGGTGGAAGGGGCGGTGCCGCCCTATGGCCTCGGTAATTTCTCGCTCGATCACGTGGCTGTCGTCACCGGGCTTCCCGCCGGCAGGATGCGCGGGCAGGCTCATGGCTATACTGCCTTCTTCACCGAATGCTTCATTGACGAGCTGGCCCATGCTGCCAAGCGCGAGCCGCTTTCCTATCGCATGGAAATGCTGGGGGATGACCCGCGCCTTGCCGCCTGCCTGCTGCGCGTTTCCTCGCTGGCCAACTGGAACGGTGGCAACGACGCCAGCGGACAGGGACTGGCCTGCCATCGCATCGGCAGCGCCGAAGCGGGCGGGCGCATCGCGGTGATCGTCACTGCCCGGCGCGATGCCGAAGGTGGCGTGCTGGTGGACCGCATTTCCGCGGCCGTGGACATCGGGCGCGTCATCAACCGCGATATCGCCAGGCAGCAGCTTGAGGGCGGGCTGATCTACGGCCTGGGCCTCGCCGCCGGATCGAGCACCAGCTATGCCGAGGGCGTGCCCTATGTCGGCAAGCTCTCCGGCCTTGGCCTGCCCCTTCTGGCCCAGACACCCGCCATCGAGATCGACCTGCTCGACAGTACCGCCCCGCCTGCCGATCCCGGCGAGCTGGGTGTCGCCGCGATTGCTCCTGCCATCGCCAATGCCCTGTTCTCGGCCACCGGTTTCCGGTTCCGCCGCCTGCCACTTCTGGAGTATGCCGAATGATCCGCCCCGAAGGCCATCCCCCCGTCAAGACCAAGGGTGTTGGCGTGCTGCTGATCAACCTCGGCACCCCCGATGCGCCCACGCCCGCCGCAGTAAAGCGTTATCTTGGTGAATTCCTGATGGACCCGCGCGTGGTTGAAATCCCGCGCATTATCTGGTGGCCGATCCTCAACGGCATCATCCTCAACACCCGTCCGAAAATGTCCGCCCATGCCTATAGCCAGGTCTGGACCGATGCCGGCTCACCGCTGGCTGCGATCACCAAGGCGCAGGCGGAGGCCTTGCAGGTTCGGATGGGGGAGGGTGTGCAGGTCGATTGGGCCATGCGCTATGGCAACCCCTCGGTCGCCTCGCGCATCCAGGCCCTGAAGGACCAGGGCTGCGACCGCATTCTCATTGCGCCGATGTACCCGCAGTATTCCGGTGCCACCACGGCGAGCGCGATGGACGCGGTGGGCGCGGCGCTCAAGGCGATGCGCTGGCAACCCGCCATCCGCACCCTGCCACCCTATTATGACGATCCGCTCCACATCGCCGCGCTGGCGCAGGACACCGCGCGTCAGCTTGCCGCCCTGTCGTTTCGCCCGGAAGTGCTGCTGCTTTCGTTCCACGGCATGCCCGAGCGCACGCTGCACCTTGGCGATCCCTATCACTGCCAGTGCCGCAAGACCGCCCGCCTGCTGGCCGAGGCGCTGGCGAAGGACTGGGGCGATGTTCGGTTCGAAGTCACCTTCCAGTCGCGCTTTGGCAAGGCCAAGTGGCTTGAGCCGGCGACCGATGCGGTGATCGCGGCAGAGGCGCAGAAAGGCACGAAGCGCCTTGCCATCGCCGCGCCGGGCTTTTCCGCCGATTGCCTTGAAACCATCGAGGAGCTGGGCATCCGCGGGCGCGAGGATTTCCTTGAAGCAGGCGGCACCGATTTCGCGACGCTGGAATGCCTCAATGCCGGAGAACCCGGCATGGCCATGCTGGAAGCGCTGGTGCGCCGCGAACTGGCCGGCTGGGCCTAGAAGTCGATCGCGATGCCGTCTTTCACCCAGTCGCCATAGCGGGTGGGGGAAAGGCCATCGGGCTCCTCGCCCTGCTGCCGGGCCTTGTCGGGCTTCGGCGCGGGATCGTTGGTCCAGTGGGTGGGCTTGACGAAGCCCTTCGGGCGTTGGGTGGCGCGTTGGGTCATGCGACGCATATGGTCCCGCTGGCGGCGGGATGCAATCGCGGCTAGGGCCACGCCATGTCAGATGTTCCCGGCCTTCCCGCCCGCCGCGCCGCGCTCAAGCTCCTCGATGCCGTGCTGCGCCGGGGCGAAACGCTTGAGCAGGCGGCGCACAATGCCTGCCAGGGGATCGTCGGCGGGCCGGACCGGGCCCTGGCTATCGCGCTGGCGAGCGAAGCGCTGCGCTGGCTGACCGATCTCGACGCCCTGATTGACAGCGCCACGCGGGATGTCCTGCCGGAAGATGCCAAGCCGCGTTCGGTGCTTCGGCTGATGCTGGCAGGCTGGCTGCGGCTCGATACGCCGCCGCACGCCGTGATCGCCACGGGCCTGCCCCTGCTGGCCGGCGGGCCGCGCCGCTTGGCGCACGGTGTCTTTTCCACCCTGTCGAAGCGCAGCGCGAGCCTGCCCGAAGTGCCCAGCTTGCCCCATGCCGTGGCCGGGCGCTGGGGCGATCGAGCGCCTGCCATCGCCGCCGGGCTTGCCCTGCCGCCGCCGCTCGACCTGGCCTTGCGCGATGCGGGATCGACCCTCGACTGGGCGGAATGGCTCGGCGGCGTTTCGCTCATGCCGGGCCATGTCCGCCTTTCGCGGGGCGAGGCGGTGGAAAATCTCGCTGGCTATGATGAAGGCGCCTGGTGGGTGCAGGATCTTGCCGCCAGCCTGCCCGCGCGCCTGCTGGGGCCGGGCGAGGGGCGCACCGTGCTCGATCTCTGCGCCGCGCCGGGCGGCAAGACGCTGCAACTGGCGGCAGCCGGCTGGCGGGTAACCGCGCTCGACGTCAGCGCCAAGCGGCTTGAGCGGTTGCAGGCCAACCTGTCCCGCACCGGGCTGCAGGCAGAGGTGGTCACCGCCGATGCCCTGAAATGGCAGCCCGAGGCGCAGTTCGATGCCGTGCTGATCGATGCGCCGTGCACGGCCACCGGTACTTGCCGCCGCCATCCCGATGTCCTGCACCGTGTGGGGCAGAGGCAGATGGCGGAAATGGCGGAATTGCAGAACGCCATGCTCCACCGCGCCGCCGACTGGATCAAGCCGGGCGGGTCGCTGGTCTATGCCGTATGCTCGCTCGAAGCGCAGGAGGGCGAGGCGCAGGTGGCCGCGCTTGACCTCGCTGTCGATCCCGTGCGGCCAGAGGAACTGCCCACAGGCATCGCGCCCACTGCCGAAGGCTGGGTGCGAACCGATCCGGGGATGCTGGCCGATGCGGGCGGACTTGACGGATTCTTCATCGCCCGTTTCCGGGCCTAGTCCTTCAATTTCTCGGAAAAGCCCTTCTGCAGCTTTGCCAGCTTCGGCGGAATGACCGCCAGGCAATAGGGATTGCGCTGGCCTTCGCCCTGCCAGTATTCCTGATGATAGTCTTCCGCCGGGAACCACTCGGCGGGCCCTTCGATGGTCGTCACGGCGATCTTGTCGTGTGCGGCATTCCAGCGGGTGATGGCATCCTCGGCTTCGGCGTGCTGCACCTCGTCAAGCGGGAACAGCGCCGAGCGATACTGCGTGCCGACATCGTTGCCCTGGCGGTTGAGCTGCGTCGGATCGTGCGTTGCCATGTGAATGTCGAGCAGGTCGGCATAGCTGACGACCTCGGGGTCGAAGGCAATGCGGATCGCCTCGGCATGGCCGGTCGTGCCGGTGCAGACCTGCTTGTAGGTCGGATTGGGCACCGTGCCGCCGATATAGCCGCTCTCTACCGCGCTGACGCCGGCGATCGAGCGGAACACCGCCTCGGTGCACCAGAAGCAGCCACCTGCGAAAATTGCCTCGGCCATGGTCGTGCGTTCCTCCAATTGTTCTTTGCGCTCCAGATAGGCAGCGCTGCCCGGCTTGTCATCGTTGCGCGTGCAACTAATAAAGGCACATCCCCCCTCAAGGAGCATATTTTCCATGCGACGCACTCTCTTAGCCTTCTGCGCCCTTGCCCTTTCCGCCCCGCTTGCGGTTGCCACGGCAGAGCCGGCCGCCGCCAAGGCGAAGATCCCCGCCGACCAGGCGCTCGCCGTTGTCCTCGCCGATCCGCGCCGCGACGGCGACCGCATCCGCGACCAGTATCGCCACCCGGCCGAAACGCTGGCCTTCTTCAAGGTGAAGCCGGGCATGACCGTGGTGGACTACATGCCCTCCAGCGGCTGGTGGACGCGCGTGTTGGTTCCCTACCTTGGCGAAAAGGGCCGCTACATCGGCCTCAATCCCGATGTCCGCACCGCCAGCGATCCGATGAAGCGCATGTTCGCTGACCTTGGCAGCAAGTTCCCCGCGCAGGTAAACGGCTGGACCGGCGCCAGTGCCGACCGGATCGGGGCCTACAACACCGATACCCTGCCCGATGATCTCAAGGGCAAGGTCGATCGCGTGATGGTCATGCGCGAGATGCACAACCTTTGGCGGCAGAACCTTGTCCGGCGCGAACTGCTGGCCATCCGCGACCTGTTGAAGGACGATGGCCTGCTGGGCATCGAACAGCACCGCGCGCGGGCCAAGGCGGACTTCGGCTATGCCAGCGGCAACAACGGCTATCTGCGGGAAAAGGACGTGATCGCCCTTGTCGAAGCGCATGGCTTCGAACTGGTCGCCCGGAGCGAGCTTAACGCCAACCGCAAGGATCCGGCCAACCACAAGAACGGCGTATGGATGCTGCCGCCCAATTTCCGCGGCGTGACGGATGAAGCGGAAAAGGCGCGGCTCACCGCCATCGGCGAGAGCGACCGGATGACCCTGCTGTTCCGCAAGCGTCGCTGAGGTCCGCAAGCGCTGGCCCGCGCGCGCGGGCAATGCTAGGGCGGCGGCATGACCATGCTGACTGTCGCCGCCCTGCAACTGCCGCTCGGTTCCGATGACGAGGCCGAGAACATCGCCGCCGTTTCCTCGCTGGTCGAGCAGGCGGCGCAGGCCGGTGCGCAGGTGATCCTGCCGCCCGAACTGTTCTCGGGGCCCTATTTCTGCCGTGAAGAGGATGAAGCGCTGTTCGCGCTTGCCCGCCCGCTGGCGGATCATCCGTCGGTGATTGCCATGCAGGCGCTCGCCGCGCGCCTGAAGGTTGCCATCCCGACCAGTTTCTTCGAGCGCGACGGGCACCACTATTACAACACCATGGCAATGATCGGCCCAGACGGCGCGATCATGGGCACCTATCGCAAGAGCCACATTCCCGATGGCCCGGGCTATGAGGAAAAATACTATTTCCGCCCAGGCAACGATGGCTTCAAGGTGTGGGGCCTGTTCGGCGCGAAGATCGGCGTGGGCATCTGCTGGGACCAGTGGTATCCCGAAACCGCGCGTGTGCTTGCCCTGATGGGTGCCGAGGTGCTGTTCTATCCCACGGCCATCGGCTCGGAGCCCTATGACGCCGATCTCGATACCAGCCGCATGTGGCGCCGCGCCATGCAGGGCCACGCCGTATCCAACTGCATGCCGGTGGTTGCCGCCAACCGGATCGGCAACGAATGCGGCCAGAACTTCTACGGCCACTCCTTCATCGCCGATGAATGGGGCGATCTGGTGGAGCAGTTCGGTGCTGAGGAAACCGGCGTGCTCGTCCATCGGCTGGATCTCGCCCGCGCGGCAAGGCACCGGGCCGGCATGGGCTTCTTCCGCGATCGCCGCCCGCAGCTCTACGGGCGCATCGCGCAGGATATCTGAGCGCGGCGCTTGCTTCACCGCTATCTGATCGCGCTGGGATCGAACCGCCGCCACCCGTGCCATGGCGATCCCCGACGCGTGCTGGCCGCCGCCATTACGACGCTGGAACGCGATGGCTTGCGGCTTCTGGCCTGCTCACGCGCCATCGCCAGCGCACCATTAGGCCCGTCTCTGCGCCGCTATGCCAATGCCGCCATCCTGGTCGAAAGCGATCTGGGGCCGGAGGCCATGCTCGATTGCCTGCAAGACGTAGAACGCCGCTTCGGCCGCACGCGCAGGGGCCAGCGCTGGGGACCGCGGGTGCTCGATCTGGATATCGTCCTGTGGAGCGGCGGGACATGGGCCGTGCCGGGCCTGACCGTGCCGCATCCCGAATTCCGCAAGCGGGATTTCGTACTCCGCCCCGCGCTAGACGTGGCGGCGCACTGGCGCGATCCCATCACCGCACAATCGCTCCGCCAGCTCCACACCCGCTTGACCCGACCCCGTCCGCTCCCCTAGGGCGGCTCCAACGGTGAGGGCCCTTAGCTCAGTCGGTAGAGCAACTGACTTTTAATCAGTAGGTCGCTGGTTCGAACCCAGCAGGGCTCACCATCCAGTCCGCAAATTGCCGGGATCCCTTTTGCCGAGTGAGGCGGGGTGCAGTTCGCCTTGGGCATTGGGCGTGCGATTGCGAAGCGGATGTTCATTCGGGTTAACGCCGTTTATGTGGTTGCCATCGCCCGCCACAGAATGGACGTGATTTGCCCACTGCCGCCACGGTTACGACGTCCATGCCTGACCGAATCGCGAGTGGCGACGCCGCCTTGCGGCTTGATTGGCTCGATTACGTGCGGCTGTTTTGCGCGCTGTTGGTCATGCTGCATCACTATCTCGTGCTGGCACCCGATCCGCGGATAGGTCATGGCATCACGAGCTTCGGCGCATTTACCCAGTACACCCAATTCGCCTCGACCGCGCTTTTCTCGTTCCTGATGATCAGTGGAATGGTCGTCACGCTGGTGGCGCAGCGTGAGAGGGCATCAACCTTTGTAGCCAACCGCTTCGCCCGGATCTATCCGACGTTCGTGCTATGCATGGTCCTCACCGCAATGCTCTCCCCGCTCGGACCGCCGCGCTTCCTCGATACCTGGCCACAGGTTCTGGCAAACCTGGTCTTTTACGCTCCGGCTTTCGGCTACCGCTATGTCGACACTGTCTATTGGACGCTGGTGGTCGAGCTGAATTTCTATTTGGCGATCGCCCTCCTGATCCTCACGGGAGCCATTCACCGATTGCAGATTGTCGTGGTCGTTTGGCTCGCCGGTCAATCGACCGCTGTGCTTGCCGGCATTGATGTGGCCCTGTTCGGCAAGCACTATCACTTCTTTTCTGCGGGAATGGTGATGGCGCTGCTCTATCAGCGGCGGAACGAGCGACTGAACCTGTTCCTTCTAGCCGTATCCTACGTCCTGTGCCTGGTTACCTCGCGCGCTTATGCCCGCGCGCTGGGCTTCAGCGAGCTGGGCAGTGCGGTGTTCATCGCGGCAGTATTCGCCTTGTTCCTGGTGATGCGAGGGCGGAGCCCCCGCTTGCCCTTTGCGCGGCGGATCGGTTCGCTGACCTATCCGCTATACCTGCTGCATTTTTCGCTGGGCATGACGATTTTCTACTGGTGGATTACCGAGGCGAACAAGTGGTTCCTGGTGATCGGCACAGTGGCGCTGTTCCTGATGATCTCTCTGGCAATCGACCATGTGATCGAATTCCGGTGTAAATCGCTATGGAAGCGGCTCGGCATGGCGACGATCGCCCGCCCGCTCGTCTGGTGGGAAGGGCGCCGAGCAGCCACCCCGGACCACGCCCGACTTCCTTGAACGGTCGGCCGACCCCGATCGTCGGGGGCAAGGCTGGCGTTGAGCAGCTTCGTCGAAGTGCCCCGGTCACGGCATGCTGCCGCAAGAATCGACGGACCGAGATCTGCGTCTCCACCTGCATGAAAAGCGGGCGACCAGACGGCATCGCTGGCTGCTTGCGTCAGGTACTGGGCCGTCCCGGTGCAGGGCGATCGCGATGGATCCAACCGGTCAGGCTGAAGCGCGAATCGATGAAGCGATTCTCCGGACATCGCACCGGCAAGACCTCATGCGGCCACCAGGAGGGAAACACGACCAGCCGTCCGGACAGTGGTTGAATGTCATGACCGGGATCGCCGGGTCGCGCGCCGAGGCTGTGCAGGCGCAGGAATCCGCCGCTGAATCCGCTCGGAATGCGGTGGAAATAGCATACCGCGCTGATCATGCGATCGCCGCGCGCGGCCTGGTCTGATCGATAGGTATCGCTGTGCAGGGCGAAGAATGCACCGTCGCCATGCGCCGCCAGCTCCAATTCCACTGTGCTGGGGGTGAAAGGAGATAGCCGGAGCGCATCGACCCAGCCAGCGACCTGCGCCAGCAGGCGCTGTTCGTAAAGGCCGGCAAAAGCTCCGATGTCGCGCAGGACGCGACTGACGCGCGCCTCTTTCACTATCCCCTGTTCTACCTGTGCTTCCGAAAATCGCCCTTCGTTCGACAGGGCCCATTCGAAGAGAGCGTCACTTTCTTCGGACGACAGAAAATCGTCGAGCACGAGATGAGGCGGCTTCATCCGATCATTCCGTGCCTGGGGGAGTGGCCCGATGAGCGGTTTCAAGCAGGAATTGCCGGACAAACGCCTCCGACTGGCCGTCTGCCTGTCGCTGCATTCGCGCCGGGGGGACGGGGCCGGGGTGGCCCAGATGGGCGAACAGACCGGACAGGGTCGGCGTGTAGGCACCGAGCAAGTCTTCGTAGGCTACGGCGATCGGCGGTTGGGGCATGGCGCCGAGCAGGTTGCGCCAATGGCCATGGGCATGGTCGGCATAGCTGATCTGATGCAGGATCGCCGCAGCATCGTAGGTGGGTTCGCGCACGCGCTGCATTCCGGCGCCCTCAATCGCGCGCCACTGCCCCGTTTCGTTCGCGATGCAGGCCGACACGGCCTGCCGGACCCGATCGCGACGGAACAGATGGATCGTGATCGGTGCCGGAAACAGCTGTTCAAGCAATGCTGCCGCACTGCGATAAACAGAAGCCGGGACCCTTTCCGGCGGCTGTTCGATCAGGGGCGCAAATAACACCGGGTCTGTCTCGATCGCCAGTTCCTGGATGTCGCGCCACATCAGCTTGACTGACAGCGTGCCCGAAGGATCGGTGCGATGGCGCCACACGGCATCGCGAAGGTCAGGCAAGGTGTGCGCTTGCCATGCTGAAGCAAAGGCCGGCCGAAAGCCGGCGTGGAAATATTCTAGCGGACAGCCAAGGCCCGAGGCGAAGTAGAACGCCTCGCCCAGCAGGGTGCTTCCCGAACGCGGCAGCGTGCAGATGAGGATCGACCGCCGCGGAGGTCCATCCCACATCGGAAAGTCATGCGCTGCGGTCGTCAGATCGTAGGGATCACGCACCGCGAGCTCGCCTTGGGTTCATGCGTCACCGAACCAGCTGCCGTGAAAGCAGCATGGCCCTCGTCACGCGACGCGGTCAGGCAGTCAGGTTGGAAAGGCCGTCGCTCGGCCTGTAGGAGATGCCTTCAGCGGCCTCGACCGGCTTGAACGACACGATTTCCGGCTTCACCCAAGCTTCAGGCTTTGCGTTGGTGTCACCGCCCAGCTCAGCAGAGATATCCTTATCGGCCACAATCGAACTCCCTCTTGTGAATTGCCTCTGTGGCGCTTGCACAGCGGCGATTTATTCTTCATTACCTGCTTGGTCAATCGACTGAAATAAAAAGATTTTTACGTATTTTCACGTAGTTTTGGCGATCGCCAGGCCTTCTTGGCTACCTCAGGATGAAAACGGATCAGGGTGAAATGAGCGAGCTTGCGAACCAAGACCGGCTCGCCGTCCTTGATCGAGCCCGCGAACTGCTCGGCGATCGTGCCGACGTCGCCATGGGCCTGGCGCGGCAATATGCAGCGGTAGGGTGCCAGGCCAAGGCAGTTGAACTGGCCAATGCCGCATTGGACGGTGCGCCCGGCGATGGAGAGATCCGCGCGCTCGCCGGCGAAGTCCTGGCCCAGACCGTGCCTGATTGGCATTTCGTCATAACCCGCGATCAGGTCCGTAATCAGGCCTACGCAGGGGCGCTTGCCCGTGTGGTGACGCCGGATACGCTCGTGCTGGAAATCGGCACCGGCACGGGGCTGCTGGCGATGATGGCGGCGCGGCTGGGAGCCCGCGTCGTAACTTGCGAAGCCAATGCGGCGATCGCAGCGGCCGCCCGCGAAGTAATCACGGCCAACGGTCTGGCGGATCGCATCAGCGTGGTGAACAAGCACTCGACCGCTCTGGACCTTATGGAAGACCTGGGCCGGCGTGCCGACGTGCTGGTTTCGGAAATCGTCAGCAACGACATGCTGAGCGAGCAGGTCCTTCCATCGCATGCCGATGCTGCGCTGCGCCTGATCCGGCCTGATGCCCATGTCATCCCGGCGCGTGGCCGCATTCGCGCTGCGCTCGCTCACGATGCGCGCGCTGGAACCCGGCTGATGGACCAGTCTTCCGGGTTCGACCTGTCTGCGTTCAACCGGTTGGCGCGGGTACATTACGAAATCCGGGTGGCCGACCCTCGCCTTGCATTGCGCAGCTCCCCTGCCGACCTGTTCACCCTGGCGTTCGACGGCAGCCAGCCGAGCCGGGACGGGCGCACCACCCTCGAACTGGTATCGTCCGGTGGGCCGGTCAACGGCGTGGTTCAATGGCTGGCGCTCGATATGGATGAGCTGGGCCTCTACGAGAACGAACCGGGCCGTGGCGAATCGTCGTGTTGGGCATCCTTGTTCTGGC
The DNA here is from genome assembly GCF_002855555.1 of Novosphingobium sp. TH158. Classification (NCBI taxonomy): domain Bacteria; kingdom Pseudomonadati; phylum Pseudomonadota; class Alphaproteobacteria; order Sphingomonadales; family Sphingomonadaceae; genus Novosphingobium; species Novosphingobium sp. TH158. The sequence goes on along the minus strand of NZ_PKRT01000002.1, from coordinate 263,163 downwards.
CGTTCGCGGCCCCGCTTGATACCAAACCCGGCGATGTCATCCGCATCGGTGGATACCACACTCAGGAACGGGTGCGGTTATGGCGGCAGCCCGATTGAAGCGATGGCCGAGGACCCGTGCCCGACACGCCGCATCATTTGTGCACCCTGGGTCTCGTGGGGCCCGGCGGGGGCCGAGATCGTGCTGTTCGATAGCCGAAGCGGCAGCTATCACGCACTCAACGCATCTGCGACGGCGATCTGGCTGCATTTGAGCGCCGGCCTCCAGCCATCCGCGATCGCCGCAACCATCGCGGCAGAGAACGGCATCCCTTCGGATCAGGCCGCCGCCGACGTCGACGGATTCATCGAGGCGGTTCTCGCCGCCGATCTGGCGGTTGTCGAATGAACCGGCATCTGTGCAATCCGGGAGTGGCAGTTTGAGCGCGATCGCGGGCGTAATCTTCCGCCAGGCGGAGCGGGTTCCACGCGGGCTGCTTGATGCCATGGCCGCTGCCGCACTGCCGCGCGGATCGGATGGTACGACCCTGTGGGAGGATGGCCCTGCCGGGCTGATCCGCTTCGCCCATCACACGACTGTGGAGGCGCAGGCCGAACGTCAGCCGTTCATCGGGCCGTCGGGTGCGGTCCTGCTGTTTGACGGCCGGCTCGACAATCGCGAGGAAATCGCCGCCTTGCTGGGCTGGGGCAACGGGATCCTGGCGGCCGCGGCGGATGGTGCCCTGGCACTCGCATGGTTCGAGCGCCGCGGACGGGACTTCATCCATGATCTGGCCGGCGACTTCGCAATCGCGATCCATGAGCCCGGTCGCCGCCGGCTGTCCCTGTTGCGCTCGCCGCTTGGCTGGCGGCCACTGGTGTGGACCTGGAACGGGGAGCGACTGGCTTTTGCCACCGACGCGCGCACCTTGATCGTTGGCCTGGGCATGGACCGCAGGCTTAACGAAGGCGCCCTGGCCGAATTACTGAGCGGTCGTTTTGTCACGCAGACCGAAACCTTCTGGGCGGCGATCGAGCGGGTTGAGCAGGGCGGTGCGGTGATCCTCGAAGATGGCCGGATCGAACGCTGGCGCTGGCACGGAGGCCCGTTCGAGGACTGGACCGACCGGTCATTCGACGATCATGTGGCGCAGTTTTCCGAACTGTTCGATCAGGCGCTTATCGCCACCTCGCGCAGCAACGGTCCGGTCTCCGCGCAACTTTCCGGCGGTCTCGATTCTTCCACTGTTGTTTGCCGCGGCACCGAGCTGTTTCGCGCGGGCCGCGTTGCGCGTGCGCCGCAAGCCATCTCCGCGCGCTTCCCGGGAGAGCCGCACGACGAAACACTCTGGTCCCGGGCAGTGGAGGACCATCTCGGAATCGAGGCGGAAGTCACCGGCTCGGTCCCCTTCAGCGTCGATGAAGCCGAGCGCTGGGCTGCGGAAAGCTTTTACCTGCCGCTGCGGCCGAACGTCCTCGATACGTTTGCCGGTGCCATCCACCGTCTTGAGGCGACCGGCAGGCGCGTCCTGCTGACGGGGGAAGGCGGCGACGACTGGCTCAACGGGTCGCTGGCCCATTGGCCGGATCTATTGCTGCGCGGTCGCTGGGGTGATCTGGTGCGCCATGGCCGTTCCTTCTGGCCGGATAATCCGGCGGCGCTCAGCGCTGCCAAGACGCTCGTTTCGGCAGCGCGACCTTTGATCCTGCCGCGGTATCGCCAGGCTGTGCGGCATCCGGCACTCGATTGGCGCAACCCTGCCACGGACTGGATCCGCCCTGAATGGAGCGCCCGCACCGACCTTCGGGATCGCTGGCGTGGTCCGTCGCCGCGTCCCGGTGTGCGGGGGTTCGCCCAGCAATCGCGATACACCGTTTATTCGCACGCAATGCGCTCGATCGTCGCTGAAGGCGCTTGCGCCTATGCCGAGAGCAAGGGCGTCGAGATCCGCCATCCCTTTCACGATGCACGGCTTACGCGGTTCTGCATGGGGGCGGCAGGCAATCACCTTCGCGACAAGACCTATCGCAAGCGCATACTGCGCGCGGCGACGCACGGCACCTTGCCCGAGATCGTACGCACCCGGACAACCAAGGCGATGTTCGTTGGCCATTCGGTCGATGCCATCGACGCCCTGTTCCGTCGGCGTGCCACCAAGGACCTGCTGCCCGTGCAGTTCGGCTGGGTCGACGGCGCGCGCATCGAAGAACTTCACGCACCCTTCGCCGCCTGGCGCAGGAACGGATCGACCGGTGCGCTGCCCACGCAGCCGTGGGGTCCGGTCTGGTCGGTCCTGGCGCTGGACATCTGGTTACGCCAGGCGGTGGGACTGTGATCTTGGATAATCAATTTCGGAGGCAATTGCAGCTATGGCCATGACCGAGCATACCCGGATCAGCCGCCGTGAAACCGTCGTTTCGGCAGACGTCAGCGATGATGCCATTCTGCTGGATATCGACAGCGGTTACTTCTTCCAGCTCAACCGCACCGCGGCCCGTATCTGGAGACTGCTGGAAACTCCGCAGACTTTGGGCGAGCTGACGCATAGTCTGCGATCGAGTTTCCCGGCCGATGGTGATGCCATCCCGGCCGACCTCCACGTGTTTGTGGCCGACCTCGTCGATCGCGGGATCGTTGTTGCGGCTGCCGGTTGAGCGCATTGGCGATGGCAGGTTGGCGTCCATGATCGCAAAGATTGTCCGCCATCGCCGCGACCTTCCGCTGCTGCTCGAAGCTGCGGCAGAGCTGACCGCTGCAACCATCGCAATCCGCTGCATGCCGTTCCGCGTGATATTGCGCAGCGCCGGGCGCGCTGCACAGCAGCCGCCGTCGGGCAAGGCGGCCCGCCTGGCTATCTGTGACCGTATAAAGTGGGCAATCGGCGCCTGCGCTCCACGCCTGCCCTGGCGTCCGTTGTGTTTTCCGCAAGGTTTGGCCGCCCAGCGGATGCTGCGCCGGCGCGGTGTCCCAAGCGTCTTTTACTATGGTGCGCGGATCGAGGACGAGGGGATGAGCGCACATGTATGGGTTTGCGACGGGGAGCGCGTGATCGTCGGAGGCAAGGTTCCGGCCGATATGCGGGTGCTGCTCCGGGTTCCGCCGGCCTCAGCGGAGGGCGGCTGCGCGTGAGCCCCTCGTGGAGCCATCCAGCCGCTCGCTTCCTGCTTGCCTGCGCATTGCCCGCAGATCGGGTTGGGCCTGGCACCCTTGCCGGGCTGGCCGGGCAGATCGAGGACTGGGACGCCCTTTCCGCGCGCGCGCTCCATGCCCTCGCCGAGCCTTTGGTTCAGGCACGTCTCGCGGAACTGGGAGCCCTGGTGCCCGATCCGGCGCGCCAGCGGATCGACCGGCTTGCTGCGGCTTCCGCCGCTCGAAACCTGCGGCTTTCCGCGCTGCTGACCAGCCTCCACGATACCTGGTTCGTCCCCAACGGAATTTCCTACGTCGCGGTCAAGGGCGTCACCCTTGCGCAGCGATACTATGGCACAATCTCTCGCCGCACCTGCCGGGACCTCGACCTGCTTGTCGACCCGGCATCCTGCGCGAAGACCATTCTTCACCTAGTCGACGCCGGATTTCGCCCCTGTCGCGGGTTCGAACTGCCTGACGAACCTGGAAAGCGAGAGGTTCACGTTAGCGCGATGTGCGACCTCAACGACGAGATTTCGCTCCGCTCGCCGGCTGGCGATCTGGTTGATGTTCATACCGCGCTCGACCTCACTGGCGCAGACTTTCCGACCTCGCGATTGCTGGCAAAAACCGAAGCGGTTTCAATACTGGGCCGCTCTATCCCGTGTCTGCCGACCGAGGAGCTGTTCGTCTTCCTGTGCTACCACCACAGCCGTCACCACTGGACGCGGTTGCACTGGGTCGCCGATATTGGCCGTATCGCAAGTGCGCCCGATTTCGACTGCGCGCGGGTACTGGCAGCCGCGCGCCGCAACGGCATGGAAGGGCTCGTCCAGGCATGCCTGGGGATGCTCGAGGAACTGGCCCTGGCGGTTCATGGCACCGCACCTGCCGGCGACGGTCTGGCCGCGACCATGGCGCGCCAATGTCTGACGCACCTCGACCCCGAGGCCGAAGCGCCGATGGAGACCTATGTGCGCGGGATCCACGACTGGCGATTCCGCTGGCGACACTGGTTTGTCCTGACCGGGGAAGAATGGCGGTATCGCCGCGGGTTTGCGCGCAAGCTGCGCAGCCTGCTGCGAAGCAGTACGCCGTCATGGGAAGTCTATCGTGCCATGCCTCTGCCACGGGGATTGCGCTGGCTTTACGTCCCGATGCGCACTGCCATGCATCTGCTGCGTCATGTGCCGCGCTGGTGATCCGCTCCAGCGCAGCGGCGCCACGGCGTTCCCGATCACGCAGCCAGAAGCGCGTCCAGCCCGGATGATATGTCCTGATAGATCGAATACGACGCCGGATAGGTCAGCGACCACGCTGGAACGGTCGCGAGCATCCGGTTGAGCGCCGTAACCGAACCTACCCGCTCTGCCGCAGCGCGCCCATTGGGGTTGAGCAGAACGATCTGATGCAGCCCCAGCTCGAACGCTTGAGGCCTCGGCAACCGTTCGAAGGCAACAGCGCCGTCTGCCTGGCGGTCGAGGAAAAAGATTCCGGCTATCTGGGGATGCGCAGTCCCGGTCGGGACCGAACCGGACGGCTCGGGCTGATAGCAGAACTTGCCGTCGTAACCCGTCAGCGCCCGCAATGCCGGATCGGGCAAATCCATTGCTCCGCTGGTTTCGGGCCAGATTGCGACATCCGACCCTGCCGGTAACGCCAGGAAGCTCGGGGTTTCCTGGACGAGAGCGGCATCATCGCTCAGGATCGACCAGCCGCCCACCGATGCAAGCCCGAGAGTCATCGAGGATTTTCCGGCCCCTGTCGCTCCCATCAGGAGGATCGCCTTCCCGTTCCGAGCCAAGGCGGCAGCATGGTAAGTCTCACCGCCAAGCAGCTTCGTAACGCGGGGGAGGATGCGCCGGGCCAGCAGATCCCCCAACAAGGAATTGGCGAGATCTTGCGCGAAGACACGGAGCCTGCTGCCGTCGGCGGTGGCCAGGATGATCCCGGCAGGCGTTTCAAAGCGAAGCTCGGTTCCCGTTCGGCCAAGCTTGATCTCGAAACGCCCTGGCCAGTCGAACAGGCGCTCATCCTCGTCCGGAGCCGGGCCTCGTCCCGTCTCGATTGCGATCTGTCCGAACGGCTGCCCGTGCGGCAGCGGGGAACGCAACCGGGTCAGGGGGAATTCGGATATGATCGCGATGCCACCGAAACTATAGCTAAACGACAACATGGGCTCCCGGGCGACTTTGCGGTGCCGCGATTTAGGTGATGGGGGCGCATGACGCCATCGCAAAATGATGTTCCATCCCGTCGCACGGCGGATATGAGGTGACCGTCCTTGAGGCTCCTGTTCGCGCACGATAATCGTTTCATCCGCCTCGGCGACGATGTCTGGTCCGCCGGGCAGTTTGGCGCGGAAGGCTGGCAGCGCTATCTTGACCACGCATCCCGCATGACCGTCGTCGCGCGCGAGCAGTTGATGCCGGATCAACCGCTGGACCAGTTGGCCAGGTCTTCGCGTGATCGCGTCGCATTCCATTTCTTTCGAGACCTTTCCAACCTGCGTGGCCTCTTGCTGAGGCGCAGTGCGGCACTCGACGAAATGCGAACGCTGGTGCGGGCTCACGATGCCGTCGTTGCCCGGATGCCTAGCGAGATCGGCCACCTTGCCGTCGCCGCGGCACGCATCGAAAGGAAGCGTTGCTGGGTCGAGATCGTCGGATGCCCGTCGGAAAGCTTGCGGCATCATGGCGGGCTTCGCGCGCGCTTCTATGCGCCTCTTGCTGCGGCCAGACTGCGCGCAGTTTCCCGTCGCGCCGAACACGCAAGCTACGTTACTGCGGACTTTCTGCAGCGCCGCTACCCCACCGGTGCGACGAATGTCCTTTCGGTTTCCGACGTCCTGCTGCCGGCCTCCGATATTCGGGTGCTGCAGGACAGGCTGGTCCGGATTGCCGCGCAGCCAGCAGATGCGCCGCTGAAAATCGGCATGATCGGGGCACTCCAGAACAAGAACAAGGGACTGCAAGTTCTGCTTCATGCCCTCGCGCGGGTGCGGGATCGCATGCCGCCGGTCCGGCTTCGCGTTGTAGGGCAGGGCGATCTGGATGCCTGGCGGAATGTGGCGCAATCGCTAGGCCTTGGTGACCTGACCGTTTTCGAAGGCAATATCGCGCAGCCGGCAGACGTGTTTGGCTGGCTTCGTTCGATCGATCTGTACGTCCAGCCGTCGCTTACCGAAGGGCTGCCAAGAGCGCTGATCGAGGCGATGTGTCAGGCCTGTCCGGCGATCGGGTCATCCGCGGGAGGCATCCCCGAATTGCTACCCGGCCCTGACTTGGTCGCGCCGGGAAACGCAAACGCCCTTGGAGAGCTTCTCGCAAGGAGGGTGGCCGATCCATCCTGGATGGCGCGCAGTGCGCAGCGCAATTGGGAAAAGGCGCAATCGTTCGAAACCAGTGTGCTTGAGCCTGTCCGCCAGGCATTCTGGCAACGGTTCCTGGCTGGTGCCTAGCGAACAGCATCGGCGAAACGGAATTTCTGCCAACTGCCTGTGTCGCTGAGTCACAGTCAGCAAGTTGCCGATCAAAAAAACGGATGCGCAATGCAAGCACCGCGCATCCAGTTTCAGGAATCGATCAGCGCGGCGCGTAGGCCCAGCCGGGGAAAACCGGCAGGCGGGGCGCCGAGACTACGAAGACATTACCGGCCTGGACGGCCCAGCCGCGGTAAGTGGGTACCACGGCAACCCGCGGCGAGAACGCGTAGGGCGCATAGGGTGCAAGGCCGCGATAGGCCCAGCCCGGATAGGCCGCACCATATCGTGCAGGTCCGTAGTGAGGGCCACGAACGCCGCCGTAGGGGCCGTGGTAACCCCGGTCGACGCGTCCGTAGGACCTGTCGCCGCGATGGTCGAAAGCCTGCCGGCCGGACCGGCCCCAATCGCCATAACGGCCGTCCTTGCCGGACGGCCGGTCGTAGCGTCCACGATCCCTGTCGCCATCCCAGCGCTTGTCGTGATCCCCGCGCGAAGCGTATTTCGAGCGGTCCCCGTCGTACCGGCGCGCCTCGTGGTTGTCCGAGCGCCCCTGGCGATAGTCATGGCCACCGTAGCCCGAGCGATAGTCCCGCGAGCCTTCCGACCGCGATGGTGACTGATGGGACAATTGCGTTCGCGAGCTCTGCGAACCGGAGCCCGACTGGTAGCTGCCCGAGCCGCCCGTGGGCCCGGATCGAGTCATTTGTGCACTGGCGGTCGCCGGCAAGACGGCCAGGACCACCGCTCCGAGCAGGGCTGACTTTCCTGCGGTAACGGAGACGGCGGGACCGCTGTGCTTTTCAGTATCCCGGATCATTGCATTCCCCTTTCAATTGCTTGGAGAGAAAAGAGGGTGGGAACGAATTCCCACCCAGTTTCTCTTGTGCTTTCACGGCTATGATTGCCGTTTGATATTGACCGACACGGTAGGGGTTAGGCGGTCAATTCCGTGGTTACACCCCGCCAATCGTGCTGACGGAGCTGTTGCCGACAGCCTGTGCGGTGACGCTGTTGCCAGTGTTGCGCATGACCGAGCCGGTGGTGGAACCGGTTACGCCCATGTTGAACGTGACGTTCGAGGCAGTCGCGGAGATCGCGCCGCTGTTCGACTGCACGCTCGCTACTGCATTCGACGGCAGGCCGGCACCGAAGGTCGCCATGGTCAGGTTGTTGACCGCCGAGTTACCGTAGGCCAACGCATTGACGGCATTGTTGCTCGCCGATGCAGCCGAGTTCGACATGGCAGTGCCGGTGCCGGAGTTGAGCACGACCGCGTAGGTTGCGGCATCGCTCAGCGCCGTGACTGCGCCCGAGTTCGACTGATCGTTCAGGACCACAGCCGTGCCAGCCGCCGAGGACGTGCCGGTGATCGCCGTGCCGGTGGTGGGAGCGCTATAGGTAGCACCCACCGCATAGCTCAGCGTGTTGCTGGCCGTGTTGCCACGGGCCAGAGCTGTGGTCGTATTGCCGTCGATGTTGACCGAGCTGCCGCTCAGTGCCTTGCCGGTGTTAGCCGTGGTCATGGTGAAGCCGACCGAGCTGGTCGCCGTCGAGTTGACAGCGGCATCGCTGATCTGGGTGTTACCCAGCGCAGCCGTTGCGCCGTTGTCCAGGGCCGAAACCTGCAGGGCATTGGCAACGCGGTTGGCAGAGGCTTCAGCCGTGGTCGAGTTGCTGTTGAAGGCAACGCGGCTGTCAGCCGTTCCAGCGGTCGTGGTGTCAGCCTTTTCGCTGTTGAACAGCGTGCTGCTTGCGGTGCTGTCCAGCGTGCCATCGGCGGTCTGGAAATTGACCATGGCATAGTCGGCGCTGGCCGTATCGCTGCTGGTCGTCACCGAGCCGACGGTGGCTGCGCCATCGAGGGCCGTTGCGGCAACTGTCATCGAGTTGCTGGCATTGTTGATGACACCAAGAGCGGTATTGGCATTGTTGCTCAGCGTGATCGCCGATCCATCAGCCGCCGCATTGACATAGGCGTTCATGCGGGAGGTGGCGTCGATGTCCGCCGTATCGCCATCCTGCACGTTGCTCAGCGCAGCCGTCGGGTTGATGCCCGCACCAGCATCGGTTGCAGAGAGGGTGACGCGGTTGGTTGCCGTGTTGCCCAGCGCTTCGCCGAACTGGATGTTGCCGCTCACGCTCAGGCGAGAATCCGACAGGGTCATGTCGTCTGCCTGGTCGATCGCATAGGTGGCGGCGATCTGCGTGTTGGAGCTGCTGTCAGCGCCGAGCGACTGAGTGCTGGCCAGGCTGTAATCGCCGGTGGCGGTCAGGTCGCCGGTGTTGTCGCCCGTCGCAGTGGCCTTAACGTCGGTGCCGTCACCGTTCATGGTGGTGGCAGAGGCGCTGAGGGTATTGCTGGCCGAGTTGGCGATGGCCGAGCCGCGGGTGACATTGCTGTTCACCGAGACCGAGCTGTCCTCGACATCGTCCGAAAGAACCACCGTCACGCCGGCATCGGAAGCCGCGGCGCCAGCCGTGGTCGAGGTGTAGCCGATCGAGGCCAGCACATCGGCATTGCTCGACTGCGCGTTGACCAGGCCTGCGTCGGTTTCGACCGTCGTGGCCGAAAGCGAAACGCTGTTGGTCGCCTTGTTGCTCGTGGCGAAGGCATCGAGGCCATTGCTGTTGGAGGCGATGCTCGAGCTGGTAACGGCACCGGTCACCGTGGTGCTGACGACCGAAGGATCAAGCAGCTTGGCTTCGATGTCGCTGTCGCCGCTGGTCTGGACGTTGGCCACCGAGAACGCGGAATCGACAGTCGCAGTGCTGGAGGTCGAGTTGTAGTCGCTGTTGGCGGCGGCGGTGGTGTCAGCGCTGAGGGTCAGCGATGTGGCCGAAACCGCAAGGCTGTTGGTCGCCGTGGCACCTTCGGCATTGGCCTGCAGCTTGTTCGACGAGGTGGTGATTGCCGACGAAGTGACCGTCCCGCCTACGTTGGTAAGAATGCTGTTGGCAGAACCGGTATCGACAGTGGCCTTGACGTTAGCCCCGTCCGAGATGTTCTGGACGTTGGCGACGGTCGCGACATTGGCGATTTCGCCACCGTTGGCATCGGCTGCCTGGCTGAACGTGCCACCAACGGCGATTGCAGTCGAATTGCTGGTGGTCGCACCGATGGCACGCGCCGACAGCGTGTTGGCATCATTGGTGACCGTGCTGCCGCCCGACACGTTGCCGGAGACGTTCATCTTGATAGCGGCATCGGAACCGTCCGCCGTGGTCGTCGCGGAAACCGAACCGGCGACGAGCTGGTCGTTGATCACGGCATAGCCCGCTTCGACGGTTGCTGCGCCCGAAACGATGGTGGCGGCCACATCCGTGTCAGGCGCGCCCAGAGTAATGCCCGTAGCGCTGACGGACAGCGAGTTGGTGGTGGTTGCACCCGTCGCGCGCGACTGCATGGTGTTGTTCGTCGACGCTGCCGAGGCACCGGTGGCCAGCGAGCTGACGGTGAGCAGGGTGGATGCAGTCGTTGCGGCATCGACCGAGCTGCTGGCGTCGTTTTCCTGCTGCGCAACAACGGCTGCACCTGCGCCTACGGTCGTGCCGGAAAGCGCGATGCCGTTGGTTGCAGTGCTGCCGATAGCCGTTGCATCCTGCGTCGTCGCGTCGAGCTTGAGTGCCGAGGAAGTGGCCGCCCCGGCCGTGAGCTTGACGGTGGATCCGTCATTGGTGGCGGACACGTCTGCCAGGGAGTTCAGCTGCAGGCTCGCCGCAACGGCCTTGGCAACCGCGTCGAGATCCTTGGTGCCCGCAGTGTCGGCGGTCGCGTTGGCAGTCCCCAGCGTCAGGCTGGTCGCGCCCAGAGTCAGCGTCTGGGCAACGGTGTTGCCGGTGGCCGTGGCGCTATCGGTCACGTTCTTCACCGTGTAGTTGCCGCCGGTGGTGGCGCCAACGGTCAGCGAAACCAGCGTATCCGTGGTGTCGGCATCGACAGCCACGTCGGCGCCGCCAACGCCGCTAGTGCCGGTGTTGGTCTGGCGAGCGGTGATGACTGCGGTGGTCGCATTTTCTGCCCCGTCGGTGTCGGAGACAGCAAGTGTATCGGTATTGCCTACCGCCGCCGCACCGGTCTTGGACGTCGAGCCGTCAAGCGTGATCGAGCCGTTGGTCGTCGCGCCGGCAGACATGGTGTTCGTGGCCGAGGTCACGTCAGCCGTGACACTCTTGGTGTTCGACTGGTCGGAACCGGTCGCGGAATCGGCGCCGGTCACAGTAATGACCGAACCGATTTCCACGGTCTGGGCCTGGGCAATGCCAAGCGACAGAGTGCCGATGAGTGCAGTGCTTGCGCCTTGAAGCAAGCGCAGCTTGTTTATTTTAATCTTGCTCATTTTTTTCTCCTAAGAATGAAGTGAAATTCAGCGCATGACTCTCATTTTTGCTATCAATTGCACCCCCGGCTTTTCGCGATAGATTGTTGAATCGGTTGCTTGCGGCCGCCAGGTCAGGTTGCTGACCGATGCGGGAATGCCTCGGCTGGCCAGGCCCAGGATCAGACTGGCAATTCGCTGTTCGAGCAGGCGATTGCGCTGGCCGGGTTCGAGCTTTTCGGTTTCCGGTGCGAGCAGGGAGATGCTAACGCTGCCACCCTGCCGGACGATCGTCGCGATGCGGTCTATGACCGCCTGAGCCGAAGCGCTGAGGTTCGGGTTGCCCAGTTCGTAAGCGACAGAGAAAGCCTGCGTCGCCGCTGCTGCCGATGCAGCCGGATTCTGGAGCGTGGCATCTCGCGTCGTCGCCGGCTTGGCGGGGGCGGCTGCAGGTGGCTGTGCGGGTTTGGCCGCGGGACGGGCAGGCACAGGCGCCTGCTTGGGGGGCAAGCCCGGTTTCGGCTGAGCGCCGGTCGACTTCTCTTGCGCTGCGGCTGGTCTTGTCCGCGACTGCTCCGTTGCAGCCACTGGCTTCGCGGCCAGACGCGGCGATGCCGCCAGTGACGGCTTTGGCGCGACGGCTTCCGGTGCTTGTGCGGGCCTGGGGCCAGGGGCGACAAGTGCAGCGACTGGCTGGGCTTGCGGTTGCGGTGCCGGGGGAAGTGCGGGAGGTCGCTTCCCATCGGTCGCCAGGTTTCGCTGCGAAGCCTTCAGAGCGTCTTGTTTTGCCAGCTTCTGGAAGATTGCTTCGGCTGACTGGGGCTGGATTTCGTCCGTCCTCAGAGCCAGGCACGCTGACGGATCGATCCCCGATATGCGGGCTACCAGCCGGATCGCGGCTTCTTCGATCGTGGCGCGGATGCCAAGCTGCAGCGGTTCCTGACCCTTTGCGCCCAGGTTTACGTTGACAAGGCCGATGCCGAAGAAGCGGAACGAATTTGCCCCGACTTCATAGCCAACAAACTGCTTGGACAGGCTGATTGCATCCATCACGACGAGCGAGCGGCTGTCCACGATCCGCAAGTCGATGGCGATGCTCTGGCTGTAAGTGCGCCCCTTGAAGCCGATGTTGTCCAGCGCTGCCTCTGCGCCACCTGACGACAGGTTGTAGTTCACTTCGGTGATGCCGCCGACGATGTAGTAGTCGGACGCCTGAACCGTGCCGCCGAAATAGGGCAGCCATGGCACGCGCTGGCCATTTACTTCCTGGTACTGGCCATTGCCGAGCTGGCGCCGGTCCATGTAGGCCAGTTCACGTTCCGCGATCGATGGATCGTAACGTTCGGCGATCCGAACCGTACCGCCCATCTTGCCCAACGCCGAGAACAGCATCAGCGAACCGCCCTGGGTAACGACGTTGCCCTCGTTGATCGAATAGCGACCGGTGAAATCCTTGATTTCGCCAACCCCGATCACCATCGGCTTGCGGCCCGTGGCTGCGAGTGTGCGGGCAAAGCAAGCGAGCGATGCTTCCATCGGTGTCAAATTGTCGCGCGCCGGGGTGCCGAGCTGGATGGGCACTTCTCCGGGCGCAACCACCTGCCGGCGCACCTTTGTCGGGAAGGGTGCGCAGGCGGAGGTGGCCGCCACCAGCAAGCAGGCACCGGCGAGCATGCCAGCGCGGCGCCGACGCGTTCGATCGGGTGGGCTTTTCCACCCCTGGCCTTGCGGTTTCATTGCGAGAATCCGGTCGGGCCGCTGAACGAACACCCGTTCGAACCGTTGATGCTGGAATCCTGAAGACCGCTGTTGTCCTGGATCGTGTTCAGGACCTGACGCGAAAGGTTGTTCGATGCATCGGAGAAGGAATCGCCCGTAACCGTGGCAAGCACCGGACCGGTGTTGTCTTGCCCGCTGTTGAGGACGACATCGCCTGTCAGTCCCTGGGTCGATTCGGACGCCGTCGTCTGATTGCCGAAAGAGCTGCCCGAAGCGCCGGTTGCGCTTGGCGTGTTGGCGGAGGCAGTCGTGCTTCCGCTGTTGCCAGATGAGCTGGCCGAGTTGCTGCAGCTGAAGTTGTTCTGGGTGGCGATGTTGTAGGTGTAGGTGGGTGAATTGTAGGCACCGCTCTGATTTTTCCGCCTGATCTCCTCGATATAGGCCATGTTGGCCATTTCGGCCGTAGACTGGAATTGCCAGCCTGCGTTCTCGCCAACGTTGTTGGCTCGCGCTTGGGGGTGCCCTACAGCCCCCGCGATAACCAGCGCACATATGACTTTACGTGCAGTCATGATTGTAAAAACCTTATCAAAGCACAAGAGATAAATGAGCATATTAGACTGCTCACGGAGTCATGTGTTACGACCTCATGCTCGTCGAGCGTAAGATATGATTAATATGATTTCGGATCAAAACGCGGCGTTTTGATGCGGAATCGGATCAAGCCGCCAAACAAACCGTTATAAACTAGATAGATAACGCGAAATATCTGCTGTAGCGCTTGGGCGTCGCCGCGGTGGACGCCCTTGACAATTCTGCTGTCATGGTTCGTTAGATTTTATGAACTGCTTTCGAGCCGTTGCGAAGGTTGCGGATCGCGCTGCCTTTCCGGCCTTGAAGTGCGGTCTCGGTTCTGCCGCAGGGCAAACTGCAGTTAAATTGCGCTGTCGGGTCTCGTCGCCCGTCACGGTACAGGATGCGTAAAGTGACCGAAATGTTTCCCGACCGCATATGCATCATCGACGATGATACGGACTTCGCGCAGTTTCTTGCCCAGTATCTCGAGCTTCGGAAGGCTCAGGCAAAGGTGTTCGGCTCTGCTGAGGAATTCATGCAGAGCAACTGGATCGACGAATTCGATTTCTTCATCGTCGACCTAGGTTTGCCCGGGCTGGATGGCGTCGATCTGACGGCACTGATACGGGCACGCTCCGATGCCGGCATTCTGGTTATCAGCGGTCGCATGGGGCCAGACGCCTTCAACTCGGCTCTCGCCGCCGGGGCGGACATGTTCGTCAACAAGCCGGTGCGGTTCGATCAGGTTTCGCATGCGATCTCGTCTGTCTGGCGACGGGCGCCCAAGACGAAAGCCCGGGATAATGGCTGGTCCATCGACAAGCACGGCATGGCACTGGTCACGCCTGATGGCACCGAAGTTTCGCTCAGCGTCCTTGAATCCCGCCTCATCCTGCGGCTGATGGACGCGGATGGCCAGCCCGTGACGCGCACAGATCTGGTCGAAGCGGCCGAAATGCATGGCGGGTCAGACCACCGCAATCTGGACGCCGCGATCTTCCGCCTCAGGCGGAAGATCGAGAAGGAAAGCGGAATGCCCGCTCCCTTCAAGACAGTCCACGGCGTCGGTTACCAATTTGTCGGCGTGCGGAATGATGGCGGCGGAGCCCCTGCCGAATGATCTCCCTGGTTGAGACTGTCGGCTATATCTACACGGGTCAGGCTATCGCCTTCTCGCTCTGCATCATCATGGTGGGGCAGTCGGATTGGCACAAGGCCGTGTGGCTGATCTCCAACGTGTTCGGGGTAATCGGCGTCTACTTCTCAGCCACGTTGGGAACGCCGACGGGATATTTCGGAATAACCTATCCTTTGTATGTCATCATTGCCGGGCTGCTGAAGGGGCTGGCTTTGGGCGATGGCAGGATCACCTGGCGTCGCAACCGTACCTACCTAGTGCTGGCGGTTGTGTCGGTTGGCCTCGTCCTGATTTCGCACGTCGTGCCAAGAAATTACCATCTGCTCTTCATATCCAGTGGCGGCATGCTCGCTATGGCGGCCTCCGCGTTCCGTCTTGTCCAGTCCCGCTACTGGCGTGGGTCGTGGGCTTACAATCTCATGAGCTTTGCGTCGGTTGTGGGATCGATGATCCTGTTTCCCCGGTTCCTCACGGCCTATCCGATCGGCAACGAGGTGCAATTCTACGGCAGCAACCATAACCAGATCGTCTCGGTCCTCGCGATCATTGTGCTGTCGTTCTTCATGCAGGTCGCCTTCATAGGACTGCTGGCAAAGCGCGAGACGCGACAGCGGGTGCTGGCAGAGCGGCGATCGACACGGGCGGCAGAACGCAATCGTCTTGCAAAGGCTGCCGAGGAAGATGCGGCACGGCGCTCGGAGGAGCGGCTTGGTTTTTTGCGCATGCTCACGCACGAGGTGCGCCAACCTATGAACAATGCCCAGGCTGCGTTGCAGGCAATCGTGATGGAGATGGCGCTGCCGCAGGCAACGCCTGCCAAATTGCAGAGCACGGTAAGCAAGACCCAGACGGTGCTGGACGAGATTGTCCTGACCCTGTCGAATGCAATTGCCGGAGCGACGCTGATCGAGCGCGGTGCGGGGGCCAGCTTCAAGGCGGTCGATGTCATCTCCGTTTGCGAACTTGCGATTCTGGACTGTCCGGTAAATGAACAGCACAGAATCGGCTTCACCCGGACCGAAAACGAAATCTTCCTCGATTGCGATCCGATTCTCATGCGCCTTTGCCTGCGCAACCTTCTGGACAATGCGGTACGCTACTCCCCGCGCGGATCCGCGATAGACTTCCGCGTGATCGTCGATGAGTCGAGCTTCGGCATCAAATTCTCCGTGACCAATGAACTTGCTGACGACCTGTCGATGCACGGCAACCTGTTTGAAAAAGGCAAGCGCTCCGTCGACAAGATCTATGAAGGTTATGGCGTCGGCCTGTTTATCGCCAGCGAAACCGCGAAGGTGCACTTCGGCACTCTGGCGTACCATCAGGCTTCGCCAAGTGTCGTTACTTTCGATCTCTTTATTCCGGCCTGATCCGGAGAAGCCCGCAGTATGCCGGCGGAGGAGAGAGTGTAGGTTGATGAAGATCGTGTCTGGCCGGGTGAATTCCCCTCAGCGCTGATCGCAAACAAGAAGCGGTGCAGTCGGTCGAGGGAGCCGACTGTCCGCAATGAAGGGAAACACGGGTCGCATGGTGCTGGATAATGTTCTTTCAGCTGTAATCCTGCAAAGCATCTTGCTTGCAACGACCAGCATGTGCATCATCTTCGTGGCAGACGAGCACTATCGCCGTCTCGCCTACGTATGGGTGTTTAGCAACTTCCTCGCCGGCATCTCGCTGTATTCCTACCCGGCCAATCAGCCTGATGCGTCCAACCTGTTCAATGCCACGAATTCAGCCCTCGCCCTGCTGGGGGCATTCATCAAGTTTGTCTGTCTGAGCGCCGTCGCACAGCGGGCCTTCAGACAGCGACCAGCACTCTTCGTGGCACTGACCGCCGCAGTGTTCGTGCTCGCATGCTACATCTTCACCACGCCTTACCGGTTAGTGACACTGAGCCTCGGGGGAATGGCTCTTTCGGGCGTAGCATGGCTCGCTATGCGCAATAACCGCGCCTGGCGGGGCCTGCCGGCCAGGGGGCTGTTGATGACTACCTTTTCAGTCTCCTTCGTCATGCTGAGCTTGCGCCTGCCAAAGGCCTATCCCTTCGGGGAGCAGCAGGCCTTTGTCGGAACCCAACTCTCGCAGATGCTTTCGCTTGCGGTGCTGATCGCGGTGACCGTTTTTCTCCAGATCGGCTTCCTATGGCTGATTACCGGCCGGATGGCGCGGCTGCACCGCCTGGCTGATCGCCGCAAGGCGAGCTTTGGCGCACATTCGCGGCTGCTGCGCGAATACAACCGGCAACTGTCGCAATCGGGGCAGGAGAGGCTGATCCTGCTGCAATTGCTGACGCATGAAGTGCGCCAGCCGCTCAACAACGCCCAGGCGGCAATCCAGACGATCATCGCGGAACTGAAGCAGGCATCCCACCAGTCATCCAACAAGCGCCTTCAGGCGATGGCCACGCGCGTCCAGACCATCATCGAAGCGATAACGCTGGCTCTTTCCAACGCCATTGTCGGCGCATCGCTGGTCCATCGCAAGGAAAGCAATGCGGAACATGCAATCGAGATCACCGATCTCGTTAGGTTCGCGGCGCAGGATTGCCCTTCGGCCATGCAGCACCGGCTGGACATTGCCTGTCCGAGCGAGCCCGTGTTCATCGCTGTCGACCCTGGTCTCATGCGGCTGGCATTGCGTAACCTGCTCGACAATGCCCTGAAGTATTCGCCACCTGAGACCGTAGTGCACGCCGAACTGCAAATTTGCGAACAGCGGATGGGCATTCTGTTTTCGGTCACGAACCTGGTATCCGATCCTGTCCATCTTCAGGGTGAAATCTTTGCCCTCAAGGTGCGCGGCGAGGGGCAGATCGGCGAAGGGGAGGGTATCGGCCTCTACGTCGTATCGCAGGTTGCGCGCCTGCACAGGGGCTCGGTATCATTCAACCAGCCAACCGCCGACACGGTCCGGTTCGAGCTGTTTATCCCATTCTGAAGGCGAGAGACGGCATTCGGCGTTCGCCCTTGCCGGCCCGGAAATGGCGTCTTCCCTGACTGCAATCCAGTGATAGATACCGTGTCATGCCTTTGCCTGACGATCTGCGCAGCCATTTGACACTGCCCGCCTTTGCGGCGCCGATGTTCCTCGTCAGTGGCCCTGAACTGGCCATTGCCTGCTGCAAGGCAGGCGTGATCGGATCTCTGACCCGCAACCATTGCCGCGACCTGGAGGATCTGGAAGAGCAGCTTCGCACGGTAAGGTATGCGCTTGACCGGTTCGGCGCAGCCCATCCCGATCGCAAGGTCGGCCCGCTTTCGGTCAACATCTCGCCCACGTTCGGCCGCGATGAATTCCGCCAGCATCTCGACCTTTGCCGTCGCTATGGGGTGCGGATCATCGTCACCTCGGTAGGCAACCCGACCGAGAATGCCCCGCTGGTCCAGGAATACGGCCTGCTCCACTTCCACGATGCCACCAGCGTCCGCTTTGCCGAAAAGGCTGCTGCAGCGGGAGTCGACGGGATCGTATGCATCGGTGCCGGCGGTGGCGGACATGCGGGCACCATCAGCCACTTGGCGTTTGTCCCGCTGGTCCGGCGCATGTTTGGCGGGATTGTCGTGATGGCCGGGGCAATCTCTACCGGCGCGGCCATCCGCGCAGCCGAGGTGTTGGGCGCCGATCTGGCCTATGTGGGGACGCGCATGATCGCCACCCGTGAATCCGCTGCGCCCGATGCCTACAAGGCCATGCTCGTGGCTGGCAGCACGACCGATGTCATCTACACCCGGGGGGTCAACGGGCTCCCCGCGTCGTGGCTCAAGGCCTCGTTGACGGAGATCGGGCTCGATCCGGACAACCTCTTCATTCCCGAAGGTCGCAGCACCGAGCACCTGCCTGCGGGCAAGACCCCCTGGCGCGACATCTGGAGCGGTGGGCAGGGCATCGCCCTGATCGACGATGTGCCCACTGTCGCCGAACTGGTCGAACGCCTGCAACACGAATATGTCGCCGCCTGCGGCGTGCCCGACATGGCGGATGCTGCCCGCGCCGCCCTTTCCCGGGGAGTCCCTGCATGAGCGAGGCGCGTGTTCTGCGCCAAGACCGGGATGGCCTTGCCACCCTGACGCTTAACCGGCCTGACAAGCTTAATGCTCTGGATAACGAGAGCTTCCATGAGTTCGACGCCCATCTGGCCGATCTTGAGCGGCAGACGGAGACAATCGGCTGCGTTGTCCTGCGCGGCAGTGGCCGGGGTTTCTGCTCTGGCGCGGATCTGACGTCGATCTCGCCGGGGACACTCCAGTTCAAGCCGCGGATTATCGACCGGCTGGCGGCGTTGCCCCAGCCGACGATCGCGGCTGTTCACGGCGTCTGCTATACAGGCGGTCTCGAACTGGCGCTGGCTTGCGATTTCATCGTCGCCGATGCCGGGGCTCGCTTTGCCGATACTCATGGGAAGTGGGGGCTGGTGGGTGCCTGGGGCATGGTCCAGCGCCTGCCCCGCCGGATTGGTGCCCAGGCGGCCAAGGCAATGATGATGACGGGGCAGGTTCACTCCGCAGCCGAAGCCCATGCCATCGGGCTGGTCGACCTTCTCGCCGGGGAAGGGGAGTTCGAAACCCGGCTCGCCGGTTTTGCCGGGCAGATCCTTGCCAACTCGTGGCATACGAATGGTCATACCAAGCGGCTGATGCGCCTTGCCGACGGGATGTCGCTTGAACAGGCCTTGCAGTACCAGCGCGATAACGAGCCCGGCCGTGCACCTGATTACGAAGACCGCATCGCGGCCTTCAGCAGGCGGGGACAAGGAGTGGCCAAGTGAACCCTCGGGAACTCTATCGCTCCAAGCTGGTCGATGCCCGCGAAGCCGTTGCAGCGATAGGCTCGGGCATGAACCTGGCGATGGGAATGGCGGTCGCCGAGCCTCCCGCCCTGCTTGAAGCCCTGGCCCAGCGCGTGGAGAAGGCGGCGCTTTCGGACCTGCGGCTGTGGTATTTCCACTCGCTTGAACTCGCCGCACGTACGGTCCTGAAGCCGGAACTGCTCGGCCGGGTTCGCCCGCACTGCATGTTCCTGAGCAAGGTGGAACGCGACCTTGTCTCGAAGCTCGGGGCCGATGCGATCGAGTTCGTGCCAGTGGCCTTCAGCCAGTCCTCGCAATTGCTGACAGAACGGGTCGAGCTCGATGCCTGCATCACCTGCGTCTCGCCCATGGATCGCAATGGCTGGTTCACCTTCGGCACCAGCAACGATTACACTTCAACCGCCGCGCGCAGTGCCCGCCGCCTCATCGTTGAGGTAAACCCGGCCATGCCGCGGGTGTTTGGCGATTCCCTGCTGCACGTTTCCGAGGTGGATGCGATCGTCGAGCATGCCGCTGCGCTTCCGGAAATCACCTGCGGCCAGCCGAGTGATGCAGAGCTGGCGATTGCCCGCACCATTGCCGACATGATCGATGATCGCGCCTGCATCCAGACCGGTATCGGGACGCTGCCGATGGCCGTCTGCGCCTTGCTGGAAGACCGCAAGGACCTTGGCATCCATACCGAGCTGTTCACCCCGGCGCTGGCCCGGCTGATCCAGTGCGGTGCCGTTACCAACAAGGCAAAGACCACGTACCCCGGTCGCAGCGTGTTCACCTTTGCGATGGGCGACCGGGCATTCTACGATTTCATCGACGACAACCCGTCGATCCATTCGCTGCCTGTCCAGGTCGTCAACGATCCGCGCCACATCGCCAAGAATGACAATGTCGTTTCGATCAATGGCACCCTTCAGGTCGACCTTGGCGGTGCCTGCAATTCGGAGCATCTCCTCGGCCGCCAATACAGCGGTTCGGGCGGACAGCTCGATTTTGTCCGGGGGGCGGCCGCTTCAAGGGGCGGAAAATCTATCATCGCCTGCGAGTCCACGGCCCGGGGCGGGGAAGTGTCGCGCATCGTGCCTTCCCTGACCGGCCCCGTAACCACACCGCGAAACGATACGCACATTATCGTCACCGAATTCGGCTGGGCAGACCTGAAGGGCAAGTCGCTTCACCAGCGAGCCGAAGCCCTGATCGGGCTGGCTCACCCGAAATTCCGCGCAGAGCTGGAAAGGGCACTCGGCGAACCCGCCCTCCTGCGGGACGGGCAGCGCTAAGGCCGCAAGACGCAACGTCGCGATCAGCCCGCGTGGCTGGCCGCGCCGATCTGCTGCCTAAGCGGCGTTTTCCAGCCTACTTGCGCTTTGACGCGTCAAAGGCACTCGGACCCTGAAGGCCGGCAAGCCCGCCATTGCAGGTCGCGAACAGCCCGCCAAGGATCTGCGGATCGGAGCTGAGCATGGCATCCATCTGGTTGAACTTGACGAACTGCTGATAGCAGTTGCGGGCCATGATCATTTCATATTCGGTGGTGCCGCCGTTCAGTTTGCCAAGGGCCCACTTGAATTTGGCAACCACATCGGCGCGGCTCTGGCAGTTTACGAACACCATGTTGTAATCTTTCAAGGAATTGCGGCCCGCGCAGGCAAGATAGTATCCCCTTGGCGCTTTGAACTTTTCCTCGGCCAGCTTGCGATCCCGCTCCTTCATGGCCGCAGCGAACGAAACCTGAAGCTTGGCATACTCGTCGCTGCCCAGGATTTCGCTTGCCGCAAGCCTGCCCATCCGGATGTTGCGATCGTCGCAGACATAGGAAATCTCTGCCTGCGGATCGTCCTGGGTCAGGATGATGCCCTTGTACGGATCCTTGACCCGCCAGGGCCACCAGGTGTCAAGGCCGCGCTCTATCTCGGTGATCCCGGCCGGGCCATGAACCTTCCTCTGGCAGTCCATGACGTATTTCTGGTGCGACACATAGCCGCCATCGATCGTCAGCAGCGTATAGTACCGGTAGTTCCTGCCAGCGACGAACAGGTCCCTGAGCGAATTCACATCGATGTAGGTCTTCCGGGAGGAGTTCGGGAGCCGGTAAAGCAGGCGGAAGTCTTCGCCTGCCGTGCTGCTTTTCTCATACTGCCGGTAAAGCTCTCCTGCGAGGGCCCGGTCGGCTGCGCTGATTCTCTCCGTCAGGCTGCTGGCCTGGCCGATGTATTTTTCGCCCGACGCTTCCCTGATGGCGGCATTGTCGAAAACCGCGATCTTGACCTTTTGGCCAAGCGCGACTGCCTGGATATATTCGTCACGCGAAACAGGCGTAAGCCCCCGTTCGCTCTCGATCGCGAAAGACTGGCTGCACACGGACCGGACCGTTTCGCCCCTGGCATTCCTTGCATCGCAGGCGAAATCCTTAGCTGGCTTGAACGGCATGATCTTGCCGCAAAATTCGACCGCCTTGAGAATTCGCGCGTCGGTCGGCTTGATTCCTGCCGCCTCGATGCGATCGACTGTGTTCTTCTTGGACAGAAGGGCGGTGTTGACGCAATAGCGCACGTCCTTGGGTACCTGCGACCATTCGGCAGCTCCCACGCTGCTTTGTGCTGTAGAAGGGGAAGTTGTTGCGAACGCCGCGAACGACGAAGCCGTCAGCGCAACAAGTGCCAGGTTCGCTGGGATTTTCCTCACCGCGTGCTCCACATTTCGACAGGGCACAACTTCACGCCCCCCGTCGGAGGACATCTAGCATGATGCCGGTTCGGAGCAATCTGCGGGCGCAGGAAATCCCGGCGGCCGGTCTACTTCACCGTGAAGGTGATCTTGCCGCTTGCGCGCATGCCGTCCGCACCGGTTCCCTGCCAGCGGATATCATAGGTTCCCGTCCACAGCGGCTGGCGCAGCGAAAGCGTCAGCTTGCGGTTGCCCTCCGACCAGGCCGAAGTGAAATTGCGGATCGGCATGTCACCGTGATCGGCCATTCCGGGCATGGCCGTCATCACGATGGCGGCGGTGGTTGCAGTGGGCTGCATCGCTTCGCTGAAAGTGACTGTGAGGACCTTCGGGCGGGCGACGGTCGATCCGGCCGCCGGTGTCGATGCCGCCACCTTTGCGCGGGCAAGGCCGGCCTGCGGCAGGCCAAGGGTGGCCAGCGCGAGGATCGAGGCCATGATGATCAAACGCGAATGCATGGAGATGTCCTTCTGTCTCAAAACCAAAAGCGCAGGCCGGCGACGAAACTGGTAGCGCGCGTCTTCTCGCCCGCTGCCCTAGCATAGTCCGCACTGCCGCCCACACGCCAGCTTTGTTCAACCCCGATATAGGGTGCGAATTCACGCGTGATCTCGTAGCGCAGGCGCAGGCCCAGTTCCACCTTGTCCAGCCCCGCGCCGATGCCCAGCTGCGGAATGTCCTGCAGCGAAAAGCCTGCTTCTACGCGCGGCTGCAGGATGAGGCGCTGGGTGATGCGCTGGTCGATCTCTGCCTCGACCCGGGCCGTCACATCGCCGCGGTGCGAGATGAAGAGCGCCGCGTCCACCTCGAACATGTAGGGCGCAAGCCCCTGCACGCCGATCACCGCATGGGTCGTATCAGGGCCGGCGATGTCCTGCCTCAGGCCGAGTTGCAGGTCCCAATAGGGCGCGACGGCCCCGGACCACAAGACCTGCACCTCTGCCTGTTCGATCTTTTCGCCAAAAGCGCCTTCGCCTTCGCTCTTGAACCAGAAACGGCTGGTGGGGCCGCCGTAATATACCTGCAGGTCCCAGAGGTAGCCATCGGCCCCGTCGCGAACCTGTGCTTCAAGCCGGTCGGCCTGCACCCACAGGACGGGGAAATCGCCGTGCGCGGCATGTTCGCGGTGCCGCTCGGCAGCCATGACATCGGCGCCCCAGATCGCATCGGCTGCGCGCGGCGGGCCGCTGCCGGCTTCGGGCGGCGGGGGCGTTTCCATGGTCGGTCCGGGCGAGATTTCGTTGCCGCCGGACTGCGGCGCGGTGTCCTCGCCATCGTCGACTTGCGGCTGGGCCGGAGCAGGGGGGGCAGCTTCCCGCGGCGGCACCTTCGCGCCATGATCGTGGCCGGGACCGGAATGATCCTGCGCCAGCCCCGGTGCCGAAGCCAGCGCGCTGCCGATCAGGGCAAGCGCGGCAAGGGCCGGGCGGCTCATGGCTTGTCTCCCGGGCCCATGACGGTGACGATCTGCATCATCCCGCCGTGCATGTGGTAAAGCAGATGACAGTGGAACGCCCAGTCGCCGGGTTCGTTGGCGGTCAGGTCGAAGGTGGCGCTGGCACCGGGCTGGACCGTGACGATGTTCTTGCGCGGCTGGTGAGCGGGCGGCTGGCCATTGACCAGTTCGAAGAACATGCCGTGCAGGTGGATGGGGTGAGCCATCATGGTGTTGTTGACGAGCTTGACGCGCACCCGCTCTTTCCAGGCAAAGCGGATCGGAACGTCGCTCACCGCATCGAACATGCGTCCGTCGAACGACCACATGTAGCGTTCCATGTTGCCGGTAAGGTGGATTTCCAGCAGCCGCGAAGGCTCACGCGTGTCGGCGTTGGGCTCAAGCGCGCTCAGCATCCGGTAATTCAGCACCCGGTGCTTCACATCGCGCAGGCCCAGCCCGGGATCGCCCAGCTTGTCCACCGGGGCCATCGAGACCATGTCGAGGCCCGGACCGATGGCGACATCGGGCGGCAGCAGCGAGATATCGCGCATCGGCATGCCCTTCATGCTGTGCCCCGACGCTCCCTTTGGCGCTGCTTGCCCACCATCGCCGGTGCCGGCCTTTCCGGCGCCATGATCCATGCCTGCATGCCCCATCGCCGAATGGTCCATCCCGCCGTGGTCCATGCCTCCGTGGTCCGTTCCCGCTTGGCAGCCATCGCTGGGGCCATGGTTCATGCCCATGTCGGCCATGGTCAGCAGCGGCGGTTCGCGCAGGGCGGGAACCGGCGCGCGCGCACCGGGGCGGCTAGCCAGCATGGCCAGCGCCATGCCCGAGCGGTCCATCGATTCGCAAACGATGGCGTAGGCCTCCTCGCCGCGCGGCTCGACCACCACGTCATAGGTTTCGCCCACCGCGATCTGCAGCTCGTCCACTTCCACCGGGCGCACGTTCTGGCCGTCTGCGGCGATCACGGTCATGGCAAGGCCGGGAATGCGGACGTTGAAATAGGTCATCGCCCCGCCGTTGATCAGGCGCAGCCGCACCTTCTCGCCAGGCGTGAACAGGTATTCCATCCCCTCCTTCGGTCCGCGCCCGTTGGCGAGGTAGGTATAGGTCGGCGCGCTGACATCGGCGATGTCGGTGGGCGACATGCGCATCTGCGCCCACATCCGCCGTTCCTCGCCGATCATCGGGTACTTGTCGGTCCAGCTTGGCAGCTGCCGGTTGAAATAGTGCTCGCCGGTGCGCAGACGCTGCATGATGAACTTGGGGTGGAGCGGGGTGAACTCGCTGAGCAGCAGGATATAGTCGCGATCGGTGCGTACCGGCTCGCCGGCTACAGGATCGATGATCAGGGGGCCGTAATGTCCCGATTGCTCCTGTAGGCCCGAGTGGCTGTGATACCAGTAGGTGCCCGATTGTCTGACGGGAAACTCGTAAGTGAAGGTCTGGTGCGGCTTGATGCCCGGGAAGCTGACGCCGGGAACGCCATCGAACTGGAACGGCAGCAGCAGGCCGTGCCAGTGGATAGAAGTGTCCTCGTCAAGGTGGTTGGTAACGTTCAGGCGGATGTTCTGTCCTTCGCGCAGGCGCACCAGCGGGCCCGGCACGCTGCCGTTCACGGCAACCCCGCGCCCGCGCCTGCCCTGGACCATGCGCATGCCCGCGCCGACGGAAAGGTCGATCACCGGGCCGCGGACTTCGTCGAAGCCGGCGCGGATCAGGCCGGTCGCCTGTTCGGAAAGATTGGCTCCCCGGGCCCATGCCGGGGCTGCTGCCAGCGCGGCCCCGGTACCAAGGCCCCGGATCAATCCGCGGCGCGACAGGTTTATCGGTTCGGACACTGCTTGCTCCTGCTGGGCTTTCGGGATATAAATACCCCCCCGGGGGTATGGCAAGAGGGCGCCATGGGGAAGAGCAAGGCCGCAACGCTGAACCGGTTGAAACGTATCGAAGGGCAGGTGCGCGGCATCGCCCAGATGGTCAGCGACGACCGTTATTGCATCGACGTGCTGCAACAGCTGCACGCAGTAAAGGCAGCACTGGCCAAGGTGGAAAGCGCCGTGCTCAAGGACCATGCCGCCTGCTGCGTTTCCGACGCGATCGGCTCGGGCGACCCGGCGGAGCAAAGGGCCAAGTTCAACGAGCTGATCGACCTGTTCGAGCGCGTCCGTCGCTGACCGGATTGCAGCAGATGCTCCCGCTGGCGGCGGTCAGGCTGTCGCGCGGCCCAGTCTTTGTGCCACCAGCTTCACCAGTTCACGGCGTGCCACCTTGTTCGAATGCAGGATCGGCACCTCCTCGCGGGTAATCCATACCCAGGCGCGAGGCACCTTGTAGCCGGACAGCCGCTGGCGCATGGCCGCCTCGATCTCCGCGAAATCCGGATCGCAGCCGTCGGCGGCGATCACCGCGGCAACCACCAGCTGCCCGCGTTCCTTGTCGGGCAGGCCGAAGACGTAGGCTGCCTCGACCGTGTCGAGCGCCTGCAATTCCATCTCGACTTCGGCTGGCGATACGTTCGATCCGGCGGTCTTGATCATGTCGCCGTCGCGCCCGACGAAGTGTACGCGGCTGCCCTCAACCTCGCACATGTCGCCGGTGCGGTAATAGCCGTCGGGCGTGAAGTGGACGGAACGCTCGATCTTGTGCAGGCCCGGGGTCACCGGATAGCCGCGCACCTGCATCTCGCCGATCCCGCCATCGGGGACGGGCTGGTTGTTTTCGTCGGCGATGCGGATGTCATAGCCGTCGGCGAAATGGTCCATCGGTGCGCAGAGGGGCCTTCCGGGCGCGCGGAACTCGTCGGCATAGGAATAGGGCCCCAACGTTTCGCTCATCCCCAGACCCCACCAGGGCTTGGGCTGTTTCGACAAGGCGGCAAGGTCTTCCTCGGTCAGCACCGAGCCCATGGCGTAGCGGCTGTTGCTGAGCGTGCGGCCCGGGCAGACCACGGTCGCGCCCGCCTGCAGGCCCGGCATCAGGTACATCATCAGTCCGCCGATCCAGAACATGGGCAACTGCGCAATTACGTCCTTGCCCTTTTCGATGCCGAGCATGCCGCGAAGGTAGCCGGTGCGGAACAGCACCGGGCCGTGATTGTGGCGCACGCCCTTGGGCAGCGCCATGGAACCGGAGGTGTAGATTTCCACCATCTGGTCCGATGGGTGAACCTCGCTCTCCACTGAAAGCAGGATCTCTTCGCTGACTTCGTCTGCCGCATCGGTCAGCCAGGACAAGTCGCGGATGCCCCCCGGCAGGCCGGCGCCGGCTGAAACGATCCAGCGCAGGTAGGGGACTTCTGCAAGTTGGATGGATTTTCCATCGGCAGAGAGCGCCGGCAGCGCCTCGGCGACGCGCGCCGCATAGTCATAACCCATGAATTCGCGTTGCAGGATCAGGCCGCCGATGTCCGACTGGCGCAGGACGCGCACCAGTTCGCCTGCCTTGATCAGGGTCGATATCGGTATCGCCACCGCGCCGATCCGCGCCGTAGCGGCGAGCATTACGGCAAAGCCCGGGCCGTTGCCTAAGATGAAGCCGACGCGCGAACCCTTGCCGACGCCGCGTGCCAGCAAGCCGCGCGCCAACTGCGCCGATTGCCGTTCCAGCTCGGCAAAGCTGATCGCTTCTTCCATCCCGTCGGTGCCTTCGGCGCGGACAGCCACGGCATCGCCATAGGCAGCGGCGCTGGCGCGCAGGAGCTGGGGAAGCGTTACCGCGGCCTTAGGGCTGGTCACCGGAAATTCTCCCCAACACGATTTTCTCTGCAAGCGACTTGGCGCAAGAATGCCTTACCTCGCAAGGGCGGATCGTCGAATTCGCGGCTGCGGTGCGTCCATTCGACTTTGCGCTTGCGCCGGGCGATGAAATCGTCCCCAAAGCCGCGATGCGCCGCCTGCCCTCCGTCGATGCCCTGTTGCGCCTGCCAGAGCTTGCTGCGGCGCGGGCCGAGCACGGCCATGCGGCGACGGCGCAGGCCGTGCGCACGGTCCTTGCCGGTTACCGGGCTGACCCGGCCTGTGATGTGCCGGATCCCGCAGGCCTTGCCTCAAAGGTCTGCGAAGAGCTGGCATCGCGCGCGCAATCCAGCCTGCGCCGGGTATTCAACCTCACCGGCACGGTGCTGCACACCAACCTTGGCCGCGCGGTCCTTTCCGAGGCGGCGGTCGCGGCAGCTGACCTGGCGATGCGGGCGCCCTGCGCGCTTGAATTTGACCTTGCCGGTGGGAGCAGGGGAGATCGCGACACAGTTGTCGAAGGCCTGCTCTGCGAACTGACCGGGGCGGAAGCGGCGACAGTGGTCAACAACAACGCCGCGGCCGTGCTGCTGGTGCTGGCGGCCCTTGCGGCGCGGCGCGAAGTGGTGGTCAGCCGGGGCGAACTGGTGGAGATCGGCGGAGCCTTCCGCATTCCCGACGTGATGCGCGCGGCAAATGTCCGGCTGGTGGAAGTCGGCACGACCAACCGCACCCACGCCCGCGATTTCGAACAGGCGATCGGCCCGCGCACAGCGGCGCTGATGAAGGTCCACGCCAGCAATTACCGGATCTCCGGCTTCACCGCCGAAGTGGCGCAGGCCGAAGTGGCCGCCATTGCCCATGCGCACGACCTGCCGTTCATCGAAGACCTTGGCGCGGGCAGCCTCATTGACATGACCGAACTCGGCTTGCCCAAGGAGCCTGTCGTGCGCGACTGCATCGCCGCCGGGGTCGACGTGGTTACCTTCAGCAGCGACAAGTTGCTCGGCGGGCCACAGGCAGGCCTGATCGTCGGGCGCAAGGACCTTATCGCCAGGATCCGCCGCCACCCGCTCAAGCGCGCGCTTCGCGTGGGCAAGATCACCCTTGCCGCGCTTGAAGCAACGCTGCTGGCCTATCGCAAGCCGGACCTGCTGGCGCGCGACCTTCCCGCACTCCGCGCGCTGACCCGGCCACTTGAGGAGATGGAGGCGCTGGGACAGCGCATCGGACCCTGCCTCGCGGCGGCTCTGGGCGAGGACTGGAAGGTTCGCACAGTCACCAGCACGGCCCAGGCGGGGTCGGGATCGTTGCCTGACAGGGCCATTCCTTCACTCGCTCTCGCCATGCGCCCGCAGGGCAAGCCGGGACGGGCGCTTGAAAAACTCGCTGCCCGGTTCCGCGCGCTGCCAGTGCCGGTCATCGGCCGGATTCACGACGGTGCCCTGCTGCTCGACCTGCGCTGCCTTGATGACGAGGCTGGATTTCTTGAACAACTGGAACTGCTTTGATGTCTGATGAACCCCGCCTCACTTCGCTCAGCCACGGCGGCGGCTGCGGCTGCAAGATTGCGCCCGGGGTGCTTTCGGAAATCCTCAAGTCCACTTCAGGTTTGCCTTTGCCCGCGGAATTGCTGGTCGGAATCGAGACGAGCGATGATGCCGCCGTCTATCGCGTGGCGGACGATCTGGCGATTGTTGCCACCACCGATTTCTTCATGCCAATCGTCGATGACCCGCACGATTTCGGCCGCATTGCCGCGACAAATGCGATCAGCGATGTCTATGCCATGGGCGGCAGGCCGATCATGGCCCTGGCGCTGGTCGGCATGCCGATCAATGTTCTCAGCCCGCAAACCATCGGCCGCATCCTGGAGGGCGGGGCGGCGGCAGCGGCAGCGGCTGGCATCCCGGTCGCCGGCGGACATTCGATTGACTCGGTTGAGGCGATCTACGGTCTTGTTGCCATCGGCGTGGTCCATCCCGACCGCGTGCTGACCAATCGCGGGGCGCGGCCGGGGGACGTCCTTGTGCTCGGCAAGCCCCTGGGTGTCGGCGTGCTCTCGGCGGCGCTGAAGAAGGGGGCGCTTGACCCCGCCGGGTATGCGGAGATGATCGAGAGCACGACGCGCCTTAACAGCCCCGGGCCGGAGCTTGCGGCAATCGAAGGCGTGCAGGCCATGACCGATGTTACCGGTTTCGGCCTTGCCGGGCATGCGCTGGAAATGGCGCGGGGAAGCGGCTGCGACATTGCGATCGACTGGCGGCAAGTGCCGTTGCTTCGCGGGGTCAGGGGCCTTGCCGGGGCCGGGTTCGTGACCGGGGCATCCAACAGGAACTGGATGAGCTATCAGTCACAGGTCATTCTACCGGATGATTTTTCTGTCGAGGACCGGGCATTGATCACTGATCCGCAGACGTCGGGCGGCCTGTTGGTTTCCTGTTCGCCCGATGCGCTCGATCAGGTGCTCGGCTGTTTCCAGCGGCACGGTCATGCTGGCGCGGCGGTGATTGGCGAGGTGCTGAATCCGGCCGGGGCGAGCCCCTCGCTTGCGGTTGCCCTGTAGCGCCGCTGTGCCATACCCGCAGGTATGAAGCGAATGCGCCCCTCGCCAGCGGGCACTGTGACGATGCCCGTCCTGCGCAGCGACTATGCCCAGTCGCTGGTGCCGGAAGACCGGGCCATCGCCATCGAAGCGCCAGTCGCGATCGAGATCAACGGCGTGGCCTATGCCGTGATGATGGCGACGCCCTGCGATCTGGAAGACTTCGTCATCGGCTTCCTGCTCTCCGAAGGACTTGCCTGGGCAGAAGAGATCGGGCCGGTCGGTTTGCACGAAGTTGAGGGGCAGGGCTTCATCGCCCGCGTCACCCTGCCGCCCCACCGCGCAGAGCCGGTGCTGGAGCGGGCGCGGCGCCGGCTGGGTGACAGTTCCTGCGGCATCTGCGGCATCGAAAGCATCGAACTGGCCCTGCGCCCGCTTGAGCCGATGCCGCCCGCACCATTGCCGCAAGGTGAGGCTATCCGGCATGCGCTGATGGCCATGCGCGCTGCTCAGGCCTTGGGCAATGCAACTGCGGCAACGCATGCTGCGGCATTTTGCGACCGGGAAGGGCAGGTGCTGGTCCTGCGCGAAGACGTTGGCCGGCACAATGCGCTGGACAAGGTCATCGGTGCGCTCGTCCGTCAGGAAATGGCGGCAAATCAGGGCTTTATGGCCGTGACTTCGCGGGCATCCTATGAACTGGTGGAGAAGGCCGTGCGGGCCCGTTGCCCCTTGCTCGTCGCTATCTCGGCGCCAACGGACCTTGCCGTTCGTCGGGCCCGGCAAGCCGGGCTTGCCCTGGCCGTGGTGGCACGCGACGATGCCATGCTCTGGGCCGCAGGGCCGGCGTTCGATTAGGCAGCAAAAAGCCCGCGCGCGGGATACCGCACGCGGGCTTCTGCATTGGTTCCGGATCAGGCGGCGCGCTTGCCCGAAAGCGGCATCGAGCCGAAGACACCAGCCTTGACGTCACCGTTGATCGCATCGCCATCGACCGTGGCGGTGCATTCCAGCGTCATCGGCATCGGCACCTTCATGTCCATGGACCAGGTCAGCGTGTTGCCATCGACCTTGCCGTTGGCCACTTCCATCGCGCCCATGCCGCCGGCCATCGAACCGGTGAAGCTGTCACCATCGACGACGACGGTGAACGTCCCGGCCTGATCGCCCATGGGCGTCTTGACGTTGACTTCGTAAGTGCCGGCAACAGACATCATGCTCTCCTTCAAAAAGGGTTTCTGGCGGGGTTCAACGGCCTTTCGTGCCGGCTGTCAATTGCCCTGTTTCGGCGCTTCGCGCAGTTCCACCGGCATGCCCAGCGACTTGAGCTGCGGCTCGACCACCTTGCGATCGCCGACCACGACGAAGACCAGTCCTTCCGGCTGGAGGAACGTCTTGGCGGCGTTGTTGAGTGCCGTAGCGTCAATTGCCCGGTAACGGGTGGGCAGGGTGGCATAGTAATTGTCCGGGCGACCCAGGCGATCATTGCCGACAACGGCGGAGAGGACCTGCCCATTGGTCTGGAAGCGGTTGGGCAGCCCGCGAATATTTCCGTCCGTCACGCGGTTGTATTCGATCGGATCGACCGGTTTCTTGCCCGGGAAGGCGACCATGTTGTCCAGCAGCAGGCGAATCGAATCACCCGTGCGGTCGGCCTGGACCGGGGCTGAGATGGTGAAGCTGCGTGGCCCCAGCGGGCTGGCGACGGCAGAGCGCACGCCATAGGACCAGCCCTTGTCCTCGCGCAGGTCGAGGTTGAGACGGCTGAGGAAGCCGTTGCCGAGCACTTCGTTGGCAAGGTCCAGCGCTTCCTTGTCCTGGTCACGCCCGGTAATCGGAAGGACCCGTCCGCCAACGATCACCGACTGCGGCGAATTGGGCCGGTCGATCAGGACGATGCGCGGATTGGGCGCGGGCACCGGCGCGGAAAGCGGCTTCTTCGGGGCGGCAGTAGCAGGCACGGCCCAGCCGCCGAATGCCTTTTCCAGCATCGGCTTCAACTGGTCCATCGTAATGTCGCCCACTACGGTGATCCGGGCGAGATCGGGGCGGAACCACTTGCCGTGCGCAGCGGCGAGTGCCTGGGGGGTGAGGGCGGAAACGGTCTCCGTCTCGCCCAGTCCGTCGCCGGGCAGGCCATAGGGGTGGGCCGGTCCGAACAGCAGGGGCGAAAGGCTGCGTCCGGCAAGGGCCGAAGGATTGGCCTTTACCTGCGCCAGACGCGCCAGTTGCTGCGTCTTCACGCGGGCGACCTCGCCCGGAGCGAATGCGGGGTTGAGCGTGACGTCGGCCATCAAGGCCAGCGAAGGCGCAAGGTTGGCGCTCAGCGCATCGAGCACGACCGAGGAACTGTCGAGCCGTGCCCCGGCCGAGATCGTCGCGCCCAGGCGCTCCTGCTCCTCGGCAATCTGGACCGAGCTGCGCGTGCGCGTGCCTTCATCGAGCAGCGACAGCATGAGCGACTGGGTGCCCGGCGTATCGAGCAGGTCGGCACTGGTGCCGGCATCGATATCAAGGCTTACCACCACCTTCGGCACCGCCGTGCGACGCGCCAGCGCGACGGGGATTCCGTTCGAAAGGGTGGCGCGCTCGACGGCGGGGAAGGCCAGGTCGCCGACGGGGGCAACCGGCGGGGCCGTGCGCGGGGCAGACTTCGCGATGGGCGGGACCGGCTTCTTCGGGTCCTTGGCGCGTGCCGGGCTGGTGGCTTCATCACCCCATCCGCCCATGGTGTCGCCCTTTTCGGTGCGCTGGCCCGGCACGACGTTTACCGCCAGTGTCGGACGCGAGAGCCACTTGGCGACAGCCGCTCGCACCTTTTCCGGCGTCAGCGCGGCAAGCGCTTCGAAGTCCTTTTTGTACTTTGCCGGGTCGTTGGCATAGAGCGCGCCTTCGGCAAGGGTCGAGCCCTTGCCGCCGAAATCGCCGACCACCTCAAGCGCGCTCAGTTGCGAGCTGACGGAACGCGTGGCGGAGCGGCGCACTTCGTCCTCGGTCGGACCTTCGGCGATGAACTTTGCGATGACTTCGTCAAAGGCCTTTTCGGCGGCGGCGCGATCCACGCCGGGCTTCACGTCCATTCGCGCCTCGATGAAGCTGAGCTGTTCATGCTGCTGCGCGCTGGCGCTGACCGAAACCGCCTGCTGGCTGCCGCGCACCAGCGCATTGTCCAGCCGCGAGCTGGACAGGCCACCCAGGATATCGAGGCCGACCGAGAGCGCGACCGACTCTTCCTCGTTCAGGCCCGGCCCGGTCCAGTTGCGGGTCAGCCGCAGGGTCGGCACCTGATCGGTCATGTCGCGGGTAACGGCTGCGGGAAGCGTCACCGGGCCGGCATCGACACGCGGCGCTTCCGGCCCGCGCGGGATCGAGCCGAACCACTTTTCCACCAGCGGCCGCGCCGTCTTCGCATCAATGTCGCCCGAAAGCGCCAGGACTACGTTGTTAGGGCCGTAATTGTCCTTGAACCACTGGCGCACGTCGGAAAGAGTCGCGGCATCGAGGTCTGCCATCGAGCCGATCGTCGAATGGCGATAGGGATGGCCGACCGGCAGCAGGCCATCGCCGACAAGGTAGTCGGCCAGGCCATAGGGCTGGTTGTCACGCTGGCGCTTTTCGTTCTGGACAACGCCGCGCTGCTTATCGAGCTTGTCCTGCGTCACCGCGCCCAGCAGGTGGCCCATGCGGTCGCTCTCCATGAACAGCGCAAGGTCAAGCGCGCCGGTGGGCACGGTCTCGACATAATTGGTGCGATCGTACCAGGTGGAGCCGTTGGTGCTGGTCGATCCCGCGGCCTCGAGCGGCACGTCGAAGTTCTCGACGTTTTCCGATCCGCCGAAGAAGATGTGCTCATACAGGTGGGCAAACCCGGTCTTGCCCTTCGGTTCGTGCTTGGAGCCGACGCGGTAGTAGGTCGTCACGCCGACGATCGGGGCCTTGCGGTCGGTATGGACAAGCACGCGCAGGCCGTTTGCCAGGGTGAATTCCTCGTAGGGAATGTCCACCGCCTTGACCAGTTGCGACAGTGGCGCGGGCTGCGCTGCGGGTTCCACGAATGGAACAGCCGGTGCAGGCGGCGGTGCGGAAGCCGCCGGGCGCTGCGCCTGGTTGGCGCAGGCGGACAGGGCAAGGGCAAACAGCGAGGGAACGAGGAAACGGCGCATGGGCACTCCGGGATGCGGGAATTTCATCAGCTTACCTTAGCGCGCGCGCGAGCAAGGGCCAGCCCGTTGTGTCGAAGTTTCGACGAGTTACGTCTGTGTCCGATGGGCGTGGAGGGCGCGGCACCGCGCCCATGCCGCGATGTAACAGTTTGCAACAGGCGATTGAAATGCGGCGGCAATCGTGAAACTCTCCAAGGTGACGGTGGAGGGTCGTATTTCCATGGACACGAAGGCAATTCTGGATCGCCGCGCCGTTGTCGCAGCGCTCGGCACAGGGGTCATGCTGCTGCCGCTGACGGCGCGGGCGCAGGTGCTGGGCAACCTTGGCGTCGGCTCGGGCCTTTCGTCCTTGCTCGGCAAGGCAAGCGATTCCGCGCTCGACAAGCTTGCGACGCCGGGGGCGTTCTATGCCGATCCGGCCATCCGCATCATGCTGCCGCTGGTTGGCGGGGCAGGGGGCACCATCGGCAAGCTGCTGGGCGGTGCAGAGAAGCTTGGCCTGTCTGACGGGATAACGCGCAAGCTCAACGATGCCGCCGGGCTGGCAGCGAAAGAGGCAAAGCCGGTGTTCCGCGCTGCGATAGACCAGCTGAAGCTGTCCGATGTTCCGGGAATCGTCGGGCAGAACGACGGCGCTACCCAGTATCTGCGCCGCTCGTCGGGCGAGGTGCTGAAGGGCAAGTTCCGTCCGCTGGTCGATGCCGCCCTGGTCAAGGTGGGCGCCTTCGGTGCGGTGGACAAGCTGGCGAGGAGCAATTCGCTCGTTCGTGCCGCAGGCCTTTCGCGCGACAAGCTCGGCAATTCGGTGACCGACCAGGCGCTCAACGGCATCTTCCGCTATATCGCGGGTGAGGAAGGCAAGCTGCGCAGCGACCCGCTGGGCAAGGCGGGAGGCTTGCTGAAGGGCGTTCTGGGGAACTGAGGCGGGCCTATTCGCCGGCGACTTCGGCCGAGCGCCAGACCAGTTTCGTCTCGCTGCCGGGGGCAAGCGTCATGGCCCAAATCTGCTTGCCGGGCTTGCGGATCAGTTTCCCCGGCAGGCCGGTGTACGTCCGGTTGTCGCCGGCGGGGAATTCCATCTCGTAACGGATGGCGAAGGGATTGGCGTTGCGCAGGGTAACCGTATGGGTCCAGCTGCGCTTCGCCTTGTCCGCCAGTTCCTGGTTCTCGACCGTCACGCCGGTCGGCTCGCCGAAAACGAACTCCACTTCCTCGTCCACCGCCTTGTTGCCGGTCGAGGTTTCGCCGACGACCTGCCGGCCGAAATCTCCGTCCTGATAGACCACCACCTTGCCGGCCGGTAGCGGATCGCCAAGGCCCTGGTCCTTGCGGTTGCGGAAGCGGAACAGCATCTGCGGGTCTTCCGGCGCGCCGTAGACCTTGCTGCGATAGACCAGTTCTCCGCGGACGCGCGGAGCGTTGAGGAAGGCGACCTGCTTTTGCGACCTTGCCGCGACGGTGACCGGGATCGGGATGCGGTAGAGCTTGAGATCGCCCAGCGATTCAGACTTCGCGGTGACTGCCAGGGCCACGTTCTGCGCTCTTGCCACTTTCCGCATGCCACTTACCACGATGTCGCGTTCCATGGGAGGCGACATGGCCATCATCGGCGCGCCCGGCGGCGGCGGAGGTGGCAGAGGCACGCCGCGCAAAGATATCTGGTGGGTTCGCCCGGCGGGCCAGCAGTCTGCCCACTTGTTGAGCCAGCGCGCCTCGTTCTTCAGCCGATCGCTGGTATCGTCGCGGGTCTCCTCGGAACGGGCGATCTCGCCGGCAACCGCACTGGTCGCGGCGTCGGGAAAGCTCGTCTCGTCACCACTTGCCATGGTCAGCCAGGAAAGCAGCGCCATCGACTTGCCGTCCTCGGCCAGTGTCGCGACATAGGTCGCGTCCCAGTCGAAACCCGTGGCGATATAGGCCAGCGTCACCGTGGTCCTGCCGCCCGGCTGGTCCTTCGTGGTCATGGTCAGTACCGGCTTGGCAGAGAGCGTTGCCGGCGCTTCGGGATAGAGCAGCGTCTGGTTGAGCCCGCTGCAATAGACCGCCTCGCTGCCCGCCGATGTCGTGACGACCAGCCGTTGGGCGGCCGAGCGGACAGTTGCGTGCTCTTCGCTCACCTTGCCGGTTGCCGGATCGGTGCGGCGCAGGATCACCGACTGCCCGGTAAACGCGTCGACCAGCCCCTTCTGCGAAAGCAGGGCGGCATCGCGGTTTTTCTCGCGCGGGCCGGTGCCGAACAGGATGGCCGATTGCGGCACGATGCCGCCGGCCACGCCTTCGAAGCGCAGCACCACTTCACCTGGCGGCAGGTCTACCTCGCGGGTTTCTGCGATCAGGGCGAAAGCGCCCGGCCGCGCCTTGTAGATGGCCTTGCCCGGAGCGCGTTGCGGATCGCGATAGATCGTGACCGCTACCTGGCCGGGAGCGGCAGAGGCGACCACCGGGCGCTCGGCCAGCGCAGCGGCGGGCAGCAACGCGGCAAACAGGGCGATCAGGCGGCGCAAGGGCACCTCCTTACCAGGGAGTCAGGAAGGTAACCGTGAGCTCGGTCTTGCCGTTGGCAGGCACCGGCACTTCCCAGCGGCGGGTATCGGCACTGTCCTGCACGCCGGGGAGCGATTCCTGCGGTACGCGCACATCGCGCCACCACCACCAGCGGCCAAGCCCCGACTGGGCGACATCAACCGTAACCGGCACGTCGCGCGCGTTGGTGACGATGTAGCGCATCTGTGTGCGGTAATATTTCTTCGGTCGTTCGGCGACGACTTCCTTCACCGTACCGTCGGGGTACGTGACCTTGTAGCGCGCGAACTTCTCCCATTCGTCGAGCGTGATTTCCTCGCGCTTTTCGACCACGGGCTGGACCTTCACGTCAAAGGCTTCGCCGGTACGCAGCGCCAGGTTCGAGCCGCCGGGTGTGTGGTCGATCCCGCTTTCGCCGATGAACTGCGCCTGTCCCTTCGAATCGCGCATGTAGACACGCACCGTTCCTGCCGGAAGCGCCGCGCCGACGCCGCCGGAGCGGGCATTCGAAAACTTGAGGATCGAACTGGCGCTTACCGCCTCTCCTTCGGCGCCCATCCATTCGTTGGTATATTCATAGCCCTTGCGCGCGGGTACGCCCGATACGTCGAGGAAGCTGACCTGCTTGGTCTGGGCATTGGCGATCGTGGTGCGGCCAGCGATGGGGTAGACATGGAAATCGCCCATCTGCTGCCCCCCGCTTTCGCTGCCGGGGCGGTTGCCGCGCGGAACGGGGCGCGGGTTGTAACCACCGTTATACCCGCCATACTGGTTGACCTGGCCGACCGACCCCGCGACCATCAGCACATTGGCATTGGTAAAGGTGGTGCCGGTATTGTTGGTCAGCGTGACCCAGCCCTGGACGTCGATCTTGCCGGCCTTCTCATCGAACAGCGTTACGTAATCGGCTTTCCAGCTCATTCCGGGGGTCAGGTAGGAAAGGGTCAGCGGTCGCGGACCGGCAGACTTGGCATCCATCGTCACCGAAAGGGTCGGGCGGGCGCGCAGGTTGGGCGGGATGGCATCGAAGATCACCCGCACCGGCAGGCCATCGTCACGCAGCACCTCGATCCGTTCACCGATCTTGAGCACGACGCCGCCGTTTGCCGCCATCACCTGCGCCCGCTCGCGGGTTTCCGCCCCGGTTGCGGGATTAGTGCGGACCAGCGTAATCGTCTGGCCCACGGCTTTTTCCATCAGCGCGGCGGGGGTAAGCAGGTCATAGTCGAAGTTCTGTTCGACAATGCCGAAGCCCTCGCCGGAAAGCGTCACCGTCTCGGCCCGGATCATGGCGGAAACGTCGGGAAATTCCTGCCGGCTGCGGCCATTGGGCAGCGAAACCTGCCGCACGTCCTGCACCAGCGCGAGGTTATTGTTGTAGATGGTGACCGAGACATCGCCCTGTGCCGACCGGGCGGGCTGGGCCGCGTTCTGCGCCGGAGCGCTGGCGGGTAGCAGGGCCATTCCGGCCAGAAGCGCAAACCGTGTCAGTCGCATGATTGTCCCCTTCCTGTGTCCCGGCAATGAGCCTGCATTGCGCCAGCCGAGTTGACCAGCCTCAATGCCGCTATGCATTTTGCCTGCTACACCCTCTTGTGTTGCCACAATGCCACACTATCTCTCGGTGTAACAGGAGGCTGATACACCCATGAACCTCGAAAAGTTTACCGATCGCGCCAAGGGATTTCTCCAATCGGCACAGACGGTTGCCATCCGTCTCAACCATCAGCGCATTTCACCTGAACACCTGCTGAAGGCCTTGCTGGAAGATTCCGAAGGCATGGCCTCCGGCCTGATCCAGCGTGCCGGGGGCGATGCCCGGACCGCCCTTGCCGAAACCGACAAGGCGCTGGGCAAGATCGCGGGCGTGACCGGTTCCGGCGCGCAGCAATCGCCCGGCATCGACAACGATCTGGTGCGCGTGCTCGATCAGGCCGAACAGGCCGCGACCAAGTCCGGCGACAGCTATGTCACGGTCGAGCGCATGCTGCTGGGCCTGGCGCTGGCGACCACTACGGCGGCAGGGCAGGCGCTGAAGGCTGCCGGGCTGACGCCGCAAGGGCTGGAGGCAGCGATCACCGCGCTGCGCGGCGGCAAGAAGGCCGACTCGGCTTCTTCGGAAGACACTTACCAGGCGCTCGAGAAGTTCGCCCGCGACCTGACGCAAGCGGCGCGTGACGGCAAGCTCGACCCGGTGATCGGTCGCGACGAGGAAATCCGCCGCACCGTGCAGATCCTCGCCCGCCGCACCAAGAACAACCCGGCGCTGATCGGCGAGCCTGGCGTCGGCAAGACGGCCATCGCCGAGGGCCTTGCGCTGCGCATCGCCAATGGCGACGTGCCCGACAGCCTGAAGGACCGCCGCCTGATGGCGCTCGACATGGGCGCGCTGATTGCCGGGGCCAAGTATCGCGGCGAGTTCGAGGAACGGCTCAAGTCGGTGCTTGACGAGGTGAAGGGCGCCGAAGGCGACATCATCCTGTTCATCGACGAGATGCATACGCTGATCGGTGCCGGCAAGAGCGAGGGCGCGATGGACGCAGGCAACCTGCTGAAGCCCGCACTGGCCCGCGGCGAACTGCACTGCATCGGCGCGACCACGCTCGACGAATACCAGAAGTATGTCGAGAAGGACCCGGCGCTTCAGCGTCGTTTCCAGCCGGTGTTTGTCGGTGAACCGACGGTCGAGGACACGATCTCGATCCTGCGCGGCATCAAGGACAAGTACGAGGTGCACCACGGCGTGCGCATTGCCGATAATGCCATCGTTGCCGCCGCGACGCTTTCCAACCGCTACATCTCCGACCGCTTCCTCCCGGACAAGGCGATCGACCTTATGGACGAGGCGGCCAGCCGAATCCGCATGGAGGTGGAAAGCAAGCCCGAGGAGATCGAGGGGCTCGACCGGCGCATCATCCAGCTCAAGATCGAGGAAATGGCGCTTGCCAAGGAGACCGACCAGCCGAGCAAGGACCGGCTGGCGGCGCTGCGCGATGAACTGGCCAACCTTGAGCAGCAGTCCGCCGAGCTGACCACCCGCTGGCAGAACGAGCGCGACAAGATCGCAGCCGAGGGAAAGATCAAGGAACAGCTGGATGCCGCGCGCATCGAGCTGGAGCAGGCCCAGCGGACCGGCGACCTCGCGAAAGCGGGCGAGCTTTCCTACGGCACGATCCCGGCGCTGGAAAAGCAACTCGCCGAGGCGGCCGGGCAGTCCGACAATGCCTTGTTGCGCGAGGAAGTGACGGCGGAGGACATTGCCTCTGTCGTCAGCCGCTGGACTGGCGTCCCCGTCGACAAGATGATGGAGGGCGAGCGCGAAAAGCTGCTCAAGATGGAAGAGGTCATCGGCAAGCGGGTGATCGGCCAGCACGACGCGGTTGTCGCCGTTTCCAAGGCTGTGCGGCGCGCCCGTGCCGGGCTGCAGGACCCCAACCGTCCGCTCGGCTCGTTCCTGTTCCTCGGGCCCACGGGCGTCGGCAAGACCGAACTGACCAAGGCCCTGGCCGGTTTCCTGTTCGACGATGACAGCGCCATGGTCCGCATCGACATGTCGGAATTCATGGAGAAGCACTCGGTCAGCCGCCTGATCGGCGCGCCTCCGGGCTATGTCGGCTATGACGAGGGCGGCGTGCTGACCGAAGCCGTGCGGCGGCGGCCCTATCAGGTCGTGCTGTTCGACGAGGTGGAAAAGGCCCATGCGGACGTGTTCAACGTGCTGCTGCAGGTGCTCGACGATGGCCGCCTGACCGATGGACAAGGCCGCGTGGTGGACTTTACCAACACGCTGATCATCCTGACCTCGAACCTCGGCAGCCAATACCTCGCCAACCTCGAGGATGGTCAGTCAGTCGAGAGCGTCGAGCCGCAGGTGATGGAAATCGTGCGCGGCCACTTCCGCCCCGAATTCCTCAACCGTCTGGACGAGATCATCCTGTTCCATCGCCTTGGCCAGGAACACATGGCGCCGATCGTGGAGATCCAGGTGGCACGGGTGGCGAAGCTGCTCAAGGATCGCAAGATCACGCTGGATCTCAGCGATGCTGCCAAGCGCTGGCTGGGCCGGGTGGGTTATGATCCGGTCTATGGCGCCCGCCCGCTCAAGCGCGCGGTTCAGCGCTACCTGCAGGATCCGCTGGCCGAAAAGCTGCTGGGCGGCGAGATTCCCGATGGTGCGACCGTGACGATCGACGAGGGTGACGGGGCGCTGTCCATAGCTGTCGCCTGACCCCCGAAAAACCTCTGCAGGGAGGGGTGCCGGAGCGATCCGTGCCCCTCCCTGTGTGATTCAGGCCACAGCTGCCAAAAAAGTGTCATTTGGTACTATATCGGGCGCTAAAGTCGCATTCCCGGCTTTGACAAGCCCCTAGGGCTATTGCAGGTTGGCGGAATCAACAGGGGCTGGATACCTAGCAAAACGGTTGAGCGGGTTTGCGCACGGGGCGCGAGAACTTCGATCTGTCCGTTTTCCAGTCCCGTGATTTGTGACTGGAGTTGTCATGGGGACTATTCGTACTTCTTCTGTGAAGGCGCTGGCTTTTTCCGCCTCCGCCATTGCCATGCTTGTTGCGACGCCCGGCTGGGCACAGGATGCCGCCGCTCAGGCGCCAGCGCAAAGCCAGGAACCGGACTGCACGCCGCAAGCCGATGGCACTCTGCCCGATGGTTGTGCGAACGGCGAAATCCTCGTCACCGGTTCGCGCATCAAGCGCGACACCTATTCCAGCCCTTCGCCGCTGCAGGTTCTCGAAACCGACGCGACGCAGGACGTGGGCCAGTTTGACCCGACCCAGATCCTCCAGCGCTCCGAAGCTTCGGCCGGCCAGCAGATCGACGCCACCTTCGGCGGCTTCGTGCTGAACAACGGTCCGGGTTCGACCACCATCAACCTGCGCGGCCTCGGTGCCGACCGTACCCTGCTGCTGATCAACGGTCGCCGCATGGCACCGGCCGGCGTGGAAGGCGCGCCGACCAATCCGTCGCTCAACCTGCTGCCGGGTTCGCTGATCGAACGTTACGAACTGCTGCTTGACGGTGCATCGTCGGTCTATGGTTCGGACGCTATCGCTGGCGTCGGCAACGTCATCCTCAAGAAGCGTTTCAACGGGCTTGAGCTGTTCGCCCGTGGCAATGCCAACCCGCAGGGTGGCGGCGACGACTACACGATCAGCGGTTCCTGGGGTAAGAACTTCAACAACGGCTTCATCGGTATCGGCGCGGAATACGACTATCGCGATACCGTCCGCCTGAACGACCGCGATTTCTTCAGCGGCTGCGACCGTAACTACGAAATCACCAACACCGGCGAAATCCGCACGCTTGGCCTCGCCGACAATGCCGCAGTGCGCAACCGCACCCCTGGCGTGACGGTGAAGGAAAGCGAGTGCAAGGTCACCGGCATCAGCGGCCGTATCTTCATCCCGCTGACCAACCTGGGTTCGGTCTATTACAAGCCCGGTTCGGCAGCCAACCTGGCCATTCCGAACTTCTCGGAATCGACCAACGCCGCCGGTCGCGACCTCGACCTCAATGGCGATGGCAAGCGCGACGTCGACTTCCAGGACGTGAACACCAATGCGGCTGACCTCGACCAGGTCTTCCTGAGCCAGCAGAAGCTGTTCAACGTCATGGCGGTGGGTGAGTACACCTTCCCGGGCGAAGCGAACCTCACCACCTTCTTCGAGGCGAACTACAGCCGCGCAGAAATCTTTGCTGACAATACCGGCACACCGCAGCTGTTCCCGTACCTGCCGGACATCAACCCGTTCAACCCCTGCTTCCGTACCCAGCACGGCGGTTCGGGCGTTGACTGCCGCGCTGCGGACAACACGCTGAACAACCGCGGTCTCTCGACCGGCTTCTCGCTGCCCGTGCAGCCGATCGTCGCGGTTCGCGGCGATCGCAACGGCACCGACGTGAAGCAGGAGCAGTACCGTGGCGTCCTTGGCCTGCGCGGCAACCTGCCGTTCATCGCGCCGAGCTGGAGCTTCGAACTTGCCGGCACCTATTCGCGTGCGGTCGGTCGTTCGGTTCGCTACGGTATCCGCGAGGACAAGCTGGCCCTGGCGCTCGGCATGGATCCCACCGCGGATTACAACGGTGACGGTATCGTCGATAACAACGGCGACGGCATCGCCGACGATTACGATCCGAACTTCGAACCCTATGCCCGCTTTGGCGACACCCAGGTCATCGGCGTCTGCAACGTCGCCGGCCTCGCCAATCCCAGCAAGGCCATGGCCGACCTGGCACAGGGCTGCGTTCCCGTGAACATGCTTGCCGGCAGCCTGCTTGGCTCGGCAATCGGCGACTTCGCCACCCAGGCGGAACGCAACTACCTGTTCGGCACCCGCGTGTTCAACACGGTCTACGAACAGACGCTGCTTTCGGGCTTCGTCACCGGTGACCTGTTCAAGCTTCCTGCCGGCGATGTCGGCGTGGTGCTCGGTGCCGAATGGCGCCGCGACAAGATCGACTCGCGTCCGGACGATATCGCGAAGAACGGCCTGTTCTTCGGCTTCTTCCAGGATTCGGGCGCGGTCGGTGCCAAGAACACCAAGGAAGCCTTCGCCGAACTCGATATTCCGCTGATCGCCGACGTTCCGGGTATCCGCGAGCTTAACTTCAACGTTTCGGGACGCCTGACGGACGACCAGTTCTACGGCACCAACGGCACCTACTCGATCAAGGCCACCTGGCGGCCGATCAACCAGCTGCGCCTGAAGTTCAGCTACGGCAGCTCGTTCCGTGCACCGAACCTGCGCGAGAACTTCCTGCTGGGTCAGTCGGGCTTCAACACGCTGTTCGATCCCTGCGCGGTGCCGACCGATGCCTTCGTGGGCAACGTCTACAACGCCTCGCTCGATACCCGCGAGCAGACCACGCTGGACAACTGCCGTCGTGAAGGCCGCGATCCGACCCGCGTCGGCATTGATCCGCAGAACCTGAATACCATCCAGTCCTCCAGCGTGGAAATCACCACCGGCGGTACCCTCGATATCAAGCCGGAAACGTCGAACTCGCTGACTGCCGGTTTCGCTTTCGAGGAAACCTTCGGCAACGGCTTCGACGTG
The DNA here is from genome assembly GCF_002855555.1 of Novosphingobium sp. TH158. Classification (NCBI taxonomy): domain Bacteria; kingdom Pseudomonadati; phylum Pseudomonadota; class Alphaproteobacteria; order Sphingomonadales; family Sphingomonadaceae; genus Novosphingobium; species Novosphingobium sp. TH158. The sequence continues at coordinate 219,806 of NZ_PKRT01000002.1, read as the reverse complement.
GCGGTTGGCTTCAACTACTACGACATCAAGCTGAAGGACTCGATCATCGAGCCGTCGTCGCAGTTCATCATCAATGACTGCTACACGCGCGATGATGGTCAGCGCAGCCCGTTCTGCGATCGTATCGTCACTGATCCGACCGCAGCCGGCCGCTTCCTGATCTCGGAACTGAACTCGGGCTTCATCAACCTGAACAAGGAACGGGTCCGCGGTATCGACATCAACGCCTCGCTCTCGAAGGAAGTCGAGCTGTTCGGCAAGAACATCGATCTCGGCCTGAACCTGCGCGCCAACCACCTGATCGAGCGCAGCGATACCTTCGTGGATGACGTAGGTGTCGAAACCTACGACGACGACGCTGGCGAGTTCGGCCTGCCCAAGTGGACCGGTCGCGCCACCTTCACCGCCGATATCGACAAGTTCCGCTTCACCTGGGAAACGCGCTACATCGGCCCGGTTGCCCAGGATCCGGACGGCGTCGATCCGTTCAGCGACGTCTTCGGTCGCGGTCCGGACGGGCGTCCCACCGGTGTGACTGGCGATACCTGCCTCGGCAACGGTTCGGGTACCTACAGCAGCTCGACCCAGACCTTCACCGCGAACGGCCGTGTCCCTGGCGACAACGTGTTCTGCCGCGACGTCGGTTTTGCCAAGCGCCAGTTCCTCCACACCGCTTCGCTGCGTTACCGCAGCGACTCGTGGACGGCTCGCGTCGGTGTGAGCAACATCTTCAACACGCGTCCGCCGCTGGTGGACTCGAGCGAAGTGCTCGCGATTGGCAACACCGCGATCGGTAACGGCTATGACTATGATGGCCGTGAGTTCTTCTTCACGCTTGAGAAGAAGTTCTGATCCAGGTCGCCTGACCAAGGCATTGAAGCAGCCCCGTCGTTTCGGCGGGGCTGTTTTCTTTTGAGCCAGGTGGATCGCCGCAGCGGGAAGTGGCTAACCTGCCACCTGCCGGTTGACCGTTCTGCCCCGGCTGACTTAACTGGCCGCTTAATCCGCCTGGCAGGCGGCTATGAAGAGGGATCCAATGAAACTCGATTCGTCCATTTCCGCCGTTGTCACCGGCGGCGCTTCCGGCCTCGGCGAAGCTACTGCCCGGGCGCTTGCCGCCAAGGGCGTGAAGGTTGCCATTTTCGACATGAACGCCGAGCGTGGCGAGGCAATCGCTGCCGAGATCGGCGGCGTGTTCTGCCAGGTCAACGTTGCCGACGAACAGAGCGTTGTCGACGGTTTCGCCAAGGCCCGTGCGGCCAACGGACAGGAACGCGTGCTGGTCAACTGCGCGGGCATCGCCACCGCCATCAAGACGGTCGGCCGTGATCGCGAAACCGGCGCGGTGAAGCCTTATCCGATGGATTCGTTCGAGAAGGTGATCGGCATCAACCTCATCGGCACCTTCCGCTGCATCGCCAAGTTCACCGAAGGCGTGCTGACCGCCGATCCGATCGATGCCGATGGCCAGCGTGGCGTGATCATCAATACGGCTTCGGTTGCGGCGCAGGATGGCCAGATCGGCCAGGCGGCCTACACCGCATCGAAGGCTGGCGTGCTCGGCATGACCCTGCCCATCGCGCGCGACCTGATGAACGAAGGCGTGCGGGTCAATACGATCCTGCCCGGCATCTTCGAAACCCCGATGATGAAGAGCCTGCCCGAACCGGCGCAGATCGCGCTTGCGGCGGCAGTGCCGTTCCCCAAGCGCCTCGGCAAGCCGGAGGAATATGCCAAGACCGCGCTGTTCCTGATCGAGCACGATTACATCAATGCCGAACACGTCCGCATGGACGGCGGCATTCGCATGGGCCCGAAGTAAGAGCTCCGGGTGGACGCCGTGGTCGAGAAGAGCGAACTGGCCGCATCCGCGGGTGCGCGCACGCAGCTTCTCGACACGGCTTCCGCCATCATGCGCGAAGGCGACATCGTCGATATCTCGCTGTCCGACCTGTCGCGGCAGTCGGGCCTCAATTCGGCGCTGGTCAAATATTACTTCGGCAACAAGGCGGGGCTGCTCAAGGCGCTGATCGAGCGCGAATGGGTCGCCATCGTCAAATCGGTCGATGCCTTGCTGCGCAAGGATCTCGATCCCGAAACCAAACTGCGCATCCACATGGAAGGCGTGGTCGATAACTTCTTCCGCACGCCCTACACCCACCGCCTGCTGATGCGCCTGATCCGCGAAAGCGCACCAGACGAGGCCCAGAAGCTGGCGGATTCCACGATCAGGCCGCTGCTCGATGCCTATGAAAAGCTGATCGGCGAGGGCGTTGCCGCCGGCGTGTTCCGTCCGGTCGATCCGCAGCTGTTCTACTTCACCGTCATCGGCGCGGCCGACCGCTTCTTTTCCGCCCGGCTGGTGCTCAAGTACTGTTCGGATACCGACGTTCTCGACGAGGCATTGCGGGACCGCTATCGCACCCACCTCAACGATTTCGTCGTGGCCGGGATCCTGGTGCAAAGATGAACTGGCATATCGGCGTCATTGGCGGATCGGGCCTTGCCGAAGGTCTGGACCTTGAAGACGCCCAGGAGATTCCGGTTTCCTCCCCCTTTGGCAAACCTTCCGGACCCGTCGTTACTGGCCGCCTTGCCGGACGGCGGGTCACTTTCCTGGCGCGGCATGGGAAGGGCCATCGGCTGCCCCCCTCCGCAGTCGATTATCGCGCCAATATCGACGTCCTGAAGCGCTGCGGCGTGACCGACGTGCTGGCACTGTCCGCCATCGGATCGCTGCATGAGGACATGGCGCCCGGCCATTTCGTTGCCGTGGACCAGTTCATCGACCGCACGCAGGGCCGGAAAGGCAGCTTCTTCGGCGAGGGGCTGGTTGCCCATGTCTCGCTGGCGGATCCGGTCTGCGCGCGGCTTTCGAGCCTCGCCGCAGATGCCGCAGAGGCGGCCGGCGGCAGAGTGCACCGTGGTGGCTGCTATGTGACCATCGAAGGACCGCAATTCTCCACTCGCGCCGAAAGCGCCCTGTACCGCCAATGGGGTGCGCACGTGATCGGCATGACCGCCATGCCCGAGGTGCGCCTCGCCCGCGAGGCGGAACTGCCCTATGCCCTGCTCGGCATGGTTACGGACTATGACTGCTGGCGCGAAGGCGAGGCGGTGGGCGCGGCAGAGGTTTTCGCCGTGATGAAAGCCAACGCCGCCCTTGCGCGCGAGGCCGTGCGCAAGCTTGTCGAGGCCCTGCCGGAACAGCGGACGCCCAGCGCGGTTGACACGGCGCTTGACGGGGCAGTCGTCACGGCGCCCGCGGCTCGCGATGGTAAGCTCGTCGCCATGCTTGATGCCGTGGCGGGAAGGGTGCTGAGATGACGGAACTGGTCCTGCACGATTACTGGCGGTCATCTTCCGCCTATCGCGTGCGGATCGCGCTGAACCTCAAGGGCGTGGACTATCGCGGAGTCGAGGTTGACCTGCTGGCTGGCGAGCAGCGCAGCGATGACTATGCAACGGTCAATCCGCAACGGCTGGTGCCCGCGCTTGAAGTGAACGGACAGGTTCTTACCCAGTCCCTGGCGATTATCGACTGGCTGGACAGCCGCTTCCCCGAACCCCGGCTGATCCCCGCCGATCCGCTTGAGCGCGCGCAAATGCTGGCGCTGACCCAGATTATTGCGGCCGATGTCCAGCCATTGCAGAACCTGCGCGTCCTGAAATACCTGCGGGCCAATTTCGGTGCGGACGATGCAGCGGTGGAAACGTGGATTCGCCACTGGATCGGCGAAGGGGTGGCCGCCCTGGAAGCGCAGGCACCGGTAGAGGGGTTCCTTGGTGGCGCCGGTCCGGGACTGGCGGACGTATTCCTGGTGCCGCAACTGTACAATGCCAGACGCTACAAGCTTGATCTGGAAGCCTTTCCCCGGCTGGTGCGAATAGATGCCGCCATGCGGGCGATCGATGCCGTGGCGCAGGCTGCGCCCGAGGCGATCCGTCCTGCGTGAATCCCCTTGCGTGACAAACCGGTTGCATTAGAAATAGTTTCACTATGGCCAGACCAATTCCGCCGCTCACCGACTTCCTGCCATACCTGCTGGCAATCACCTCGAACGCGGTCAGCGGCCGAATAGCCGACGATTATCGCGTCCGCTTCGGCCTTCGCATCCCCGAATGGCGGGTGATGGCCGTGTTGGGAGATGGCGGTTCGATGACCCAGCGCGAGATGGTGCAATCCACCGTGATGGACAAGGTTGCCATCAACCGCGCCTGCAAGGTCCTTGAAGAGCGCGGCCTGGTAGAGCGCAGTCCCAACCAGCGCGATGGCCGCTCACACCACCTTGAACTGACGGAAGAGGGGCGCAAGCTCTACAGCGAGGTCATGCCGATGACCTACCACATCTTCGAGCGCATCTTCGCCGATATCGAACCCAGGGAACAGGAGGCGCTGAAGGCGTTGCTGGCCCGCATTCGCGATGGCGTCGTGGCGATCGACAGGGGGCCGAAGGCATGAAACTTGCCAGCCTGCCCGGGGGCCGCGATGGCCGGCTTGTCGTCGTTTCGCCCGATCTTGCATGGTATGCAGATGCCTCAACCGTAACCGCCACGCTGCAATCGGCGCTGGATGACTGGGAGCGGTTCGAGCCGCAGCTGCGCGCCCTTGCGGAAAACCTTGCGCACGGATCGGTGCCGCGCGAGCGTTTCCACGAGCGTGAGGCGCTTGCCCCGTTGCCGCGCGCTTACCAGTGGGCCGATGGTTCGGCCTATGTCAATCACGTGGTGCTGGTGCGCAAGGCGCGCGGCGCGGAACTTCCGGACAGCTTCTGGCACGATCCGCTGATGTACCAGGGCGGCAGCGATGACCTTCGCGGCGCGCGTTCCCCGATCGTCCTTGCTGACGAAGCCTGGGGCTGTGACATGGAGGCAGAGGTCTGCGTGGTCACCGGCGACCTGCCGCAGGGTGCCTCGCGTGAGGAGGGGCTGGCAGCCGTCCGGCTTGTCGGGCTCGTCAACGACGTGTCGTTGCGTAACCTCATCCCCGGCGAACTGGCCAAGGGTTTCGGCTTCGTCCAGTCCAAGCCCGCGACGGCGTTTTCGCCGGTATTCGTTACGCCCGATGAACTTGGCGATGGCTGGAAGGACGGTAAGCTCTCGGGCGTTTTGATGGTCGATCTGAATGGCGAACCTTTTGGCCGCGCCGATGCCGGGCAGGAGATGACGTTCGATTTCGGCACGCTCATTGCCCACCTCGCCAGGACACGGAACCTGGGGGCGGGATCGATTATCGGATCGGGCACGGTTTCCAACCGGGATGCCGATGGTTCGCCCGGCCGGCCGGTGAGCGAAGGCGGGCGCGGCTATTCGTGCATTGCCGAACAGCGCATGGTCGAAACCATCCTGACTGGCGAGGCGAAGACCCCCTTCATGCACCATGGCGACCGGGTGCGGATCGACATGCGCGACGCTGCCGGCCATTCGATTTTCGGGGCGATCGAGCAGGAAGTGGTCCCGCTCGCCTGATCAGCGTTTGCGCGTGATGCGAAAAGGGGCGGCCCGTTTGGAGCCGCCCCTCGTTTCTTCCGGACCCGGACGAAAGTTTATCCGCCGTTCTGGCCCTTGAAGCCGTCCATAAGGGCGCAGCCGGCCGGACCGATGATGACGATGAACAGCACCGGCAGAATGAACAGGATCAGCGGCACGGTCATGATCGCGGGCAGGCGGGCTGCCTTTTCCTCGGCGCGCATCATGCGCTCGTTGCGGAATTCGGCCGAGAGCACGCGCAGCGCCGATGCCAGCGGGGTGCCGTAGCGCTCGGTCTGGATCATCGTCGTTACCACCCCGCGCACAGCGTCGAGATCGACGCGATAGGCGAGGTTTTCAAAGGCCATGCGGCGTTCGGTAAGGAACGAAAGCTCGATCGAGGTCAGCGTGAACTCGTCACCCAGCTCGGGATAGGCGCGGCCCAGTTCGCGGGCCACACGGCCGAATGCGGCGTCCACGGTAAGACCGGCCTCGGCGCAGATCACGAGCAGGTCGAGCGCATCGGGAAGGCCCTTGCGGATCTTGTCGGTGCGCTTCTGGATGATGTTCTTCAGGTAGATTTCCGGCCCCTTGTAACCAAGGCCCAGGGCACCGGCGAAGAAGGCAAGCTTCTTGATCGGAGTCCAGTCCGGAAAGGCGTTGAAAACATAGACGGTCAGCGCCGCGGCCGTGCCGAACACGATCGGCAGCACCATGCGCGCGAAGATGACCGCGACGGCCCATTCCTTCTTGCGGATACCGGCCTGCGCCAGTTTCTGCTGGATGATCTGGACCTGGCTGTCCTGAAGGACCTTCAGCTTGTCCAGCGTGTCCTTCATCTTCTCGGTCGTCTGGTTCTTGCGAACCAGGCTCTGGCGGCGCTTGGACGTGTCCTTGACGATGCCGGCCTTGAGCTGCTCGCGCCGCTCGTTCAGCGCCTTCACGCGCTTGGCCATGGGATCGCGGATCGTCACGGCCGAATAGATCGCGAAGATCATGGCCAGCGCGGCGACAGCCATCAGGATCGAACCGACCCAGATGACGTCGATGCCGAGGATTGTGGGTCCGGGCGGGGTTTTCAACATGGTTGCCGTCTTTCCTCGCTCAGATTTCGAAGCTGACCATCTTGGCCATGATGCCCACGCCGATGCCCATCCACACCAGGCCACCCAGGCCGGCGACCATCAGGCGCTCGTCGGCGAAGAACTTGCCGATGTAGTCGGGGTTGATCCACCACAGCAGGGTGAAGACCACGAAGGGCAGCGAGCCGACGATGTAGGCAGAAGCCTTGGATTCCGAGCTCATCGCCTTGATCTTCAGCTTCATCTGGGCGCGCTTGCGCAGCACGTCGGCCAGGTTCGAGAGCGTCTCGGCGAGGTTGCCGCCGGTCTCGCGCTGGATGGCAAGGGTGATGCAGAAGAACTGGAACTCGGGGATGCCCAGGCGGTCGGCGGTTTCCTGGAGGGCATCCTCCATGGTCTTGCCGATGCGGATACGCTCGGTGATGAGCTTGAATTCCTCGCCCACCGGGCCGGGGATTTCGCCCGAGATCACCGCCAGCGTCTCGGTCACCGGAAGGCCCGAGCGCAGGCCGCGGACGATCAGTTCGATGCCGTCGGGGAACTTGGAGATGAAAGAATTGATGCGGCGGCTGATCATGAAGCCGACGACCATGTGCGGCAGGCCGGCGCCCAGCAGCAGGCCGGCACCAAGCGAGAGCATGGCGGCGTGCGACTTGAGATAGACCACCACCGTGACGACCAGGGCCAGGCCCAGCGAAGCGTAAAAATACTGCTGCAGCGTCCACGGCATGCCAGTGCGGTGCAGGCGCAGGGCCAGCGCCTCGATGCGCGATCCCGAACCGGCGATCTTGTGCATCTTCGGCTTGCGCGAGGCGATGGCCTTGCGCATCTGCGCCTCGACCCGGTCGGTCGTGCTTTCGGAATGGCGATAGCGCACGGATTGCAGCCGGCGCGCGCTTTCCTTGGCCGGATTGGGGCCGGACAGTGCCGACCAGCCAAGCACCATCATGGCCATCAGGCCGCAGGCGATCAGCAAAAGTTGCAGCAGGCTCATGCGCCTTTACTCCGCCTTTTCAAACACGAGGCCGGACGATTGCCGGCCGGAAGCGAAGGCCCGGATCACGCCGGGGCCTTCTCCTTCACCTTGCCCTTTTCCTTCTTGGCAAGGATCGACTTGAGATCGAACTTGCCAAGCAGGCTCTTCTTTTCCTTGCCCGTAACCGGTGCCTCTTCGGCATCGCCCACGCCCAGGATGTGGCTGGCGACATCGCGCACGACTGCGCCGGCCTTGGTGGTCCGGTTCGCTTCGGCAAAGGTCTGGCCCAGCTTCGCGGCGTTGGCTGCGCCCTTCAGGTCGAACGGAATGGCGAAGTTCACCTTTCGCTCGATCGAGGCTTCGAAGTCAGCGCGGCTGATCTCCTGCGCCCCGGTCTGCACCTTGTTGGCCACGACGATGGTCTGCGCGTGGGCGGCATTGGCCTTGAGCCACGAAAGGATGCGGATCGCGTCGCGCGCCGAAGCCAGGGTGAACTCGGTCGCGAGGATCAAGACGTTCACGTCTGCCATCAGGTGCGGGAAGTTGATCAGCATGTTGCGCGGCAGGTCGATCACCGTCATCTCGAAGGCCTGCCGGAATTCTTCCTCCAGCTGGATGAAGGCCGTGCCGTCGGTCATCAGCGGCGAGTTGATCGGCGCTTCTGCCGAAAGGATCGACAGGTTGTCGTTGGCGCGGATCATGGCGCGTTCGATGAACAGGCCGTCGATGCGGCTCGGGTTCTCGATCGCGTCGGTCAGCCCGCGGCCCGGCTCGAGATCGAGGCTCAGCGCGCCAGTGCCGAAGTGCACGTCAAGATCGAGCAGCGCCGTCGGCATCTTGTGATCGGTCGAGAACAGCCACGAAAGGGACGTTGCAAGCAGCGAGGCGCCCACGCCGCCGCGGGTGCCGACAACCGCCGTCGAGATGTGGCGCTTGGCGGCCGAACCTTCGGCATGGCGCGGCTGCGAGAACACGGCTTGGGCCTGAACCAGCGCATCGCGGATCTGGCCGGGCTGCAGCGGCTTCAGCAGGTAATCGTGAATGCCGCTGGCAACGAGGTCGCGATAGAGCCGCACGTCGTTGACCTGGCCGACCGCGATCACCACCGTACCGGGTTCGCAAACCTCGGCCAGCGCGTTGATGTCGTTCAACGGGTCGCCGCTTTCCGACAGGTCGACCATCAGGATGTTGGGGCTGGCCGTGATCGAGAGCGACTGGACGGCGTTACGCAGGCCACCCTTGTTGCACTTCTCGGGCTGCCAGCCCATTTCGATCACGACCGGGCGCAGCACTTCCAGCGCTGCCTCGTCGCACAGGAATGCGGCAAAGGGATCGCGGTTGCCCGGTATGGATGCTTTCCAGGGAGCGTTCATGGCTTAGTTGCCCTCCTTGCTGGACTGCTGCTTGACGGTCGTGCCGCCGTTGCCGGTCGGCTTCGCCTCGCGGTACGTGTCGATGGCCTTGTTCGAGCTCATGACGGTGGTGCCGCCAGCGTTGGTCGAGCCCTTGATGAGGTCTTCGGGGTTGGCGACCATGGCGGCGAGGTTGCCGTTGATCGCGCAGCCATAGCCGCTGGCCGTGGCGTTGTGCATGTTGGTGTCCGACTTGGTGCCCCAGTCCGGGCAGCCACGAACCGATGCGGTGGAACGCGAGACGACGACGCGGACGGTGCCGGGATTGACGTAGCCCGGGGTCGCCGGGGCCTCGCCGGCAAGCAGCATGCCATAACGTGCCACAACGGCTTCCACCGAAGCGCGGTTGGCGCTCGAACTGGTGGGATCATCGATGGTGATCTTGTCGCCATAGCGCAGGTCGAGCGCTTCGAACCAGCCGGACAGGCGGCGCTGTTCGGAAGGGGCAAGGCCGCCGCCCGAAGCCGTCAGGTCCATCGTATAGTTGGTCCGCTGCACCACCGGCTGGTGGACGCTGTCGAGGCTGCGGTTCACCGGAACGCCGGAGCTGGTGCAGCCCGAAAGGCCGGCCGAGCCGAGTGCGAGGGCGAGTGCGGCTGCTGCCGTGCGATTGAACAGGTTGCTCATGGGTCTCACCTTCCTCAATTCAGCGAAAATCCGGGGCGCGTCTCATCGCCCGCGGCGGCGGTCTTGGGCTTGCCCTTCTTGGCAGGCTTGGCCGGGGTTTCGGGTTCCAGAAGCTCGCCGACCTTGGGGGCGACGTTGGCATCGGGAACGGTCGTCGGCTTGGGCCGGTCACCGCCGGTCTTGCCGTCCGACTGGATGTTGCCGAAGATCTGCTGGCCAAGGTTGGCGGCCTGGAAGCCGTCGGTCGGCAGCTTGATCTCGTTCGCGTTGACCGGGTTCACCAGGTACGGCGTGACCACGATCACCAGCTCGCTCTGGCCCTTGCGGAACTCGTTGGAGCGGAACAGCGAACCCAGGATCGGGATGTCACCCACGCCGGGGGCCTTGTCGATGGTCGACTGGGCATTGTTGCTCATCAGGCCGGCGATCATGAAGCTCTGGCCCGAACCGAGTTCCACGGTGGTTTCCGCGCGGCGGATCGTCAGGGCGGGGATCTGGAAGCCGTTAAGCGTGACGGCGCCTTCCGACGACAGCTCCGACACTTCCGGACGGACGCGGATCGAGATGCGACCGTTCGCAAGGACCGTCGGCGTATAGGCTAGGCTGACGCCGAAGCGCTTGTATTCCACCGTCGTGGTGCCCAGGCCCTGACTGATCGGGATCGGGTATTCGCCACCGGCCAGGAAGTCGGCGGTTTCGCCCGAAAGCGCGGTCAGGTTGGGGCTGGCAAGCGTGGTGATCAGGCCATCGCGTTCTGCAAGGTCGAAAGCGGCACCAAGATCGAGGCCGAGGAACTTGCCGAAGCCGCCGATGGTCGTCTTGCCGGAAAGGCCGTTGAACGTCACCTTGCCGGGCACGCCCGGAGTCGTCGGCGTAGCAGCCACCGGCGGGGTGATCTCGATCGCATTGCCGCGACCGCTGGCCACGCCGAACTTGAAGCCGCTGGTGCTGTCGTTCGAGAGCAGGTTGCCGCCGATTGCGCGAACCAGCGAGCGGCTGACTTCGGCAAAGCGGACCTGCAGGTTGACCTGAAGCGGAGTGGCCGTCTTCAGGCGGGTGATGACGTTCGATTCCTTGCCCATGAAGGCTTCGACCAGGCGCTTGGCCTCGGCCGCATCCTCGGGCGCAGCAACCGTGCCGGTCAGCAGGACCGTGTTCGTGCCCAGCGTGGAAACGCCGATCTTGGCGTCCGGCATGGCGAGGTGGAGCATCTGGTCCACCGAGTCGAGGTTCGAGCTGACCCGGACATTGGCCGACCAGACGATCTGGCCCGCGGAGTTGCTGGCATAGACCGTGGTGGTGCCGCCGCCCTTGCCGAAAACATAGAGCTGGTTGGGCGACTTCACCTGAACATCGGCGACCTTGTCATCGGCGACGAAAACGTCTGCCATGCGACCGGGAACGTTGATCAGCTGGCCACGACCGATGGAGAGTGCGACATCCTGAGCCGCGCGGGTCACCGACTGGGCCTGGACGGTGCCGGCGGGCGCGAAGGCCAGCGGTACCGAGACGCAGGTGGCAGTCAGCAGGGTGATGAACAGGCGTTTCATGGTCTTGCCCCTCGAAAGCGCGGCGGATTTGCGGATTGCGTTGCTGGTCATGGCTTACTTCCCGACCTCTTCTTCGGTGGTCACCTTGCCGCGGGTGACACGGACAACCGGGCCGACCTTGACGAAGGGGTTGCCTGCAGCCGCATTGCGCGGTCCGGCAGCGTTGACTGCGGCGGTGACGATCTGCTTGGCCATGTCGGCGCGGCTGGTCGGCATCGACGAACGCTGGAAGCGCGAGACGTCGCCACCGGTCGAGAACGAACCCTTGCTTTCGTCGGGGCGGTTCATCGCGGCGGTGAGGATGCGTTCTTCCTCTTCCTTGCTGGCGCCGGTGGGCACCTTGACCGCGCCGCTGGCGACGAGGCGTTCCAGCTCGGCCTGGTTGTCGGCGATCGAGCGCAGCGCCAGGCTCAGCGTGCCGATGGTTTCGGCAACGGCGATCTTTTCGGCGATCTTGGGCGTCACTTCGAGCGTGACGGTGCGGAATTCACGAACCACGGTCTTGCCGTCGACAACTTCGCTGTCGGTGGCCTGGTCGGTGGCGAGCACGCGCAGGTTCTTGAGGATCGTTTCGGTGGCCTTCAGCGCCTGGCCTTCACCGCCATCGCCGCGCACCGTCTGGGTGAGCATCAGGTCGATGTGGTCGCCCGGGAAGATGAAGCCGGCAACGCCAGTACGGGCCGAAACGTTGATCGTGATGGCGCGCATGCCCGGCCCGAGAGCCGCAGCGAGGAAGCCGCGGTCGCCCGGCTTGACCAGAGCGCCCTGGGTGACCGGCTGGCCGGCCGTGACCGGATAACGCACCACCGTGCCGAGCAGCTTGGCCATGTCCGCCTCGCCTTCGACGAAATAGGCATCCTGGACCATGTCCTTGGGCCACAGCTGGAAGCTGATCGAATCGGCCGTGATGATCGTGCCGACCGGCAGCGCCCGCTGGGCGACGAGCACCTTGGGGCCTTGCGGCACCGCCTGCTGGGCGGCTTCCGCCTTGGGCGCGGATGCGCCGGCGAACAGGCTACGGGCGGCCAGCGCCGTACCGATCGCGATGACCAGTGCGCCAACCAGCAGCAGGAGTTTCTTCTTGTCCATGGCTTTTCAAGGCCCCCTTGGGAATTCCCGGATACGTTCCTAAGAATGGTTCCAATTGGTTAAAAACAGGTTCACCCTGCCGGATGCGCCGCCAGCATCGGCAGGCTCTTGTCCACGAGGGTGAGCAGGCCGGCGCTCGCAATCGCGATGCCGTAAGGGATGGCGGCCTTGCCCTGCTTGCGCAGGGCCATCCGCCAGGCGGCGATCATGATGGTCAGCACGCCGCCGAGCAGCGCCATGACGATCACGAGGAACAGGAAGTGCGAAGGCAGCACCCAGAGGGCCAGCGCGGTCAGCAGCTTGACATCGCCGCCGCCCATCATCCGCATGGCGAAGAGGCCGGCAGTGAGAACGAACGTAGCCAGTGCCAGGCCCAGCTGGATGCCTACGCCCGGCCACAGCGAAAGCCCGCTTGCCCACCAGTAGAGCGGGGCAGCAAGGGCCACTGCGGCGTTCAGCCAGTTATCGATCTGGCGGCGCTTGATGTCGGTGAAGGCAGCAACCAGCAGCGCGATTGCCAAGGCGCCAATCAGCCCATAGGAAAGGATTTCGCTGCGCAAGGCACGCCCCCCGGAATTTGAACCCCTGTGTTCAATCGGCGGGTCTAGACGTCAGTGATTACCAAATAGTAACCAGAGCGCTGAGGCTGGAATTAGGGATGCATACGAGGTGAGCGAAGCATCCCGGCAACCATTCGACGGACGCACAATCCCCGCCGGAGCCACGGAATCCCGCTGGATTGCGCCAGATGGCCACGCGATCCGCCGGATCGACTGGCCGGCACCGCAGCCGTGCCGGGGCTCGATCCTCTTCCTGCCTGGCCGTGGCGACTTTTACGAGAAGTACCTTGAGGCCCTGGCCTACTGGAATTCCCGTGGCTGGCGGGTAACCAGTGCGGACTGGCGCGGGCAGGCCGGTTCGGGCCGGCTCGGTTCCGATGCCGTGACCGGCCACGTCGGCGATTTCGTTCAGTGGGTGGATGACCTTGCCGCCCTGTGGGAGGACTGGAAAGCCTCCACGCCCGGTCCGCACGTGCTCGCCGCGCATTCGATGGGCGGGCATATCGTGCTGCGCGCGCTGGTGGAACGAAGGGTCGATCCCGATGCCATGGTGCTTTCTGCCCCGATGCTGGGCTTCCACACCTATGGCTTGCCTTTGCCCGTGCTTCACGTCGCCGCGCGCTTGATGTGCGCGCTGGGCGATCGCCGCCGGCCTGCATGGAAGTGGAGCGAGAAGCCGGGACAGGTACCGGAAGGGCGGGACGTGCTGCTCACCCACGATGCCCGCCGCTATGAGGATGAGATGGTCTGGCGCGAACAGCGCCCCGAACTGGTGATGGGGCCGGGCTCATGGGGCTGGGTCGAGCGGGCCTATGCCTCTGCCCGCCTGATGTTCGCAGCCGGCCGGCTTGAAGCGGTCGGGACCCCGGTGTTCATCGTCGCCACTTCGGAGGACAAGCTCGTCAGCGCCGATGCCATCCGCCTCGCCGCCCGGCGGCTTCCCGCCTGCGAAATGCTGATGTTCGGCAAGGAGGCCCGCCACGAAATCCTGCGCGAGGCAGATGGCGTGCGAGACCGCGCGCTTGCGGCCATCGACGATTTCCTTGACCGCAAGGCCCCGAAGCGGAACTAGCGCGCAAATGATTCCCCGGTTCGATATTGCCATTGTCGGCGCCGGAATGGCCGGTGCAAGCCTTGCCGCCGCGCTGGCGGACAGCGGCAGCCGCATTGTGCTGATCGAGGCCGAGGGCCAGCCGGGCTATCACGCCACCGGCCGTTCGGCCGCGTTCTGGACCGAGAGCTATGGCGGCCCAGGGGTCTACCCGCTGACTGCGGCCTCCGGCGATGCCCTGCGCTCGGGCGGTTACCTACATGAGCGCGGGGCGCTGACCATTGCCCGCAAGGGTGCCGAAGCGCGGCTCGATACCTTCGCCGACGAATTCGCGGGGCTTGGAGTAGCCGTCGAGCGGCTCGATCGGGCCGGACTTGAGGCGCGCTTGCCCGGCCTCTTGCCCGAATGGTCGGTCGGCGCGCTTGAGCCCGATTGCAGCGATATCGACGTGGCCCGCCTGCACCAGGATTACCTGGCGGCCACCCGCCGCGCGGGGGCCGAACTGTGGACGCGGGCCCGGCTGGCAAATGCCGCGCCGGATGGCGATGGCTGGCTTGTGGCCTGCGAGGACGGCCGCGAGTTGCGTGCCGGCCTGCTGGTCAACGCAGCGGGGGCCTGGGCCGATGGCGTGGCGCAACTGGCGGGTGTTGGCCCGCTGGGCTTCACCCCGTTCCGCCGGACCATCGCACAGCTGCGTACCGCACCCGAACCGCCGGTTGACCTGCCCCTGGTGCTGGACCTTGACGAGAAGTTCTATTTCAAGCCCGAGGCTGGCCGTCTTTGGCTCTCTCCGCATGACGAAGTGCCCAGCGCCCCTTGCGATGCTGCGCCGGAGGAGCTGGCGGTTGCCGAAGCGATCGAGCGGATGCAAAACGTTGTAAACTGGAATGTGGAACGGGTGGAGCACAAGTGGGCCGGGCTGCGCACTTTCGCGCCCGATCGCCTGCCGGTCTATGGCTTCGACAAGCAGCAGCCGCGCTTCTTCTGGTTCGCAGGACAGGGCGGTTTCGGCATCCAGACGGCCCCGGCGGCGGCTGCGCTGGCGGCTTCCCTGATCACCGGGAGCGGCAACAGTCCGGTTGACCCCCAGCCTTATTCGCCGGGAAGATTCCGCTAGAAAACCGTGGTTTGTGCGCTAATCTCATTGCCGGGAAAACCAGCCGGAAAGGGACGCAAACCATGGCTCACCGCTTCGAAATCCGCAAGAACAAGGCCGGCGAGTTCGTCGCCTACTTCTGCTACAACAATGAAACGATGTTCTGGACCGAAGGCTATGCCAGCAAGGCCAGCGCGCAGAACGCAATCGAATCCATGAAGAAGAACGGCCCCGGCGCTCCGGTCGAAGACAAGAGCTGACCTCATCGGCGTTCAGCCGCGTGAAAGCCGGCTGACCCTAGCCCGCAAGTCAGGTTCGCGCGCAAGCCGGATCGGGTTCCGCAAGGTGCGGGGCTGAGGCCAATGCGCGCGATTTAGGGGAATGCCCATGAACAACCGGTCTTTCGGCACTATCGCCGCTACGCTGGCGGCCTTCACCATGATGGCGACGCCGGCCTTTGCCGCCGCGCCTGTGCATCACGCCCGCCACGGTACACCAGCGGCTGGCAGCCTGCCCGCCGATGTCGCACAGAATCGCGGCTGGGGTGGTTGGGGTCGTGGCTGGAACGAAGGCTGGGGTCGCCGTTATCGTCACGATGATGGCGTCAGTGCCGGCGATGTTCTGGCCGGCGTGCTGGTGATCGGCACGATCGCCGCGATCGCTTCTGCCGCCAGCAAGAGCAGCAAGGACAAGCGTGAGCGCGAGCGTGATGATCGCGACCGCCGCGATGACGATGGCTGGCGTTATGGTGACGACCGGCGCGAAGATACCCCTCAGGACTGGGGCCGTTCGCGCTCTCTGGACAGCGCAGTGGACGGCTGTGTTGCCGAGGTGGAGCGTGGCACCAGCAGGGTCGATACCGTCGATGCCGTCAACCGGGATGGCGAAGGCTGGCGCGTCGAAGGGCGCACCAGCAACGGCTCGCCGTGGAATTGCTCGGTCGATGGATCCGGCCGTATTCGCGGGTTCTCGGTCGAAACCGCGCAACCCCTGCGCAACTGATCAGTCCGTCCCTCGATGGCGCTGCCTGCTGCCATAGGCGGGCAGCGCCAGTTTTTTGCGGATTGCCGCCCCGCGCAGGGTAAAGCCTGCGGCCATGGCCACGGACCAGGCGAAATGGCGATCGAGCGAGGATATCGCCGCTGCCAGCGTTGCGGAGAGCGCTGCCGCCGTCACGTAGAGTTCCGGCCGCATCAGGATCGAGGGGCGCCCGGCAAGCACGTCGCGGATAACCCCGCCGACGCAGCCGGTGATAATCCCCATCAGCACGGCGGGAACCATGGGGACGCCAAAGGCGAGCGACTTGGCGGTGCCGATCACCGAATAGGCGGCGAGGCCCGCCGCATCGGCCCAGTCGAGCAATTCGCCTTCCCACCAGTGCGTGGGGGTGAACCAGGCAAGCAGCGCCGTTCCCAGGCACACCGGTGCAACCCAGGGGTCATGAATCCAGAAGACGGGCGCCCCGATCAGCAGATCGCGCACTGATCCGCCGCCAACGCCGGTTACCAACGCAAAGAAGGCCACGGTCACGAAGGTCTGGCGCAGTTGTGCGGCAAGCAGCGCTCCGGTGAGGGCAAACACGGCTATGCCGGCAAGGTCGAGCGCTGCCGGGATCGAGGCGAGAGGGAAATCGGGAGCTGTCATCGCCGCTTCGCCGGAACCGGGCGGAAGGTGACCGGCTTTCCGGCGCTGTCTGACGCCTGGTAGCCGCCGCTAGGTTGCCAGAGCCACTTGCTGTCCATCGATTGCGGATCATTGGCCGGTGCAGCGCGCATCGATCCGGTGAAGTCGATGCCGGAGGCTGTTGCCCGGGCCTTGCCTTGGCCCACCCCGCCAAGCGAGTTGATATAGGTGAATTCCACCTCGGCAGCGGCATGGCTGTAGATGGTCTCGCCGCGATAGGCAGCCTTGCCGTCGATCGTCACAACATGCCGGTCGCGGACGTGCTTGCCGCCGAAGACCTTTTCGAAACAATGGGTGTCGCTCGCGCCCGGGCCGATCGAAGCAACGAAGCACTTGCCGGCCAGCCGGTCGAACATGGCGAGCGACTGGTCCGGCGGGCCGTCCGCCGCAAGAGCCGGGACTGCGGGGGCGAGCGACAGGGCGAAGAGGCAGGTTCGCATGCCGCAAGCATAGCGCAAGGCCGGCTGATTCCTAGCCGGCGCTTGAACATGCCCCCACGGCGATTGACAATCGCGAGGATGCTGGGCTTAATGATCCACACTATATCATAACGGGAGAAGGCCGGTGCGCGATTTCGCCAAGGTCGATTTTTACACCGACGCCGAACTGGTCGAGGAAACGCACGAATACTTCCACTGGCTGCGCGCGCAGGGGCCGGTGACCAAGCTGCCCGGGCGCAACGTCTACGCCGTGACCGGCTTTGACGAGACGATCCAGCTTGCGCTCGATACGGAGCATTTCAGCACGATCAATTCCGTGATCGGCGCGGAAGTGAAGCTTCCCTTTGAGCCCGCCGGGGACGACATTACCGCCGAGCTGGAGGCGGCGCGCAGCAAGATCGAATTCTCCGACCAGATCACTTCGCAGCAGGGAAAACGCCATGCCGACCTGCGCTCGATCCTGGCCCGCCTTTTCACGCCCAGCCGCCTGCGCGAACTGGAGCCGGGGCTGCGTGAAACGGCCGACAGCCTGATCGAGGAATGGGTCGCCGACGGCAAGGTGGAGGTCGCCACGCAATACGGCGGTCCCTATGCCACGCTGGTGATCGCCGACGTGCTGGGCCTGCCCGATGATGTGCGCAACCGGTTCCGCAAGCTTCTGGAAGGGACGGTTCCGGTGAAGATCGGCGCAACGCGCGAAGAAATGATGCAGAACCCGCTCGTGGCGTTGGGCAAGGACCTGTTCAAGATCCTTGCCCGTCGGCGGCTGGCTAACCATCCGCTGATGGCACCCTTTGCCCGCCTGCTCGGCAAGCGGGACGACGTGCTGAATGACGTGGCGACTGCCCGCTTCCCCGATGGGGCCAAGCCGGGTCTGGTTGACATTACCGCGCTGTCTGCCTTCCTATTCGGTGCCGGCCAGGACACGACCAACCGCCTGCTTTGCGCCTGCCTGAAGGTCATCGCCGAACGGCCAGACGTGCAGCAGGCGTTGCGTGACGACCCGAAGAAGATCCCCGACTTCATCGAGGAGTGCCTGCGGCTCGACGGTGCAGTGAAAAGCGGCGGGCGCATCTGCCAGAAGACGACGACGCTGGGCGGCGTTGAGATCAAGGCCGGCACGGTGATGATGTATTCGCCGATGGCCGGAAACCGCGATCCCCGCCGTTGGGAAAGCCCGGACGAATTCCGCATGGACCGCCCCAAATTGAAGGAGCACCTGGCCTTCGGACGTGGCGCCCATACCTGCATCGGAGCCCCGCTGGCGCGCCGCGAGGTGACGGTGAGCCTTGAGCGCCTGCTGGCCCGGATGGGCAATATCCGGCTTTCAGAAGCGCATCACGGCCCCGAAGGCGCGCGCCGCTTCCGCCACGAACCGACCTATGTGCTCAACGCACTGGCCGAACTGCACCTGGAATTCGATCCGCTGCCCGGCTGATCACTTGGCGCGGCGACGCCGGCGGAACAGCAGGATCGCGCCCAGCAACGAGGTTGCCAGCGCCGTGCTGCCCAACGTCCATACCCAGGGGTTGTGCGCGTTTTCCCGGCCTTCGAGGTCCATGATGTGCAGGCCCCAAAGCAGGTCATAGGCGCGCCACCAGCGGGTGCGCAGCGCCAGCACCTCGCCACTCTGCGCGTCGATGTAAAGGTTCGTGCCATCCGCGAAGCTGGCCTGCCAAGATGGACGCGGGCGGCGCAGTTCGAGCGGAGCGGCGTCTGCGGCGAAAGCGCTGATCCCCAGCAGGGCGTGCTTTCCGGCATAGGTCGACGAGGCGATGCGCCGGGCCTCTGCCTCGTCCACCGGGCCAAGCCGTGCTCCGCTGCGGGCATCGAAACGCTGCACGGACTTGTCAGCAGTTGTGACCGTCCAGACCGGACGTCCCGCCTGGTCGACAAGGGCGATCCTGGCGATGCTCCCGGTTGCACGCGGCGCGACAAGCCCTGCGGCATCGACCGGCACGGCAGGCCTGCGCAGGTGCTCTCCGCGCACTTCCTCGATCGGCCGGGCGGCCATGAACAGGCCGCTGGCAAGCCAGAGCAGGACAGGAATTGCGACGATCCACCCCAGCCAGATGTGCCAGCGGGCGAAGCGGCGCATCATGGTTTCAGTCTTCGTCTTCGACCAGGGCCTGAACCTTGTTCAGCACGGCCTGAATGCGTTCCGCTGCCTCGTTGAAGGTTTCGACCTCCTCGCGCGCATTGTTGCGGCCGCGGGCTTCCTTGGCGGCTTCGAGGTAGCCTTCCATGTCCGCTTCGAGAGCATCGACGAGGATTTCGAGCTCATCCTGGTTGAGCTTCAGAGAAACGGTGCTGGACATGGGATTTCCTTCTTAATCGGCTGAGCCATTGCAGGCGCGCTGGGGCGACCCGGCCGCCGGTTAAGGCGCCGGATTGCCATGGCGCACGCGCCCTCGCAATGGCGAAAAGGTCTCAGATGTGGATCGGTTTGCCGGTCACGGCCATGGCGGCTTCCTTGACCGCTTCCGAATGGGTCGGATGGGCGTGGCAGGTATAGGCAATGTCTTCCGACGTGGCGCCGAATTCCATGGCCTGTGCCGCCTGCGCGATCATCGTGCCTGCCACCGAAGCGATGCACCACACGCCCAGCACGCGATCGGTGCGGGCATCGGCGATCACCTTCACGAAGCCATCGGGCTCGTGATTGGTCTTGGCGCGGCTGTTGGCCAGCATCGGGAACTTGCCGACCTTGATCTCACCCTGTTCGCGGGCGGCTTCCTCGGTCAGGCCGACGCCGGCGAATTCGGGCATGGTGTAGACCACGCCCGGGATGACCGCATGATTGACGATGCCGGTGCCGGTGGCGATGTATTCCGCCACGGCAATGCCTTCGTCCTCGGCCTTGTGGGCGAGCATGGGACCGGGAATGACATCGCCGATTGCACGCACGCCGCCGACGCTGGTGCGGAAATCGTGGCCGGTATCGATCTGGCCGCGCGCGTTGAGCTGCAGGCCGATCGCCTCGATGTTAAGGCCCGCCACGTTCGGGCGACGGCCGATGGCGACAAGCACGCAGTCCGCTTCCAGCGTTTCGGCGGCACCGCCCTTGGCCGGTTCCAGCGTCAGCGTTGCCTTCTTGCCCTTGACCACGGCGCCCGTGACCTTGGTGCCCAGCTTCAGCTCCATGCCCTGCTTCTTGAACACCTTGGCGGCTTCCTTGCGGATATCGCCGTCCATGCCCGGAAGCAGCTGGTCGAGGAATTCGACCACGGTCACCTTGGCACCGAGACGACGCCATACCGAGCCAAGCTCCAGCCCGATAACGCCGCCGCCGATCACCACGAGGTGCTGCGGCACCTTGGCAAGCGCCAATGCGCCGGTGGAATCGACGATCACGCCCTTGTCGTTGTCGACATCCACGCCCGGCAGCGGGGTAACGCTCGAACCGGTCGCGATCACCACTTCGCGGGCGGTGTAATCCTTGCCGGCAACCGTGATGGTATGCGCATCCTTGAATGCGCCATTGCCCTTCAGCCAATCGACCTTGTTCTTCTTGAACAGGAATTCGATGCCGCCGGTGAGCCCTTTGACAGCTTCCGCCTTGTCTGCCTGGAGTGCGGCAAGATCGAGTTCGACCTTGCCGAGCTTGACGCCATAGCGGGCGAGCGAGCCGTTGGCGGCTTCCTCGAACTTTTCGGAGCCGTGCAGCAGCGCCTTCGACGGAATGCAGCCAACGTTGAGGCAGGTTCCGCCAAGCGTTTCGCGGCTTTCCACGCAAGCGGTCTTCAGCCCCAGCTGCGCCGCGCGGATCGCGCCGACATAGCCGCCGGGACCGGCGCCGATGAAGATCACGTCATAATCGTAGGTCTGGTCAGCCATGGTCGGCTCCTTACAGGTCGATCAGGAGGCGGGTGGGATCCTCGATCGCTTCCTTGATGATCTTCAGCGCGGTCACGGCTTCGCGTCCGTCGATGATGCGGTGGTCATAGGACAGGGCGATGTACATCATCGGGCGGATGACGATCTCGCCATTGCGGACAACCGCGCGGTCTTCGATGCGGTGCAGGCCGAGCACGGCCGACTGCGGCGGGTTGATGATCGGGGTGGACATCAGCGAGCCGAAGACGCCGCCGTTGGAAATGGTGAAGGTGCCGCCCTGCAGGTCGGTCAGCTTCAGGGTGCCTTCCTTGGCCGCCTTGCCATAATCGGCAATCGCCTTTTCGATGCCCGCGAAGGACAGATCCTGGCAATCGCGCACGACCGGCGTGACGAGACCGTTGGGTGCCGAAACCGCGACCGAGATGTCGACGTAGTCGTGATAGACGATTTCGTCGCCTTCGATGTAGGCGTTGACGGCAGGCACGTCCTTCAGCGCCAGGCAGGCTGCCTTGGCGAAGAAGCCCATGAAGCCAAGGCGCGTGCCGTGCTTCTTCTCGAACAGGTCCTTGTACTTGTCGCGAGCGGCAATAACGGCCGACATGTCGACATCGTTGAAGGTGGTAAGCAGCGCGGCATTTTCCTGCGCTTCCTTCAGGCGACGGGCGATGGTCTGGCGCAGGCGCGTCATCTTGACGCGTTCCCCGTTGCGGCCCCCGGCAGGGGCGGCGGCAGGTGCAGCCGGGGCGCTGGTGGTGGTGGCAGGGGCCGAGGCCTTTGCAGCGGCGGCGGCGATCACGTCTTCCTTGGTGATGCGGCCGTCCTTGCCGGTGCCCTTGATGCTGGCCGGGTCGATCCCGTGCTCAAGAATGGCACGGCGCACCGCCGGAGAAAGAGTGACGGGATCGCCCGCCGGCTCACCGGCCGGAGCGGCGGCAGGCGCAGGCACCGGAGCGACGGCAGGTGCAGCCGCTGCGGCAGCGCCGCTGCCTTCCTCGATGGTTGCGATCAACGCGCCGACCGAGACGTTGTCGCCTTCCTTGGCAAGCTGTGCGCCCATGACGCCGGCAACCGGTGCCATGACCTCGATCGCGACCTTGTCGGTTTCAAGGCTGGCAATGGGCTCGTCTGCCTTGACCGCCTCGCCGGGCTGCTTGAGCCACTGGCCGATGGTGGCCTCGGAAACGGATTCGCCCAGGACGGGAACTTTGACTTCGGTGGACATGGTGTTTCCTCAAGCCTTCTTCTGGCGGCGGATTTCCTTGCGGACGGACAGGCCCAGCGCATCGGCGACGAGCGCGCCCTGTTCCATGGTATGGCGCTTGGCGAGACCCGTGGCGGGCGATGCGCTGGCCGAACGGCCGGCATAGCGGGCGCGGGTGATGCGGCACTTCGCCGCCTCCAGCGCTTCCTCGATCAGCGGTTCGACGAAGAACCAGGCGCCGTTGTTTTTTGGCTCTTCCTGGCACCAGACGACCTCTTCGAGGTTCTTCATGCGCGAAATGCGCAGGGCCAGCGGCTCCCCGGGGAAGGGGTAGAGCTGTTCGAGCCGCAGCACGGTGGTATCGTCCAGCCCTTCGGCATCGCGGGCTTCCATCAGGTCGTAGCCGACCTTGCCCGAGCACAGCACCAGCCGCTTGATCTTGTCATCGGCGGGCGGAGTCCGGTCAGACATGATGCGGCGGAAGTGGCTTTCGCCGATGAAGTCCTCAAGCTCGGACTTGGCCAGCGGGTGGCGAAGCAGGCTCTTGGGCGTCATGATGATCAGCGGCTTGCGGAAGGGCCGGTGCATCTGGCGGCGCAGCGCGTGGAAATAGTTGGACGGCGTGGTGATGTTGCACACCTGCATGTTGTCCTGCGCGCAAAGCTGCAGATAGCGTTCAAGCCGGGCGGACGAGTGTTCCGGGCCCTGGCCTTCATAGCCGTGCGGCAGCAGCATCACGAGGCCGTTGGCGCGCAACCACTTGCTTTCCGAGCTGGCGATATACTGGTCGATGACGATCTGCGCACCGTTGGCGAAATCGCCGAACTGGGCTTCCCAGAGCACCAGCGTCTTGGGGTCGGCGCTGGCATAGCCGTATTCGAAGCCCAGCACGCCGTATTCCGAAAGCGGGCTGTCATGCACTTCGAAGTGGCCATGCGGCACGGTGTTGAGCGGGACGTACTTGTCCTCGTTGGTCTGGTCGACCCAGACCGCGTGACGCTGGCTGAAGGTGCCGCGCCCCGAATCCTGGCCCGAGAGGCGCACTGCATAGCCTTCCGACAGCAGCGATCCGAAGGCCAGTGCTTCGCCGGTGGCCCAGTCGAAGCCGGTGCCGGACCGGAACATCTCGCGCTTGGCTTCCAGCACGCGGTCCAGCGTCTTGTGAACCGTCAGACCTTCGGGAACCGTGGTCAGGGTGCGGCCAAGGCTTTCCAGCAGCTTGCCGTCGATGCCGGTCGGCACGTTGCGCCGCGCGGTTTCGGGATCGACCGGCTTGTTGAAGCCCGACCAGCGACCGCCAAACCAGTCAGCCTCGTTGGCCTTGTAGGTCTTGCCGGCCTCGAATTCCTTTTCGAGGTGGTCGGTAAAGCCGTTGACGATGCCGGGCGCGAAGCCGTCGTCGATCACGCCTTCGCTCACCAGGCGGCTGGCGTAAAGCTCGCTCACCGGCGGATGCTGGCGGATGCGCTGGTACATCAGCGGCTGGGTGAAGCCGGGCTCGTCGCCTTCGTTGTGGCCGAAGCGGCGATAGCACCACATGTCCACCACGATGTCGCGACCGAAGGCCTGGCGATAGTCGATCGCCAGCTTGCAGGCGAAGGTTACCGCTTCCGGATCATCGCCGTTCACGTGGATGATCGGCGCCATCACGCCCTTCGCAACGTCCGAAGGATAGGGCGATCCGCGCGAGAACTGCGGGCTGGTGGTGAAGCCGATCTGGTTGTTGATGATGAAGTGGATGCAGCCGCCGGTGTTGTAACCCTTCACGCCGGAAAAGCCGAAGCACTCCCATACGATGCCCTGACCGGCAAAGGCGGCGTCGCCGTGGATCAGCACCGGCAGGACCTGCTTGTGACGGCCCTTGCCGATATCGTCGCGGAAACGCTGGTAGGCGCGCACCTTGCCCAGAACCACCGGGTCCACCGTTTCAAGGTGGCTGGGGTTGGGCATCAGGCTCATGTGCACCTTGATCCCGTCGAACTCGCGGTCGGTGCTGGTGCCGAGGTGGTACTTGACGTCACCCGAACCGCCGACGTCTTCCGGATTGGCCGTGCCGCCCGAGAACTCGTGGAAGATCACCTTGTACGGCTTGGCCATGACATTGGCGAGCACGTTCAGGCGGCCGCGATGGGCCATGCCGTAAACGATTTCCTTCACGCCCAGCTGGCCGCCGTACTTGATCACGGCTTCCAGCGCCGGGATCATCGATTCGCCGCCATCAAGGCCGAAGCGCTTGGTGCCGACGTACTTCTTGCCAAGGAAGCGCTCGTACTGCTCGCCGCGGATCACGGCGGAAAGGATCGCCTTCTTGCCTTCGGGCGAGAATTCGATGTGCTTGTCGGCGCCTTCCATCCGGTCCTGGAGGAAACGGCGTTCCTCCACGTCCGAGATGTGCATGTATTCAAGGCCCACCTTGCCGCAGTAGTTGCGGCGCAGCGTATCGACGATTTCGCGCACCGTGCCCCATTCGAGGCCGAGGTAGCCGCCCAGGTAGACGCGACGATCAAGATCGGCCTCGGTAAAGCCGTGGTAGGCCGGGTCGAGGTCTGCCGGGATCTCCTGCTTGGCGATGCCCAGCGGGTCGAGATTGGCCGCGAGGTGCCCGCGCACGCGGTAGGTGCGGATCAGCATGACCGCGCGGATCGTGTCCGAAGCGGCGGCCTCGAGCGCGCGCTCGTCCAGCGCGGCACCGGCCTTGGCCGTTGAGGCCTTGATCGCTGTCTTCAGGCTCATGGGGTCGAGCGCCTGGGTCAGATCGTCTTCCGACGCTCCGCCCACAAGCGGCCATGACCGCCGCTGCCAGCTGGGGCCGGGCTGCGGGTCTGCCGGATAGAAATCGTAGCTCTCGTTACCCATGAGTCACCTACAGCGCAGCCGGTTGGCCCGGCCGCTCCAAGTCCGTGTTTTCAGGGCGAGGGCGCTCCCGGGGAGGAAAGCGGCTCATGCCCTGGTTATGCTTGCTCCGGCCTGAAGCGAAGGCTCAGGCAAGTTCCTTAAGCACTTCGACCAGGGTCGTGCCGAGCTCGCTGGGCGAGGGAGAAACGCGGATGCCCGCTGCTTCCATCGCTGCGATCTTGTCTTCCGCACCGCCCTGGCCGCCCGAAACGATGGCGCCGGCATGGCCCATGCGGCGTCCCGGAGGCGCCGTGCGACCGGCAATGAACCCGACCATCGGCTTCTTGCGACCGCGCTTGGCTTCGTCTGCCAGGAACTGCGCCGCTTCTTCTTCCGCCGAACCACCGATTTCGCCGATCATGATGATCGACTTGGTCTCGTCGTCGGCCAGGAACATCTCGAGGACGTCGATGAAGTTGGTGCCGTTCACCGGGTCGCCGCCGATGCCGACCGCGGTGGTCTGGCCAAGGCCGGCGTTGGTGGTCTGGAACACGGCTTCATAGGTCAGCGTGCCCGAGCGGCTGACGACGCCGACCGAACCCTTGGAGAAGATGTTGCCCGGCATGATGCCGATCTTGCACTCGTTCGGGGTCAGCACGCCGGGGCAGTTCGGCCCGATCAGGCGCGACCTGGAGCCGGACAGCGCGCGCTTGACGCGAACCATGTCGAGCACCGGAATACCCTCGGTGATGCAGACGATCAGTTCCATCTCGGCATCGATCGCTTCAAGGATGGCATCGGCTGCGCCCGGAGGCGGAACGTAGATGCACGATGCGGTCGCGCCGGTGACGGCCTTGGCTTCGGCCACGGTATCGAACTGCGGCAGGTTGAGGTGCGTGGTGCCGCCCTTGCCCGGCGTGACGCCGGCAACCATCTGCGTGCCATAGGCCAGTGCCGCTTCAGTGTGGAACGAGCCGGTCGAACCGGTCATGCCCTGCGTGATGACCTTGGTGTTCTTGTTGACGAGAATGGACATCGAAATCGCGCTCCGGGGAGGGAAGTGGGAAAAAGAGAGGGGGGCTTTCGCCCCCCGCTCGTGATCAGGCGAGGCTGCCGTCGATGCCCTTGCAGGCGCCGACCAGTTCCTTGACCGCGTCGATCGAAACCTGGAGGCCGGCCTTGGCGGCATCGTCCAGCTCGATCTCGACAACCTGTTCAACGCCGTCCGAACCGATGATCACCGGCACGCCGACATAGAGGCCGTCGATGCCATACTTGCCGTCGACATAGGCGGCGCAGGGCAGGACGCGCTTCTGGTCGCCCAGGTAGCTTTCGGCCATGACGATGGCGCTGGCGGCCGGGGCGTAGAACGCCGAGGTGCCGAGCAGGCCGACGATCTCGCCGCCGCCAACCGCGGTGCGCTTGATGATCGCGTCGATGCGTTCCTGCGTGGAACGGCCCATCTTGATGAGGTCGGGAACCGGGATGCCCTTGACGGTCGAGTACTGGGCAACCGGCACCATGGTATCGCCATGGCCGCCAAGCACGAAGCTGGAAACGTCACGCACCGAAACGCCGAATTCCTGCGCGAGGAAGGTCGAGAAGCGGGCCGAATCGAGCACGCCGGCCATGCCGACCACCTTGTTGTGCGGCAGGCCGGAGAATTCGCGCAGCGCCCAGACCATCGCGTCGAGCGGGTTGGTGATGCAGATCACGAAAGCGTCGGGGCAGTTGTTCTTGATGCCTTCGCCAACAGCCTTCATCACCTTGAGGTTGATGCCCAGCAGGTCGTCGCGGCTCATGCCCGGCTTCCGGGGGACGCCGGCGGTGACGATGACAACGTCCGCACCCTTGATGTCGGCATAGTCGTTCGAGCCGGTGACGTTGACGTCGAAGCCTTCGACCGGGCCGCACTGCAGCAGGTCAAGAGCCTTGCCCTGGGGCACGCCCTCGGCAATGTCGAACAGGACGACGTCGCCCAGTTCCTTCTGAGCTGCCAGATGGGCAAGCGTGCCGCCGATGTTGCCGGCGCCAATGAGGGCAATCTTCTTGCGAGCCATGTATTGCATTCCCTGTTGCGGGAGAATCTCGCGATAAAGGGCGTGCCGCACTAGTCCCGCTGGCATGACGGTGGCCCGGTTTACGCCGAGTGCCCTAGGCCCCTGCGTGAGGGATTGCAAGTCAGGAAATGGCCAGAATACGGGATTTTTATGCAAATGCGAAGCAGTTGCAATAAGGGCCCAGGCAAGCCTGACCCAGTCTTTCGAAACCAGCCGTGCTGAAGCATCGCAGCGCAAGGCCCGGACTGCACGGCCCGGGGCTTACGGCTGAAACGGAGGGTGGAATTCTGCCGGCAGTGGCCGGAGGTTCAGGCCTGCAGCTGCGCGACCTGGCTTTCCAGACGGCGCGCCATGCGCCGATCAAGCTGGCGACAGATCGCCAGCCAGTGCCGGCCGTTCTGCTCGTCATTGGCGGCAAACGCGGCCACGGCCTCGTTGCGGGCAACGTCGGCTGCGGCCAGTCCGTGCCGCGCGAAGTGAAGCAGCGTGGAACGCAGCACCTGCGGATCGGCCATCAGATCACCGATGGGGCGGCCGTTGTCATTGGCGGCCCGGCTTGGCCCCTTGCGCTCGAACATGCGGGCAAGGATGGCGTCGTTACCGGTGCGGGAAGCGGCGAAGTGCAGGGGCATGTGTGGTTCGGCAGGCTCGGCTGTTTGTCTCTGCAGCCGTGATAGGCCAAGCGCGAAAAGGCTTCCTCTACGCCTATGGTTTACACGTGTTTACTCTCGCCAGCTCAGGTGCCGGGCTGGGCAATCCACTGGCCCGAGTTCTGGTATTCGGGCCGGATGCCCTGGGAATCCGGAAGTTTCTCGCCGCGATAGAGCCGGTCTCCGCCGCGTGCCTGCACTTCGGGGGCATAGCTGGGGGCAGGTGCCGGTCGCGCGGGGGCAAGTCCGCCCTGCGCGGTGGGCACTACGCTGGTCTGGGCGTTCTTGAGGCCCTGTTCGTAAGCTTTCTGGATCAGCAGCGGATCGACTGCCGGATCGGCCTTGCTGGCGGGGATCGAACTGCGCGGGTTCGGCGCGGGGAGGGGTTCGCCGCCAACATAGGCGGTGCGGAACGCCCCCGGTGTGCCGGCAGGCCCATTGAACTTGTAGAACCGGTGCGCGCCGATGGTGCCCAGGTAATGCAGCTTGGGCGCCCAATAGGGATTGACCGCAATGGTGTGATAATGCGTCGCCAGCCCGACCGGGGCATAGACATAGCCCGATAGTGCGGCACGGGCGACGCTCTCTGCCCGCAGCCAGAACATGCGGTGCGGCACGCGATTGAGCGCGCCATCGCAGGTGAACGAGAACTGGCAGCCCGTGGTCCGCTCCGAACCCTGGAACACCACGCCGCAGACCGTATTCGGATAGGATGGATGGGCCACCCGGTTGAGCACCACTTGCGCCACGGCGCGCTGCCCGGCATCCGGTTCGCTGGCGGCCTCGTAATAGATCGCCTGGGTCAGGCAGGTCAGCGCCCGCTGCCGGTCCATCTCGCTGCCGGTCACCCGCATGGACCGCGCCGTGGGACCGCCGAAGGGATCGACTGGCGTCTGCCCGTTTTCATAGTCCCACTGCGCCCCGGTATCGAGCGGCCTGGTCGGCTCGTCCGGTGCAAGATAGTAGAAGGCCGAACCGGGAAAGCTGTCGCCGGTGCGTTCGAAGGGCATGGGTTCAAGCTGGACCTCGGCGCGCCCGGCATTGCCGATGGCGAAGTTCGTCCACTCGCCCGGCGCGGCGATGGCCGGGAAGGCGACTGCCGCCAGAAGGACCGCCGCCCGCTTGCCCACGTGCTGCCGGCGTTGGCGGGCGCCGATGCCGGGCGCGCGCCGACCAAGCCGCGCGGCGAAATCGCGCGGCCGAAGTTCGGCATGGACCGGCATGGTGGCGAACATCGTTTCCTCGCACCCGTTACGCGCTTGCGCGTAAACCGCAGCACCCCTTGCTTGCACGTGCCGAATCCGCACCGTGCCGGAAGGGGACACCCGGCGAGTCTAGGGTAAACCGGTTAATGAACCTTGCTGGCGGAACGAGGCAGGTCAGCGGAAAAATGACCAGTTCTCAAAATTTCCCGCCGAATTTTCGTTACCTTTGACGCAGGTCAAGGTCAGCAGGCGGGCAGGGTCCTAGGCGGGGTGGGCAAGCTCTTCGGAGCTTCCGCTTTCTCCCCGCCTCGAGCGGCTGTCACACGTGAACAGCCGCTCGTTTTTTGTGCGCGCAAGGCGCCGGCGGGATTGGTTGCAGCGATCTTCCGAGCCGATCAGACAGCGGAACTGAAGCGGCGCAGGCTGTCCTGGCGATAGACGTCGAACCGCGCGGCAATGGTCCGCGCATAGGGCAGGCCGGCCGGCGTGATCGACAGCCATTCGCCATCGATTGCCGCAAGGCCGCGTTCGATGAACGGGCGAAGCCCCTCGCGCAGATCGGCCAGCAGTTCGCCGCCGACTTTGGCCCGACCCTGGCAGAGCAGCGCCTCGATGATGGCAGCGCGGGCTTGGTCCTGCGCATCGCGGCGCACGCCCAAAGCGCCCGGCAGGCGATCCTCCGAAAGGATCGAGCGATAGGTTCCGGCGTTCTTTTCGTTCTGCACGATGACATCGGGGAAGCAGCTGATCGCGGTTGCCCCCAGGCCAACGAGGAAATCGGCCCGGTCTTCGGTGAAGCCCTGGAAATTGCGCCGCAGGGTGCCGTTGCGCACCGCCTCGGCCATCGGATCGCCGGGCCGGGCAAAGTGGTCGAAGCCTACCGGGACATAGCCGGCGCGGGTGAAGAACTCGTGGCCGAAGGCGGCCATGGCAAAGCGCTCGTCCTGTCCGGGCAGGGCACTGGCATCGATCCGCTTCTGGCGCGGGATCATGTGCGGCACATGGGCATAGCCGAACAGCGCCACCCGATCTGCCCCAAGCTCGACCGTGCGAGCCAGCGTCGCCTCGAGATCCTCCATCGTCTGCCCGGGCAGGCCATACATCAGGTCGAAGTTCAGCGACGTGATGCCGCCGCGGCGGAGAAGGGCGGTTGCCCGTTCGATCTCCTCATCGGGCTGCACGCGCCCGATGGCCTGCTGCAGGCGCGGCGAGAAGGTCTGCACACCAAGGCTGGCCTTGGTAACGCCGATCACCGCCAGCACGGAAACCCAGGCAGAGGTGAGGTGCCGCGGATCGATTTCCACCGACCATTCGGGCGATTCCAGCGGCATGTGCACTGTCAGCGCATCGGCAAGACGGACAAAGTCGGTCGGCTGCAAGGCGTTGGGGCTGCCGCCGCCAAAGGCAATGCGGCGGATTTCCCCGCGCTTGCCCAGTTTGGCGCCGGTCAGCGCGATATCGTGGTGCAGCGCATCGAGATAGGCTTCTAGCCGGCTGCGCTTGTTCGCCGCCGCCGTGTTGCAGCCGCAATACCAGCAGATCTGCTCGCAGAAGGGGATGTGCAGGTAGAGCGAAACCGCTCCCGATACCTGCGCCAGTGCGGCCAGCTGGTCCTTCTCGCCAACAGAGCCGTCAAACTCCGCCGCCGTCGGGTAGGACGTGTAGCGGGGCACGGGAGTTGCCAGCAGGTCAGGATGGTAGGGCCACATGATGCGACTATCTTGCCGTGAAACCGGAGAGTTTCATTGCGTCGGGTCAAATTGCCGCATCGGCTTCTTGCGGCTGCCGCTGGAATGGCACCCCTTGGCGCAGCAGGGGCTTTCCTGGCTGCGCGCCGGTCCGCCGGGGATCGGCAGCTCGATGGTGCGCTGTGAATTGGCACCGGCACAGATCGGCACGACGAGCCCGGCCGATGCCGCCGCAGGCCCGGTGCTGAAGGCAGCCGGTCCCAGTGCAACCAGTGCAAAAATCGCGAATGCCTGGTTCACTGCGCCGGGCCCTCATCGTCGATGAGGATGCGGTTGGCCGAGCCTTCCATGTCATCGAACTGGCCGCGCTTCAGCGACCAGAAGAAGGCGAACAGCCCCATGCTGCCCATGACGAGCGCGAGCGGGATGAGGAGGGCAATCGAGTTCATCTTGCGGCCCTTACCAGCCTGAGGGAATTGGCCACGACGATGACCGAGCTGGTCGACATGGCGACAGCAGCCATCAACGGGGTGAGGTAGCCGCCCATGGCGAGCGGCACCGCGAGCACGTTGTAGCCGATGGCGAGGACGAAATTCTGGCGCACGACCGACATCGTGCGCCGCGCCGCCGCGATTGCCCGGGGAAGGGCAAGCAGCGAATCGCCGAGGAAAACCATGTCGCTTGCCTGCCTGCCGACATCGCTTGCCGAACCCGGTGCGATCGAGGCGTGCGCGGCAGCGAGCGCGGGGCCGTCGTTCAGTCCATCGCCGGCCATCAGCACCTTGTGCCCGCTCGCCTGAAGCCGCTCGATGGCTTGCTGCTTGCTGGCCGGGGTTGCGGCGCACTCGGCGGTCAGCCCCACTTCACGCGCGACGGTGGAAACGGCGGCGGCATTGTCGCCCGAGAGGATCGAGCTTTCGATACCCATGGCTTTCAGGCGGGCCAGCGCTTCCACCGCATCGGGGCGCAGCGCATCGGCGAAGGTGATTAGCCGCACCGGCTCGCCTTCGATATCCAGCGCCGTGGCCATCGAGGTGCTGGCATCGGGACGGCGCAGCGAAACGGCCTTGCCGTTTACCGTTGCGGACACGCCGAAGCCCGGCTTTTCGCTGGCGCCTTCAATCGGGGAGGCGACGACACCGGCCTTGGCCAGCGCTTCTGCAAGCGCGCGGCTGAGCGGGTGGGCGCTGTTCGATGCGAGGGCAAGGGCGATTCCCGCTGCCTGGGGCGACAGGGCGGCAAGGGCTCGTTCATCGGGCACGGGACGGCCGAGCGTGAGCGTTCCGGTCTTGTCGAGCAGGGCGCGGGTCACCTGGCTCATGCGTTCGAGCGCGGAGGCGTCCTTCACCATCACGCCCTTTTTCATCAGCGCGCCCGAGGCGACGACCTGGGCCACGGGAACGGCGAGGCCAATGGCGCAAGGACAGGTGATGATCAGGACGGAGATGGCAATGACCAGCGACTGGTGCCAGCCGGCACCAAGCGCCAGCCAGGCAAGTCCGCTGACGAGAGCAAGCGTGTGGACCGACGGGGCGTAAAGCTTCGATGCGCGATCGGCGATGCGGACATAGGCAGAGCGCGACTGGCCTGCCGCTTCCATCAGGCGCGCAATTTCCGCCAGCGCCGTGCCCTTGCCCGCGCGGCTGACCTTCACGTCCACCGGGGCATCGAGGTTCAGCGTTCCGGCCAGCACTTCCGCACCTTCGCTGGCGGGGATGGGGGCGCTTTCACCGGTGAGGAGCGACTTGTCGAAGCGGCTGGAGCCAGCGGATATGACGCCGTCCGCTGCGAGACGTTCACCGGCGGCCACGCGCATGACCATGCCGGGCACAAGATCGCGAGAGGGCAGCCATTCGACGGTGCCGGACCGGCCGACGACCATCGCACCGGGCGCAGCCTGGCGCAGCAGGGCATCGACGCCGGCGCGGGCGCGATCGCGCATCATGGCGTCGAGCGTGCGTCCGGCCAGAAGGAAGAACAGCAGCATCAGCACGCCATCGAACCAGGCATGGTGGCCGCTGGTGAAGGTTTCGTAGAGGCTGAGAGCCGTGGCAAGGGTGACGCCGATGGTGATCGGCACATCCATGTTGGTGCGCCAGTGCTTCACCGCGCCCCAGGCCGAACGGAAGAACGGCAGGCCGGAATAGGCGATCGCCGGAACCCCGATCAGCGCCGAAATCAGGTGGAACATGTCGCGCGTTGCGCCCTCGGCACCGTACCAGACGCCGACGGACAACTGCATCACGTTCATCGCGCCGAAGGCGGCGACAGCAAGGGGGGCGAACAGCGCACGCGCGGCGGACGGCGGCGGCGCCATGTCTTCCTCGCGCGGCTGGCTGGCGAAGCCGGTTGCGGCAAGGGCGGAAACCAGCCGAGGGGTATCGACCGTCTGGTCGTGGCTTACGCGTACCTGCCGCGCCGTGAGGTTTACCCGCGCCGAGGCGACGCCCTCGATCGCACCAAGCGAGCCCTCGACCTTGGCCATGCAGCCGGCACAATGCATGCCGGGCACGACAAGCACCGTCTCCGTCAGCGTGTCGGGGGCAAGGTCGCGGGCAGGGGCGTTCATCGCACGTCCTGCTCGGTGCGGAAGCGCTGGCCCTGCGCGGTCACTTCAAGCCGCACGCGCCAGCGCCCGGCGGCGAGCTTTTCGCGGCTGGTGTAGCTTCCATCGGCTGCGCGTTCGAAGGTGAAGTCCTGCGATTGTTCCAGGCCAAGCGGATGGCGGGCATGGGCGGTGAGTGTGACCTCTGCGGCGGACACGCCCTCAAGCGTGATGGCCAGGCGGTTGTCGGGCAGGCGGCTGGCGCGGGCCTTCCAGCCCAGCGCCTTTTCCTTTTCTGCTTCGTCCAGCCAGGTGTTGAACTTCTGGCTGGCGACATAGGAGTTATCGACCACCGTGCCGCCAAAGCTCTTCATCGCGAGCCGAGCCATGGTGAAGTTGACCACGATGATGACGCCGAAGAAGGCGATCAGGATCGCTGCCATGTGGTAGCCTGTGAAAGGCCGGGGGCTGGCCTTGCTCATGTTCATTCTCCAGGTGTGCTGAAGTGGGTTTCAGACCGGTCGCCGCCGCCATCGGCATCCTGCGCGGCGAGCTGGAAGGCAAAGTCCTGCCCGGCGGTGCCAGTCGGCACCATCACGTAGGCGCGCACCGGCAGGGTGGTATCGGCCGGAACGGTCATCGTCAGTTCGCGGGCTGCCTGCTCGCGCGGCATGGAATCGGTCCACATCACCGCGCCGGGCAGTCCTTCGATCGAGACCTTCATCGGGCGGGGGCGGTTTTCCATGTTCTTGAGCTTGAGCGTCCAGGCATTGCGGATCTCGCCCTTGCTGAGAACCATGTAGGGCGGGTTGCGATCCTTCTGTATGGCGAGGTCGATATGCTTGCGGGTGCCGAGCATGAACAGCAGGCCCAGGCCCAGCGCGCTCCAGATCGCGAGATAGACCAGCGTGCGCGGGTGCCAGATCAGCTTCCAGTGCGCAGTTGGCGGGGCGCCCTTTTTCTCGGATTCGGCATCCTCGAGCGTGGCATAGTCGATCAGGCCGCGGGGGCGGCCGATCTCGGCCATGACGCGATCGCAGGCATCGATGCACAGGGCGCAGGTGATGCAGCCGATTTGCGGTCCTTCGCGGATGTCGATGCCGGTCGGGCAGACGGCCACGCACTGGCGGCAATCGATGCAATCGCCAACCGCGCCGGGGTTCTTTTCGGCCTTCTTGATCGACCCGCGCGGTTCGCCGCGCCAGTCCTTGTACGTGACGATCAGGCTCTTTTCATCGAGCATGGCCGACTGGATGCGCGGCCAGGGGCACATGTAGACGCACACCTGTTCGCGCATGAAGCCGCCGAACCAGAAGGTGGTGGCGGTCAGGACGGTGACGGTGGAATAGGCGATGGACGCCGCTTCACCGGTCCAGAACTCCCCCCACAGTGTGGGAGCGTCGGCGAAATAGAGGATCCATGCGCCGCCGGTGGAGAAGGCGATCAGCAGGTAGATTGCCCACTTGAAGGTGCGCCGCGCGATCTTGGCGGGGCCCCAGGGGGCGGCATCGAGCCGCAGCTGTGCGTTGCGATCGCCATCCAGCCAGCGGTCAAGATGCTGGTAAAGGTCGGTCCAGACCGTCTGCGGGCAGGCATAGCCGCACCATGCACGGCCGACGGCGCTGGTCACCAGGAACAGGCCGATGCCCGCCATGATCAGCAGCCCGGCCACGAGGTAGAACTCCTGCGGCCAGATTTCGATCGAGAACATGTAGAACCGGCGGTGCGCCAGATCGATCAGCACCGCCTGGTCCGGGGCATAGGGGCCCCTGTCCCAGCGCAGCCAGGGGGTGATGTAGTAGACCGCGAGGCACGCGATCATCACCGCCCATTTCAGACGGCGGAACTTGCCGTCGACCTTGCTGGGACAGACTGCCTTGCGTTTTTCGTAGAGCCCTTGGGGGACTTGGGCCGGATTACGCATGATACCTTACCTTGTTTGCCCCTGGGGAGCGCCGGCAGCCGCAGCGGCAGCCGGTTGGGCAGGGGCGGGGGCGGGGGCGAACTTCTCGCCGCCTCCGAGCGAGTGGACATAAGCAGCCAGCATCTTGATCGTTACCGGATCAAGCCGCTTGCCCCAAGCCGGCATCGCACCTGCATGGGCGACATTGATGCTGGCGACCACGTCGGACTTCTTGCCGCCGTAAAGCCAGATCGCATCGCTCAGGTTCGGTGCGCCGAACTGGCGCAGGCCCTTGCCGTCGGCACCGTGGCAGGTGGCGCAGTTGGCGGCGAACAGGGCCGCACCGCTGCCGGTCGCCCCGGCCTTGCCCGAAAGCGAAAGCACGTGGTTGGCAACGTCGCTGACCTGCGCGGAAGTCAGGATGCCGTCCTTGCCGAAGTTCGGCATCAGGCTCATCCGCGTGGCGCTGTCGTCCGGCGAACGGATGCCGTGGATCAGGGTGGTTTCGATGGCCTTCAGGTCACCGCCCCACAGCCAGTCGTCGTCGTTGAGGTTCGGGTAGCCCTTGCTGCCGGCGCCCAGCGCACCATGGCACTGCACGCAGTTGACACGGAAGGCCGCCTTGCCGCCCGCGACGGCTGCCGCCATCAGTTCAGGCTTGGACTGCAGTTCCTCAATCGGCACGTTGGCCAGTTCGGCGCGGACCTTGGCGTGGATCGCGTCGCCTGCCGTCTTCTCGGCGGCGAGCTGCCCGCGGCTGGTCCAGCCCCACAGGCCCTCGGTGCCCTTCGACAGCAGGGGAATGGCCGGATAGACCACCACATAGGCAATCGAGAACAGGATCGAGGCGTAGAAGGTCAGCACCCACCAGCGCGGCAGCGGGGTGTTGAGCTCTTCGATGCCATCCCATTCGTGACCGACAGTTGCCGTGCCGGTGGCTTCATCGATGCGCTGTTCAGCCATTGTCGTCTTCCTTGAAGATGCTCATCGCGGCGTCGTGGTTGCGTTGGCTCGCGCCGGGACGGAAGGGCCACAGCGCGAAGACCGTGAAGGTCACCACCATGGCGAGCAAGCCCCAGCTGTCTGCCAGCTGGCGCAGGGTTTCATATGTCGAGTGCGGAGAGATCACCGGCCCTTCTCCTTGGCGAGATCTTCCTGGGCGGAGACCGCGTTGACGTCGACCATGGTGCCGAGCACCTGGAGGTAGGCGATCAGCGCGTCCATTTCGGTGAGACGCGAGGGGTCGCCGTCGAAGTCACGGACCTGTACCTTGGGGTAGCGCTTGGCGACATCGCCCGCATTCAGCGGGTCGGCCTGGCCGACAAGATCCTCGTTCGCCTTGGCGATCTGGTCCTTGGTATAGGGCACGCCGACATTGCTGAGTGCAGTCAGATCGGCCGACATGTCACCCGCCTTCAGGTCGCGCTTGGCGAGGAAGGCGTAGGGCGGCATGATCGATTCCGGCACCACCGAGCGCGGGTCCTTGAGGTGATCGACGTGCCACTGGTCGGAATAGCGACCGCCGACACGCGCCAGATCGGGACCGGTGCGCTTGGAGCCCCACTGGAACGGATGATCGTACATCGATTCCGCGGCGAGGCTGTAGTGGCCATAGCGTTCGACCTCGTCACGGAACGGACGGATCATCTGGCTGTGGCAGACGTAGCACCCTTCGCGCACGTAGATATCGCGCCCGGCCTGTTCCAGCGGGGTGTAGGGACGGACGCCCTCCACCTTTTCGATCGTGTTATCGATCCAGAACAGCGGGGCGATTTCCACGATGCCGCCGACGGTCACTGCCAGGAAGGCGCATACGCCAAGCAGTGTGATGTTGCGCTCCAGCTTCTTGTGGCCGGAGAAGACGTCCTTTGCGTTTGCAGACATGGTTCGTTTTTCCCTTAGGCGGCGGCTGCAGGCAGCGGGTGGTCACGGCTGGCATCGAACTTGGCATCGTCCATCGGGGCTTCGACGCGAAGCTTGCCGGCGATCGTCTGCCAGACGTTGATGACCATGATCACGGCACCGGCGAGGTAGAGCAGGCCACCGAATGCACGCAGCAGGAACATCGGGTGGAGGGCGGCAACCGTTTCGGCGAAGGAGTTCACCAGGTAGCCGTCGACCCCGTATTCACGCCACATCAGACCCTGGGTGATACCTGCAACCCACATCGAGGCGGCGTAGAACACGATGCCCACGGTGGAGAGCCAGAAGTGCCAGTTGACCATGCGCAGCGAGTAAAGCCGCTCGCGGTTCCACAGGCGCGGGACGAGGTAGTAGAGCGTGGCGAAGGTGACCATGCCGTTCCAGCCGAGCGCACCGGAGTGCACGTGGCCGATCGTCCAGTCGGTGTAGTGCGACAGCGCATTAACCGAGCGGATCGACATCATCGGGCCTTCGAAGGTGCTCATGCCGTAGAAGGCAAGGCTCATCACGAACATGCGGATGATCGGGTCGGTGCGGATCTTGTCCCAGGCGCCATTCAGCGTCATCAGGCCGTTGATCATGCCGCCCCAGCTGGGCATCCACAGCATGATCGAGAAGACCATGCCCAGCGTCTGCGCCCAGTCGGGCAGAGCCGTGTAGAGCAGGTGGTGCGGACCAGCCCAGATGTAGAGGAAGATCAGCGCCCAGAAGTGGATGATCGAAAGCCGGTAGGAATAGACCGGACGTTCGGCCTGCTTGGGCACGAAGTAGTACATCATGGCCAGGAAGCCGGCGGTCAGGAAGAAGCCCACGGCGTTATGGCCGTACCACCACTGCACCAGCGCGCCCTGCACGCCCGACCACAGCGGATAGCTTTTCGAGCCGACGATGCTGACCGGCAGGTTCACGTTGTTCACCAGGTGCAGCATGGCAACCGTGATGATGAACGACAGGTAGAACCAGTTGGCCACGTAGATGTGCGGTTCCGCGCGGCGCGCCAGAGTGCCGACGAAGACCACCAGGTAAGCCACCCAGACGATCGTCAGCCAGAGGTCGACGTACCATTCGGGCTCGGCATATTCCTTGCCCTGGGTGATGCCCAGAAGGTAGCCAGTCGCGGCCAGCACGATGAACAGCTGGTAGCCCCAGAAAACGAAACGGGCGAGGCCGGGGAAGGCCAACCTCGCCCGGCAAGTGCGCTGGACCACGTAGAATGACGTGGCGATCAGCGCGTTGCCTCCGAAAGCGAAGATCACGGCCGAGGTATGCAACGGCCTCAGGCGCCCGAACGTCGTCCATTCGAGGTCGAGGTTGAGGACCGGGAAGGCCAGTTGCAGCGCGATGAAGAGCCCGGCGGCAAAGCCCGCCATGCCCCAGAACACCGTGGCGATAACCCCCCAGCGAATGACGTCGTCATAATATTTGCCGCGATCTTCCGCAGCGGGCGGATTGCCGGAGTAGTCTCCGCTCCGCAGGGCGACGACAAGACCGATCAGCGCGGCGAGCGATGCGATGCCCATATGGACGGCAAAGCCCCAGTCCGCGGCAGCGGCAGTTGCGACGATAGCAAGAAACAGCACGACCAGCCAAATGCCGGCGCGCGAAAGTACGCGTTCCATGAGCCTTCCCTCATAGTGTCTGAACGCCGCAGAAAGCCTGAACCCAGCCCTTCCAACGGCATTACCGCCCCTGCGCCTGCCTTCGGCGGGGCTCATTGACCCGGATCAAATTGCTAGCGCGAGTGAGAATATTTCGCAGTCCGCCGCGATTTTGCGCTCGATCAAGAAAAGACCTGATCCCGGTCAATGCCTTGGCTGTCGAAGCGGCCGAATGACGCCCCCGACGCCGCGCAAATCCCGCATGGGGCGGGAGGGCGGCGAACAATGAGGGAAACCATGAAGAAGATCGCGATCACCGCCGCCCTGCTTGCGGCTGCAGCCGTCAGCGCCCCGGCCCAGGCCGGCGATGCCCAGGGCAAGTGGCAGGTCAAGATCCTGGCGACCGGCGTGCTGCCCGATGCCAAGATCGACACCGGCGCTCCGGTAATCAACGCGGGTGTGCTCAACGCCACCAACGACACACAGGCGAACGACAATGTCGTGCCGACGCTCGCCGTCGAATATTTCGCCACCCCGAACTTCTCGATCGAGACGATCTGCTGCTTCACCCAGCATCACGTTTCGGTCACCGGCACGCCGTCGCTGTCGAACGCGATGGATCACGTCCTGATCCTGCCCGCCACGGTGACCCTGAAGGCCCACCTGCCGGCCGGCGCGTTCAAGCCCTATGTCGGCGCTGGCGTGACCAACTTCTTCATCTTCGGCGAAAAGCCGGGTTCCAGCCTGCCTGCAACCGTGACCAGCGCCAAGCTCGACAACACCTTCGGCTTCGTGCTGCAGGGCGGCGTGGACATCGCGGTCAACGACAGCGGCATGGGCATCAGCCTTGACGCCAAGAAGTACTTCGTCCGTCCGCGCTCGCACTTCTATGCTGGTGCTACCGAAGTGCTCAGCGCCAAGCACAAGCTTGACCCGTGGGTTCTCAGCGGCGGTGTAACCTTCCGCTTCTGATCCGGTGTTCGGGCCGGGCAGGGGGACATTCCCGGCTCGTACAGGAGGGCGCGTATCGCGGAAGCGATGCGCGCCCTTCGCTTGTTTTGCGCCCGGTCAAAGCAACCATTGCGCGGCAACCGTCATGATCGCGGAAAATCACGCATCAGGAGGGTGCCATGAACGAGATCACCAAATTCATCGACCGGTCTGCCGATGTCCTGCCCGCCGAACGGCACGGCGTGGAAGCCTATATCAGCCCCGAATATGCGCGGGCCGAGCAGGACAAGCTGTGGCGCAAGTGCTGGCTTCAGGCGGGCCGGCTGGAAGATATTCCCGAAGTTGGCAACTTCATCACCTATGACATCCTCACCGACTCGGTCCTGATCGTCCGTGCCAAGGAAGGTGAGGGGCCGGGCGCGATCAAGGCCTTCGCCAATGTCTGCACGCATCGTGGCCGCCGTCTGGTCGATACACCCAAGGGACAGCGCAATGCCCATGGCAAGCGCGCCAACTTTGTCTGCGGCTTCCACGCCTGGACTTTCGACGTAACCGGCGAAAACGCGGGCGTCTGTTCCTACATCCAGCAGAAGGAGGAATGGGGCGGGGCGCTGAACGATGCCAATACGCGCCTGGGTGAATTCAAGGTGGATACCTGGGGGGGCTGGGTCTGGATCAACCTCGATCCCCAGGCCGAGCCACTGCGCGATTACCTTGAGCCTGCCGCGACCATGCTCGACCCTTTCCAGCTTCAGAACATGCGCCCGCGCTGGCGCTACTGGACGGTGTTCGACTGCAACTGGAAGGTGGCGCTCGAAGCCTTCAACGAGACTTACCACGTCGCCGGCACCCACCCCGAATTCATGGCTTTCGGCGATTTCACCGGCTGGGGTCGCCAGCAGGGCAAGCACAGCCACATCGGCTATGACGTGCCCAAGGATGCCGATCCGACGCTTGGCGAGAACAAGGGCAAGCTGCGGCTGGGAACCGGCGATCCGCGTGTGGCTACCGCCGAGCTCCAGAAGTTCACCTGGGAAGGCGTGAACACCAACACCACCCAGACCCTCTACGAAGTCGCGCAGACGCTGCCCGATGCCCTGCCTGAAGGCACTCCGCCCGAAGAGGTGCTCAAGTACTGGCTGGAAACCGCCCGCCGTATCGACGCCGAGCGTGGTGTCGTCTGGCCGGCGGTCGATTCCTCGCACACCGGCGCGAGCGGCACGTCCTGGCAGATTTTCCCGAACCAGCAGATCGGCCACGCGGTCAACAACATGCTCTGCTACCAGGCCCGCCCTTACGGTTTCGATCCGGACAAGTGCTATTTCGAGGTCGCCGTTTATGAACTCTACCCCGAGGGCGGTGCACCCGAAACGCAGTGGGGCTATCTTGAGCCCGTCCAGTTCCCGCACGTCTTGCAGCAGGATTTCTCGAACATGGCGGCTGTGCAGCAAGGCATGAAGAACGTCGCTTTCCGCGGCAATATCCCCAATCCGAAGAACGAAGGCGCAGTCACCAGCCTGCACCGCAACCTGGCGCGCTACATGGGCACCGGAGCACCCGAACCACTCAAATGAGCGGTCTTTGGGACAGCTTGAAGGGGGCGCCGGTCAACCGGCGCCCCTTTTGATTCACGTCAAGGATGGGCGGGCTGCGACTCGCTAGCCATAATCAACAGAACTGTTGATTAGCGTTCAAACGCCGGAGGATGCCATGTCGATCTACAATCCCACCGTCTGCCCCGAAGTCACGCCTGAACAGAAGGCGGCGATCCATGCCAAGTACCTGGTCGAGCGCGATCGTCGCATCAAGAAGGACCACAACGACCAGTACATTCCGGCCAGCGGCAAGTGGAAGGACATCTACGAGGTCGATCCCTATACGCCCGTCGCCCCGCGTGACCCGATCACCGGCGAAACGGACTGCGTAATCCTGGGCGCGGGCTATTGCGGCATGATGGTGGCTCACCAGCTCAAGAAGGCGGGCATCACCAACTTCTACAACGTCGACCACGGCGGCAATTTCGGCGGCACCTGGTACTGGAACCGCTACCCCGGCATCCAGTGCGACAATGACAGCCTGGTCTACATGCCGCTGCTCGAAGAAACCAACTACATGCCGTCGAAGAAGTTCGCCGATGGCTATGAAATCTACGATCACTGCCAGATCATCGCCGATACCTTCGGCCTGCGCGAACACGGACTGTTCCACACGCTGATCGAATCGCTGAAGTGGGACCCCGAAATCAACCGCTGGCATGTCGGCACCAACCGCGGGGACAACATCAAGGCCCGCTTCGTGGTGCTGGCCATGGGGCCGCTCAACAAGCCCAAGCTGCCAGGCATCCCCGGCATCGACCAGTTCAAGGGCAAGATCTTCCACACCGCCCGCTGGGACTATGACTACACCGGCGGCGAATGGCGCAATCCGGCGCTGACCAAGCTGGCCGACAAGAAGGTGGCGATCATCGGCACCGGCGCCACGGCCGTGCAGGTTGTCCCCTATCTCGCCAAGTACGCCAAGCAGACCTACGTCATCCAGCGCACCCCCTCGACCATCGACGAGCGCAACAACCGCCCGATCGATCCCGACTGGTACAACAGCCAGGAACCCGGCTGGCAGGAAAAGCGCATCCGCAACTTCCACGAAGCGGCCATGGAATACCTGCGTCCGGGCGATCCCGACCTTGTCGAGGACATCTGGACCGAAATCAGCAAGAATGTGAACGCTGAACTGGAAGCCGAAGGCTGGCCGGAAATCTCCATGGAGGAATTCCAGGCCCGCCGCGAGATGATGGACTATCGCGTGATGGAGCGCCTGCGCGCCCGCTGCGACATCGTCAAGGATCCGGCCACAGCCGAAGCACTCAAGCCCTATTACCGTTACCTGTGCAAGCGTCCTGCCTCGAACGACGATTTCTACCCCTGCTTCAACCAGGACAACGTCAAGCTGATCGACGTTGCCGAGACGCAGGGGCTGGAACGGTTGACCGAGAATGGCTTCGTCCACGACGGCGTGGAATACGAGATTGACTGCCTGATCCTGGCATCGGGCTATGAAGTCACCAACGATCTCGATCGCCGCTGGGGCATCAAGACCATCGAGGGCG
Source organism: Novosphingobium sp. TH158 (assembly GCF_002855555.1). Taxonomy (NCBI): domain Bacteria; kingdom Pseudomonadati; phylum Pseudomonadota; class Alphaproteobacteria; order Sphingomonadales; family Sphingomonadaceae; genus Novosphingobium; species Novosphingobium sp. TH158. The sequence goes on along the minus strand of NZ_PKRT01000002.1, from coordinate 177,269 downwards.
AAGGCGGCCTTTCGATCTACGATTACTGGCGCGACGGTTTCCAGACGTTCCAGGGCATGACCGCGCACAACTTCCCCAACATGTTCTTCACCGGCTTCACCCAGGCCAGCCCGAACGCCAGCAATTCCAAGACCTTCATCGATCAGGGCTTCCACATCGGCTACATCGCCAGCGAAGCGCTGCGTCGCGGTGCGGTGCGCATCGAGCCGGATGCCCAGGCGCAGGAAGACTACATCCGCACCCTGCGTTCGATCGCGGTCGATACCTCGGAGTTCACAAACGAATGTACGCCCTCGTACTTCAACAACGAAGGCGACCAGCAGAAGAAGCGCGGCATCTTCGGCGAGCCCTGGGGCCACGGCTATTACGCCTTCTCCGACATGCTTGATGCCTGGCGTCAGGCCGGCAAGCTGGAAGGGCTCAACCTCACCTTCGAACAGGTCGCGGAGCCGGCGGAATAAGCCGGCCCCCAGGAGAGGAGATCTTTCATGAACAAGCCCGAAAAGATTGTCGCCGAGGACCTGTCGGATGCCGTGACCTATCCGGTCGAGGCCTTCATCAGCCGCGAATATGCCGAGGCAGAGCCTGACAAGCTGTGGTCAAAGGTGTGGCAGCAGGCAGGCCGCGTGGAGGAACTGAAGCAGGTGGGTGACTTCATCACCTACAATATCTGCCACGATTCCATCCTCATCGTGCGCGACACGCCGACGACGCTCAAGGCGTTCCACAACGTCTGCCCGCACCGTGGCCGCCGGCTCGTCGGCAATAACACCGGCGGTGGGCCAAAGACCGTGGCTCAGGACAAGGGCGCGCACTCGGCTCGCGGCAGTCAGATGAAGTTCGGCTGCAATTACCACGCCTGGACCTTCAACCTTGACGGCGATGCCACCTACATCCCCGACAAGGAGGACTGGCAGGGCGCGCTGGACAATGTCTGCACCAGCCTGACGCCGGTCCAGGTCGATACCTGGGGCGGCTGGATCTGGATCAACATGGATCTTGAGGCAGGCCCGCTGCGCGAATGGCTGGAGCCGATCGCATCGCTGATCGACCCCTTCGAGTTCGACAAGATGCGCTATCGCTTCCGCTACTGGGGGCTGTTCGATTGCAACTGGAAGGTTGCGCTCGAAGCGTTCCTTGAGCCCTACCACGTGCAGGGCACGCACCCGCAGCTGATCAAGTACGGCGATTTCTACTCGTTCTCCAAGGCCTTCGGCTTCCACGGGCAGACCGGTTTCGATTCGAAGGCTCACCGCGATGCGGGATCGGCAGTCGAAACCTCGGTCCACCGCGCAGCAGGCGATGGCGATCCCCGCACGACGATCGCGCAGATGCAGGCGGAGTACTGGGAGACCATCGGCGCCTCTACCTCCGAAACGCTGGTCAAGACTGCCCAGCGCCTGCCCGAGGAGCTGCCCGAAGGCACGCCGCCGGCAGAAGTGCACAAGTACTGGATGAAGATCGCCAAGGAAGCCGATGCGGCGCGCGGCGTGGAATGGCCGGACCTGACCGATGCCCAGATTGCCGCGGCAGGCCTGGCGCTCTCGATCTTCCCGAACGTGAACTTTATCCCGGGCCCGACCTTCAGCCTTGCCTATCGCGTGCGCCCCTGGGGCACCGATCCGGACAAGTGCATCTTCGAGGCTGTTGCGCTCGACCGCTTCGGGGAAGGCGAGGAGCCGGAGACCGAATGGACCTTCGTTGAGCAGGATCTCGACAAGTGGCCCTATGTCATTGCGCAGGACATCTCGAACATGGTGGAGATGCAGCGCGGCTACAAGTCACGCGGGTTCAAGGGCAACCTGCCGAACCCCTGGCAGGAGCGCAAGGTGACGAACCTGCATCGCGGCCTTGCCCACTACATGGGAACCGGCGGGCTGACCCGCATCGACTGACCGTGCCTGCCAATCGCCGGAGCGTTGCCGTGATTTGCGAAAGATCAAGGTGACATCCGGCGGCAGGCATCAGTCTGCACCGCAAGTGGGGCATCGCGCCCTGGTTGGAGAACAAGATGACTGTCCTCGAGACAACCCGCCTCAAATACGAGGAAATCAAGCCGAACATCGGCGCACGCGTGCTCAATTCCAAGGAAGAGCTGCTCTCGGGCGAGCTTTCGGCCGATATTCGCGAGCTGATCGAGCGCAAGGGCGTGCTGGTGTTCAAGCAGGTCCATTTCACCAATGAGGAACAGGTCGCCTTCACGCGCACGCTGGGCACTTTCATGCCCGAAGGCGAGGGTGAGGACGTGTTCAACATCTCGCTCGATCCGAAGCTCAATGCCAACAAGGATTACCTGAAGGGTTCGCTGTTCTGGCATGCCGACGGCACCATGAACCCGCTGCCGATCGGATACGCGATCCTGTCCAGCCGGGTCCTGCCGACCTGGGGCGGCAACACCGAATTCTGCAACACCTATGCCGCCTACGATGCGTTGGACGAGGAAACCAAGGCGAAGATCGCCAAGCTCAAGGTGATGCACGCCGCGTGGAATTCGGTGTTCTATTACGAACCCGAACCTTCGCAGGCCTATCTCGAAGCGATGATGCGCATCGGCAATATCGAACTGCCGGTGGTCTGGACGCACAAGTCGGGGCGCAAGAGCCTCGTGCTGGGCTGCACCGCGCACCACGTGGTGGACATGGACTGGGTGGAAAGCGCCCGCCTGCTCAACGGTCTTCGCGAATGGGCGACCTCGGAACCGTTCCACTATGCCCACGAATGGGAAGTCGGCGATGCCGTGATGTGGGACAACACCGGCACCATGCACCGCGCACGCCCCTATGACCCGGACTGCGGCCGCCTGCTGGTGCGCACCAAGACCGGCGGCGAAGAACCGATCGTCTGAAAACACGACTGGAGAGGACAAGGAAATGGCTGATTTCGATGCAACCGAAGCCCTCAAGGCGGTCGGTAACCCGTTCAAGGTGACGGATCCGGAAAAGATCCCGTCCAAGCGCTTTTACGACGAGGAGTACTTCCGGCTCGAAAGCGAAGCGGTCTGGGATCACTGCTGGCAGATGGCCACGCGGCTGGAGAACATTCCCAACCCGGGCGACTGGGTGGAATACACGATCCTGGGCAAGTCGGTTCTGGTGGTGAACACCAAGAACGGCGTGAAAGCCTACAACAACCACTGCCGCCACCGCGGCGTGCCGGTTGCAGGCGGCAAGGGCAATGAACATGGCAACTGCGCCAAGACCGGCTTCATCTGCCCGTTCCATGGCTGGCGCTGGAACATGGATGGCCAGTGCACCTTCGTTTACGGCAAGCACCTGTTCAACCAGGACCTGCTCGACAACGAGGAACTGAAGCTGATCCCCGTCCGTTGCGAAACGCTGGGCGGCGAGGTCTACATCAACTTCGACAACAACGCTCCTTCGCTGCGTGACTGGATGGGGCCGATCGCCGATGCGCTTGACGCCCGCAACATGGCCGACCTGCGCGCCGAGTGGTGGTACGGCACCGTGCTGCCGTCGAACTGGAAGATTGCCATGGAGGCCTTCCAGGAAGGCTACCACGTCATGAAGACGCACCCGCAGCTGCAGCACGCGACGCCGGTGCTCTACAATGCGCGCTATGGCAACGAGACCGGCGGGCTTGGGCCGGCCATCGATCCCGGCCTTACGACCCGCCAGCACATCGACCAGCACTTCCGCCAGATGGAACTGCTGAGCGAAGGCATGGCCGGCCTGATCCACGCCAAGGAAGTCGAGATCGCCCGCACCCTGGTCGATGCCGATCTGCCCGAAGATCCGGCGGTGGGCGTGCCGATGTGGTTCGGGATGGTGCAGGACGCGATCAGCAAGCAGCTGAAGGAAAAGGGCGAGAACGTGCCCGATCTCAACGCGGTGTGCCAGCAGTACCCGGTGGAGGCGCTGCAGTTCCTGTTCCCCAACCACTTCCTGCTGATCTACTTCACCGGCATGACCAGCTACCGCGTGCGGCCGCTGACGGCGGAAACCTGCCTGTTCGAAATCTGGTCACTGACCCACATGGCGCCGGGCACCGAAACGCCGGCGCCGATGGATCCGATCATCCTGCCCTACGACAGCAAGGATTTTCCGCAGATCCCGCAGCAGGACTACTCGAACATTCCGATCCAGCAGCGCGGCATGCACTCGCCCGGCTTCGAGTTCATGCGCCTTTCGAAAGACCGCGAGGGCCTGATCAGCAACAATCATCGCACCATCGATGCGCTGATCGAAGGCAAACCGCTGGATCAGGTGGCCAAGGCCGTTCATAAGCTTGCTTACAATTTCGATGGCGCGATCATCGATGATCTTGGATTTTGAGGAGCCGAAAGATGGAAATGAATGACATGGTGGTGATTTCCACCGACGACCATATCTGCGAACCGCCCAACCTGTTCGACAACCAGCTCTCCGGCGAGCTGCTGGCCACCGCGCCGAAGCTCAAGACCGATCCGCGTGGCAAGAACTACTGGGAATACCAGGGCCAGCTCAAGGGCTCGATCGGGCTTAACGCCGTGGTCGGCCGTCCCTTCGAGGAATACGGCATGGAGCCGACCGCGCTCGAGCAGCTGCGCGATGGCTGCTATGACGTGCATGCCCGCATCGACGACATGGACGTGAACGGCATTGCCGCCTCGATGTGCTTCGGCAACTCGATCGCATTCGACGGCGCGACCTTCCACAAGGCGGCGGACAAGAAGCTCGCCCTGCGGCACATGCAGGCCTACAACGACTGGCACTACGAGGAATGGTGCGGCGCCTATCCGGGCCGTTTCATCCCCATCGGCGTGCTGCCGACCTGGGACCAGCAGGCGACGATCGACGAGATCAACCGCCTCGGAAAGAAGGGCTTCCGCGTTCTGCAGATGAACGAGAACCCCACCGTCCAGGGCCTGCCCAGCATTCACAACGATTACTGGAACCCGATCTACAAGGCGATTGTCGATAACGACATGACCATCGCCCTGCACATCGGTTCGGGCAATCCGGCGCCGCACGCTTCGATGGAAACCCCGATCGAGGCCTGGATCAGCACCATGCCGCTGTCGGTTTCGCAGGGCGTGTCGGACTGGCTGCAGCTCGATGAACTGTTCCAGTATCCCGACATGCGCATCATCGTTTCGGAAGGCTCGATCGGCTGGGTGCCCTACCTGATGGAGCGCGCGGACTTTTCCAACTGGCGCCATGGCGTGTGGACCAAGTCGCGCTTCCAGGCGAACAACATCAAGCCCTCCGAACTGCTCAAGCGCCACTTCTGCCATTGCTTCCTGTGGGATCCCTATGGCCTGAAGAATCTGGGCGAAGTGGGTGAGGACAACGTGACTTACGAAGTCGATTATCCGCATTCGGACGCTGTCTGGCCCGATGCCGCCGAAATGCTCTGGCAGCAGATCAAGGGCACTACCCTGACCGACGAGCAGATCGACAAGATCACTCACCGCAACGCGATGAACTGGCTGCGCTTCGATCCGTTCGAGCACAACCGTCGCGAAGACCTCACCGTGGGTGCATGCCGCGCCCGTGCCAAGGCCAAGGGTGTCGACGTGACGCCGAAGGCTTCTGGCGGCGCGGTGCCGCTTACCGAGGACCGTCCGGTCACCTCGGGCGACATCATGGGCATGTTTGCCGAACATGCCGAACGTCGCGCCAAGGAAAAGGAAACGGCCTGATCCAATTCGGCCCTGCCTTCGGGCGGGGCCGAACCAATGTTTCGCCTAATCGCAGATGCGATTGCGAGGCTTTGATTGCTCTGGTATTTGCAGGGGGCAATGTCCTCCTGCGAATCCTGTTTGGTGCGCAATCGCGCAATTTGCTCGGCTCTCAGCCAGACTGAAGTGAATGCGCTGAATACCATCGGCCGCCACCGACATCTCGAACCGGGCCAATCACTTATCTGGGAAGATGAGGATTCGATCCTGGTCGCCAATGTGGTCGAAGGCGTCCTGAAGCTCAGCACCGGCACCGAAGACGGACGCGAACAGATCGTCGGAGTCGTCTATCCTTCTGACTTCATCGGGCGCCCCTTTGGCGGCAAGACCGGCCATTCCGTTACCGCGCTGACCGAATCGAAAGTCTGTGTTTTCGGTCGTCGCGATTTTGACGAATTCGCGCGCAATCACCCGGCGCTGGAACACAAGCTGCTTGAGCGTACGCTGGGCGAACTGGAGCGCACCCGCCGCTGGATGCTGCTGCTTGGCCGCAAGTCGGCCAGCGAAAAGATCGCGACGTTCCTGCTCGACATGTCCGAGCGCCTTGTCGATCCGACCTGCCAGAGCGCGGACGATGGCGCGCTTAGCCGCTTCGAACTGCCGTTCTCGCGCCAGCAGGTGGCCGACGTTCTGGGCCTGACCATCGAGACGGTCAGCCGCCAGCTTACCCGCCTCAAGTCCGAAGGCGTGATCGACCTGCCTTCGCGTCGCGAAATCGTTATCCGCGACCGAGCGGAGCTCTCGGCCCAGGCGGGATAACGCCGCCGTCAGGCCTGTTCGTTTTCCGACTGTTCCGGCAAACCCTGCCAAGGACGCTTTCGCCGCTTGCTAACCTGGGTTAGGGCGCGGACGTGAGCGAGCAGTATCTCCCGCAAGCGCAACGCACCATGGTCACGGTTTCGATCATGGCGGCGGCGATCATGAACCAGGTGGATACGACCATCGCCAATGTCGCCCTGCCGCACATGCAGGGCACGACCTCCGCCTCGCGCGAGCAGATCAGCTGGGTTCTCACCAGTTACATCATTGCCATGGCCATCACCACGCCGCTTTGCGGCTGGCTGGCGGAGCGGTTCGGGCGGCGGAACGTTCTGCTGGTGTCTATTGCCGGCTTCACGCTCGTTTCCGGGCTGTGCGGCATGTCGACAAACCTTGAACAGCTCGTCGGCTTTCGCCTGCTGCAGGGCATGTTCGGCGCATCGCTGATCCCCATTGCGCAGGTGATCCTGATGACGCTGAACCCGCCGGAGGAGCGGGGCCGATCAATGGCGATTTTCGGGCTGGGCTTCATCATGGGCCCCCTGATCGGCCCGCTGCTGGGCGGCTGGCTGACCGAAAACTATTCTTGGCACTGGGTTTTCCTGATCAACCTGCCGGTTGGCGTGCTCGCCTTCCTTGGAACCTGGACCTACCTGCCCGAGAAGCTGGACGAGGACGCCCGGCCGTTCGACCTGTTCGGTTTCGGGCTGCTGGCACTTGGGATCGGGGCGATGCAGCTGGTTTTCGATCGCGGCCATGCGGTTGACTGGTTCGAATCGACCGAGATCTGGATCGAGGCTTCGATCAGTGCGCTGGCCCTGTTCCTGTTCGGGGTGCACTGCGCCACCACGCGGCACCCTTTCGTGCGCTTCGAAATATTCCGCGACCGCAACTTCGCTGTCAGTTCGGCGCTGGGCCTGGTGGTGGGCGTGCTGATGTTCGGCACCATGTCGTTGCTGCCCCCCATGCTTGCGGGCCTGTTCGGGCAGCCGATCATGGACGTGGGCGTGGCCATGGCGCCGCGAGGAATCGGCACCTTCTTTGCGACCCTGATCGTCGGCGGGCTGATCGGCAAGACCGATGTCCGCCTGCTGGCGCTGGTCGGGCTGGGCGGCAGCGCGATTTCGTCACTGATGCTGTCGACCATGTCGCTGCAGTCGGACATGACCGTGGTAATGGTCACCGGCTTCCTCAACGGCTTTGCCATGAGCTTCCTGTTCGTGCCGCTCTCGACCACATCGTTCGCCACGATCCCGCCCGAATACATGAACGAGGCTTCGGCGGTTTCGACGCTGATCCGCTATATCGGCTCGGCAGCCGGCATTTCCGCGGTGCAGGTGCTGACCAGCCATAACGAGGCGGTGGTGCAATCGCGGCTGACCGAAGGCCTGCGGCCCGACAACCCGATTATCTGCTGGGCCAGGCCGGGCATGGATATCGGAGCTGTTGAGGGCGCGGGCAGCGCCACCGGAGAGGCCGTGCGGCAGGCGCTGATGGTCGCCTATATCGATACCTTCTGGATGCTGTTCCTGATGTGCGTCATCGCGATGCCGCTGGTCCTGCTGCTGAAGAAACCGCCGCAACACGACATGGGCGGCCAGAGCGAACTCCGGCCGCTCCACGCGGACTAGGTCTGAAGCTATCTTACTTGCGCTTCTTCTCGGGCGCGACGGTGATCCGCACCGTTTTGCCCGAGCGACCGGGGAAGTCGGTGAACATAGCTTCGACCAGGTTCGGCACGAGATAGCCCAGGCGATTCGAAGTCGATACGGCTTCCGCCTTGCCTTCGAACAGGCGGCGGCCATCGGCGCGGTTATCGATCTTCAGTTCGATGCCGCTGGTATAGACGGTGTAGCTTTCGACACCGCCATCAAAGAACGGATCGTACCAGCCATAACCCCAGGCGCCATAGGGCCGCAGGCGATAGGGGCGGCCCCAATAGCCGGCGCCGCCATAACCGTACCACGGGCTCCAGAAGGGATCGGCACCGAAGCTGTTGGAGCGCAGGCGTTCGCGCCCCTTGTCCACGCCATAGTCGAAGCGGACCAGCAGGTTCGCCTGTTCGGGCGAGGAGGGGACATAGCCGAGCGCCGCCATGCGTGCCTGCACCAGGCTGGCGTACTGCGAGAATTCAAGGCCGCCGGCGAGAGCCGGATCGTCTGCTACCACGGCGAAGGTCTGCCCGGCAGGTGCCGGCAGCTGGGCCTGGAACCGCTTTACATTGGCGTTGAAGCCACTGGTGCAGGCCGCAAGCGCCAAAAGGAGCGGGGCGGCGGCAAGGAGACGGAGTTTCGTGCGACGCGTGTTCATCGGTATTCCCCAAGACCATGCGGGGAAACGCCAATTGCGCCCATTCCGGCCGCGCGCAACGCATCCCCGTTGATGACAATCTGCCCTAGTGCGAGCGCGCTGAACAGGGGTTGAATGCAGGGCGTATCAGCCCCGGACAAGTCCCAGCGCTTCGTAGGTCCGTTCCAGCGTCGGCACGGCCAGCGCGCGGGCCTTCGCCGCACCTTGGTGCAGGATGGCATCGAGCGCAGCACGGTCCTGGCGAAGTTCGATGAAACGGGCGTTGATCGGGGCCAGCTTGCTCACCAGCAGGTCACCCAACGCGGGCTTGAACTTGCCAAAGCCTTCGCCGCCGAAGTCTGCCAGCACGGCATCGACAGTCATTCCCGAAAGCACGGCATAGATGCCCACGAGGTTCGCCGCCTCGGGCCGGCCCTCAAGCCCTGCCTTGTCGGAAGGAAGCGGCTCGGGATCGGTCTTGGCCTTCTTCACCTTCTGCATGATCGTATCGGCATCGTCCGTCAGGTTGATGCGGCTCATGTCGGAAGGATCCGACTTGCTCATCTTCGCCGAACCATCGCGCAGGCTCATGATCCGGGCCGCTTCGGGCGGGATGATCGGATCGGGCAGGGTGAAGACGGGGGCCTGCTCGGAAGCGAAGTCGTTGTTGAACTTCTGCGCGATGTCGCGCGCCAGTTCCAGGTGCTGCTTCTGGTCCTCGCCCACCGGCACGTGGGTGGCCTGGTACAGCAGCACGTCGGCCGCCTGCAGAACGGGATAGGTGAACAGCGCGATGGAGGCACCCTCGCGGTTCTTGCCCGCCTTGTCCTTCCACTGCGTCATGCGGTTCAGCCAGCCCATGCGGGCCGTGCCGTTCAGCAGCCACTGCAGCTCGGAATGCTGGGGCACCTGGGCCTGGTTGAACAGGATCGACCGATCGGGATCCACGCCGCAGGCCACCAGCGCTGCCACCATCTCGCGCGTGTTGGCGGCCAGTTCCGCAGGCACGTGCGGCATGGAAATGGCGTGAAGGTCAGCAAGGAAGAACAGGCACTGGCCGCCACCGGACGATACCTCGTCCTGCATCCGCACCCAGTTGCGGATCGCCCCCAGGTAATTGCCCAGGTGGAGATTGCCGGTTGGCTGGATGCCGGAGACGACACGCATGATTACTGAACCTCGATGATTTCGTTGTCTGACTTGGTGCGCTTGGAGCGGCGGCGCTTGAGCAGCTTGATCAGGTCTTCGTCAAGCGCGCCAACCATCCAGGCGACGCCGAAGAACACGACCAGTCCCAGCCCGACCAACGCGGAGAGCGACCACACGCGATCGATAACCGGGCCGCCATAACGGCTGGCCAGCATCGGCATGGCCCACCACAGCGCCGCACCCATGGCTGCAGTTGCGACCAGCTGGCGGGCGATCCGGCCGCCGAGCTTGGCGGTGAAGTGGAACCAGCCGCGCTTGTGCAGGATGGCATAGAGCAGCAGGCAGTTGAGGCTGGCAGAAGCCGCCGTCGCCGCCGCGAGGCCGACGATGCCATAGCGTTCGACGACGTAGATGTTCACTGCCACGTTGAAGATCAGCGAGGCGAGTGCCGTCCACACCGGGGTGCGCGTGTCCTCGCGGGCGAAGAAGCCGGGGTTGAGGATCTTGACGATGACATAGGCGGGCAGGCCGGCAACAAGGGCAACCACGATGTTGGCCATGATCGCTCCGTCATTGGCCGTGAACTTGCCGCCGACGAAAAAGGCCGTGCAGAATGCCGGTGCGCAGACTGCCAGTGCCACGGCAGCGGGCAGGGTCAGCAGGGTGGCGATCTCGAAGGCGTTCGATTGCAGGCGCTGCGCTTCCTTCGCATCACCGGTGTGAATGTGGCGCGAGAGCATCGGCAGGATCGCGGTGCCCAGCGCGATGCCGACAATGCCCAGCGGCATCTGGTTGAGCCGGTCCGCCAGCTTGAGCAGCGACAGCGATCCCTGCGGCAGGCTGGTGGCGAAGAAGGTGTCGACCAGCTGGCTGATCTGGTAAATGCCGGCGCCGAAAGTGGCGGGCAGGATCAGCGCGCCCATCTTGCGCACTTCGGGCGTCAGGCGCGGCATTGTGACCTTGAGGCGCACGCCTGCGCGGCGCGTTTCCCACCACAGGTAGAGAAATTGTGCCAGGCCCGAGAGCGAGACTGCCCCGGCCAGGCAATAGCCGACAACGGTATCGTCGATGCTGGTGCCGCGCAGGTGGTTGCCCAGCAGGATGCCGCTGATCAGGAAAATGTTGAGCAGCACCGGCGCAAATGCGCCCGGCCCGAAGCGCGAGCGCGCATTGAGCAGGCCGGATAGCATGGCGACCAGGCTGATGAAGAACAGGTAAGGGAAGGTGACCCGGCTGAGGAAGACCGAAAGTTCGAACTTCCCGGCTACGTTGGCATATTCGCGGGCCAGCAGCCAGACGATCCCCGGCATGAAGACCATGGCCAGCGCGCTGAAGGCAAACAGCACCCAGACGAAAACCGCGAGCACGTCGTCCGCGAACTTTTCGGCCGCTTCCTCGCTACCCGGCTTGCCGTCCGCACCGTGCAGGGCGCGGCTGTACATCGGCACGAAGGCAACGCTGAAGGCGCCTTCGGCAAACAGCCGGCGGAAGGTGTTCGGCAGGGTAAAGGCCAGCTGGAACGCGTCTGCCACCAGCCCCGCGCCGAGCACGCGGGCCAGCAGCATGTCGCGTGCGAAGCCGAAGACGCGGCTGATCGCCGTCAGCCCTCCGATCGTGCCGACGTTCCTGATCAGGCTCATGCTGCGACCCGCGGTTCAGCCGGGCGTCAGGCGTTGCCGGCCGGCTCGCCTTCAGCGGCGGACTGCGCTGCGGCAAGCTGCTGCGCGTAGAGCCCGTTGAAGTCGATCGGATCGAGCATCACCGGCGGGAAGCCCGCATCGCGCACGGCATCGGCGATGATGCGGCGGGCGAAGGGGAACAGGATGCGCGGCGCTTCGGCATAGGTGAAGGCGTGCATGGCCTCGGCCGGAAGGCCGCGCATGCCGATCAGGCCGCAGTAGGTCAGTTCGACGATGAAGGCCGTGCCGGCTTCGTGCTTCGAGGTGAGCTGGATGCGCAGCTTCACTTCGTGGATTTCGCCATCGACCTGGTCGGATTCGACGTTCAGCTGCACGTCAAGCTGCGGAGCGTCCTGCCACTGGTAAGCCGCCGGGGCATTCGGGTTCTCGACCGACAGGTCCTTCACATACTGCGAAATCACGCCTGCTGCGGGACCGGTGTCTTCGCCGTTGGGAGCGGGCGAATCGAGGTTGAGATCGGTGATGACGTTGCCTTCGTCGGCCATTTTCGACATGTTCCTGAAGCTAGATGGAAAGCTGTTGCGGCGCGCCTAGCACCCCGCAGGTGGCGCGGCAACCGTGCTTGCATGGACACACTGCGGCAGGCCTGCATCGCTTGGGCGCGAAAAGTTGCCCGAATATCGCCGCTCACTCGTTGTTCATTTGTCAACGATACCTATCTGGGTTTAGGAAACAGCAGTGTGGGGCATTCCCACGCATGGAGTGAAAGTCGCAACCGTGACCGAGATCGTCATCCTGGCCCTTATCGCAGCCTTCCTTGGCCTGCGCCTCTATTCGGTTCTCGGCCGCCGTGCCGAGCACGAGGAAGAGACGATTGCCGGTCGGTTCGACGCTGGTTCGCAAGCCCGCCCGTCAAACGTGGTGCCGATGCCCAAGCCGGCTGACCGGCTTGCTCCGCCGCAGGGTCGTGAACGCGAGATGCAGGGCGTGATGGCGCCGGCAGATCGCGCGCTGCGCGAGATCGCCGCCGTTGACCGCCGGTTCGACCTGCTCACCTTCCTTGCCGGTGCCGAAGGTGCCTATCGCATGATCCTCGAAGCCTATTGGCGCGGTGACAAGGAAGAGCTTTCGCACCTGTGCGACCGTGACGTCTACGAAGGCTTCTGCGCCGCCATTGATGCGCGCAATGCGGCGGGCGAAGTTCTCGACAACCGGCTGGTCCGCATCGAGGAAGCGGTCGTTGCCGAAGCCAGCTTCAATGCCCCGATGGCGCGCATCACCGTGCGCTTCCGCTCGGACATTGCCGCCGTCACCCGCGACGCCAGTGGCACTGTCATTGCCGGTTCGCTGACTGACGCGGTCGAGGCGATCGACGTGTGGACCTTCAGCCGCAACGTGAAGTCTGCCAGCCTGGACTGGCTGCTCGACGAAACCGACGAAGGCTGAGGTTCCGGTTATGGGGGGCTGGTTCAGGGGTGCCTTTGCACTCGCCGCACTTGCCAGCCTTTCCGCCTGCACCCTGATACCGCAAGCATCGCCGCCGCCGGGCTATCCGGCTGCGATCCCTAGCCCCGCAATTACGCCGGCTCCTGTGCCGCCGCCGCCTCCTGCCGCCACTGCCGCGCAACTCGGCGTGCGGCCCGGGCCTGCGATAGAAACACTGGCGCTGGGCAACGGACGGGCAAGCGCCGCGCTGCGCTCGTTCATCGAAAGCTGCCCCCGGCTGACCGCGCGAACGGACACCAGCGGGCTCACCCGGCCTTCCGACTGGGGCGAGGCTTGCCGCGCCGCGCCGGCATGGAGCGCGGCCGAGGCCCCGGCCTTTTTCGCCCGCCACTTCGAGACCGCGCAGGTAGGCGAGGGCAAGGCCTTTGCCACCGGCTATTACGAGCCGGAGATCGCCGGCACCCGCTCCGAACAGCCCGGCTTTACCGTTCCGGTCTACAAGCTGCCGCCTGATCTGGTGCGTGGCTGGCCTGATGAAATTCCCCTCGAACAGCGCACGGGCACACCGCCGCTTGGCCGGGTGAACGAGTTCGGCAAGTTCGTGCCTTACCATGATCGTGCAGCCATCGAAGACGGTGCGCTCAAGGGCAAGGGGCTGGAAATTGCCTATGCTGCCGACGCCATCGAGTTCTTCTTCCTGCAAATCCAGGGCTCCGGCCGCCTGATCGGTCCCGATGGCACGGTGATCCGCATTGGCTATGCCGGGCAGAATGGCCGCGATTATGTTGGCATCGGCTCGCTGATGCGCGAACGCGGGCTGATCGGCGGGCCGGGGCAATATCCAACCTCGATGCAGGGCCTGATGGCCTGGCTGCGCGAGAATCCCGAGGCCGGCAAGGCAATCATGCGGGAAAACCTTTCCTACATCTTCTTCCGCGAGATCACCGGGGATGGACCGCTCGGAGCGCTTGGCGTGCCGGTGCGCGGACAGTCCAGCGTGGCGGCAGATCCGGCCTTCACCCCGCTTGGTGCCCCCGTCTGGCTGGCGCTTGACCGGCCGGAGGCAAGCGGCCTGTGGGTGGCCCAGGATACCGGTGGCGCAATCAAGGGTGCCAACCGTTTCGATACGTTCTGGGGAGCCGGTCCTACCGCGCGGACAATCGCCGGCGGAATGACCGGCCGGGGCGAGGCCTTGCTGCTGCTCCCCAAGGGCACGCTTTCGCGGCTCGGAACCCAGTAAACGTGCGCCGTCCCCGCAAGTTGAGCGGCGAGGAAGCTGCGCTGTGGTCGCGCGTCGCGGCAACGGTGAAGCCGCTTCACGGCGCGCGCATGGCGATGGCCGATCTCGAGCTTGCAGCCAGCCCGGACCCGGCGATGCGCGCCGCGCGGACGAAGTCCGCTCAGGCTCCCGCCGCGCCGCAGCCGGTCGAGGCTCCGCGCCCTGGGGCAGAAGCGCCGCGCTCGCTGGTCCGCCATGGTCTTGATGCCACCTGGGATCGCAAGCTGTTGCGCGGAGTGGTTTCGCCCGATTTCACCATCGACCTGCATGGCCATTCGCTCGACGCGGCGTGGAGCCGGCTGGAGCATGGCCTGCACCTTGCCCACTCCCAGGGCGTGCGGATGGTGCTGGTGATAACCGGCCGGCCGCGCCCGGTCGATCGCGGGGCGGGGCACGGTCAGCGCGGGGTGATCCGCGCCAAGCTGCTCGACTGGCTGGCTCACGGTAGCCATGCGTCGAAGATCGCTGCCGTTCGTGGCGCCCATCCGCGCCACGGCGGTGCAGGTGCGGTCTATGTCGTGCTGCGGCGAAAGTAGCGCCGCTACTCGGTCAGCATGAACTGTTCCCAGCAGCCCTGATCGCCGGCTTCGGCATAGGTGCTGAGGTAGAGCGACCGGCCCGGCCAGCTCACCTTGAACACCCGGTTGACGAAACCGCCGCGCAGGCGGGGCGAGCGCAGCGGCTCGATCGCGGTCGGCTCACCCAGCCGGGCCAGGGTTTCGCGATAGTCCGCAAGCGTCGCCGGCGTGAAATAGTACCGGGCGTTTTCGGTGAACCGGGCCGGATCGATGGTGCCCTTCGCGAGTCCGGCGAGGACAGAGCGGGCATCCTCCGTGCGGGGTGTTTCGGCGAGGCTCGCCTGCGGGCCGCGCGGCAGGACAATCTCTGCCACCGCATCCGAGATCTTGTCCTGCGCTCCGCCGAAATCGCCGTTGGTCAGGACGGACACTGCCGCCCGGGCGTCCGGCCAGACCCGGTTGAGCGAGAGGAAGCCCACCGAAGCGCCGCCATGGTCGATCAGCGTTCGACCGCCCGAAGTGACCTTGAATACACCCAGGCCATAATTGCTTGTTGTGCCGCCTTTAAGGATCGCCGGGCGCTCCATCTCTTCCCAGTCTTCGGGCGGCAGCAGCTTGCGTTCGATCCGCGCGATATTCCACTTGGCCAGATCCTGGGCCGACATGGCGAGTTCGCCCGCCGCCCACAGCCAGCCGCGCGCCGGGGGCGTTGCCGGCCGCACCGGGCCAAGGGCAAAGCGGTTGTGCCCTTCAGGAAAGGCGGGGCCGGTGGTGGAATCGATCGGCACCGGATCAATCCCCAGCGGCTTGAATATCCGCTTCTCGAACTGATACCAAAGATGCGCCCCGCCGGCCTTTTCGGCGATCATCCCGGCCACGACATAACCGGTGTTGGAATATTGCCAGCGCGTGCCAGGTTCGTAGTCGAGTGGCTTCCTGCCCCAGCGCTCGACGATGTCGCGCGGCGAGACGGGCTTTTCCATCGCGGCAAAGGCAAAGTCCTGCGGCCAGTAATCCTGCAACCCGGAGGTGTGGTTGAGCAGCTGCCGCACGGTAATGCGATCGGCCCCGGTCACCTCGGGCAGCCACTTTGCCACCTTGTCGTCGAGGCTCAGCTTGCCCTCATCCTCGAGCATCAGCATCAGCGCGCCAAGGAACTGCTTCGAGATCGAGGCTACCTGGAACCGCATGTCCGCCCGTGCCACCGGCTGGCTGCGCGATGCTTTGCCCCAGGCCCGCGACAAGACGATGCGGCCGTCGCGCACCACGGAGACCTGCGCTGCGGGCACACCGGTTTCCGTCAGGACCTTGGTAACCGCCGCATCGATGCGCGCGGCCTCGTCCGGCGAAAGCTCTTGCGCGAAGGAGATTGCGGGAAGGGTGACTGCTGCAACGGCGATGACGGCCTTGGCCGCGAACAGGGACATCTTCATGGCCCCGCAGGTTAGCTCTGTCCGCCGATTAGTCCACACCCGAGCGTGTCTCACCATTGTCATGAAACCGTCATGCAACTAGCGCGTTTTGCGGATGGGAACGCGATTCGAACACTTCGTTTCGAGGGGAATTTTTCATGTTTGCTTGGTTCCAGAGGCTGCTGCCCAAGTCGGGTGACTTCTACGAACTGTTCGAGAGCCACGGTGCGACGATTGTCGAGGCTGCCAAGGCGCTCGATGCCCTGTCGCGCGGCGAGGGCGATGCCCACGCCCAGATCGCGACGATCCGCGACCGTGAACACGATGCGGACGATATCATCCGCAAGACGCTGCACGAGGTCCGCCAGACCTTTCTCGCACCGTTCGATCGCGGTGCCATCACTTCGCTGATCGGCGCGATGGACGATGTGATCGACGAGATGCAATCTGCCGCATCGGCCGTGGAACTGTACGAGTTCTCCGCCTTCGACGTGCAGATGCAGGAGATCGCCGGAATCGCTCTCACTGCCTCGAACATCATTGCCGAAGCACTGCCCCTGCTGCGCGATCTGGAGCGCAACGGCGATCGCCTGCACAAGCTGACCGGCGAGCTGGTCAGCCTGGAAGGCAAGGTGGACAACCTGCACGATGCCGGGATGAAGGCGCACTACATGAAGGCGCGCGACGGCGGCAAGACGCTGGACTTCATCGTTGCCCGCGAGATCTACAAGCACCTCGAACGCATCGCCGATGCCTTCGAGGACGTTGCCAACGAGATCGACAGCCTCGTCATCGACCACGCCTGAGAAGGCTCGCGAAGGAGAACGGCAATGCACGAGCTTGCCATGCCGCTGCTGATCGGCCTCGTCGCTCTGGCGCTGGCTTTCGATTTTCTCAACGGGCTGCACGATGCGGCCAATTCGATTGCCACGGTGGTTTCCACCCGCCTGCTTTCGCCGGTCATGGCCGTGGCATTTGCCGCGCTCGGCAACTTTGCCGCTTACTGGCTTGTCGGCCTCCACGTTGCCGAGACCATCGGCAAGGGGATCATCGATCCCAATACGGTCACTCCGGCTGTGGTTTTCGGCGCCTTGGTCGGGGCCATGTTCTGGAACGTGCTGACCTGGATCAAGGGCATCCCCTCATCGTCCAGTCACGCGCTGATCGGCGGCCTGCTTGGCGCCGGTATTGCCCATGGCGGTACCGAGGCGGTGGGCGGCCCGAAGACCATCGAGACCTTCCTGGCCATCTTCCTTTCGCCGACACTCGGCATGGTGATTGCCATGGCTCTGGTGCTGCTGACCTCGTGGATCTTCCGCGCGGTTCACCCGCGCAAGGCGGAGAACGTGTTCAAGGGCATGCACCTGTTCTCGTCTGCGGCCTATTCGATCAGCCATGGTGGCAACGATGCGCAGAAGACGATGGGGATCATCACCGTCCTGCTCTATTCGACCGGCCACCTTGGCGGCGAATTCCACGTGCCGGAATGGGTGGTGCTGAGCTGCTACGGCGCGATCGCACTGGGAACGCTCTCAGGCGGCTGGAAGATCATCAAGACCATGGGCACCAAGATCACCAAGCTGAACCACCACACGGGGTTCTGCGCTTCGACGGCAGGGTCCATCATCGTGTTCGGCGCTTCTTCGCTGGGCATTCCGATTTCCACCACCCATGCGATCACTGGCTCGGTCATCGGCACGGGCGTTGCCCGCCGTGCAAGCGCGGTGCGCTGGGGCGTGGCGGCAAATGTGGTCGCGGCCTGGTTCATCACCATCCCGATGAGCGGCTTGGTGGGCGCAGCGTTCTATCTCCTCACCCGCCTGTTCTGATCGGCAGGCTGGCTTCCAGCCGCCTGATAGCGAACAAAAAAATGGCCCGGACGTTGCCGTCCGGGCCTTTGAAAGTCTTTGGGAGAGGATGCCTGAAAGGCACGCTCCATATGAGTTGCGAATCGCAATGCTGCAAGTGCGAAAGCGGCATAAGCGATTGCGCATTTTGCAACTGGATAAGGAAAAATCCCCGCACGCTGCAACGGCTGGCGGGCGAAACGGCGGTCACGCGGCTCCGGCAATAGCTCCGAACAGGTCGTGCGCATCGGCGTCCTCGATCAGTACCTGGACGACATCTCCGGCTTCGAGGCCTTCGGGCACGTTGCGCAGGTAGACCGCGCCGTCGATTTCCGGGGCATCAGCCTGTGACCGGCCGGTCGCGCCGACATCGCCGTCTTCGTCGGGTTCACCCACTTCGTCGATGATGACCGGGATCGTGCGCCCGACCTTTGCGGCCAGCTTTGCTGCCGAAATGCGCTCGGTCACTTCCATGATCCGGGCATAGCGCTCTTCCTTCACCGCTTCGGGCACCGGATCGGGCAGGTCATTGGCCGAGGCACCTTCGACCGGTTCGAAGCGGAAGGCGCCGACGCGATCAAGCTGGGCCTGTTCCAGCCAGTCCAGCAGGTACTGGAAATCCTCTTCCGTTTCGCCGGGGAAGCCGACGACGAAGGACGAACGGATGGCGATATCCGGGCAGATCGCGCGCCACTGGGCGATCCGTTCCAGCACTTTCGCCTCGTTAGCCGGGCGCTTCATGGCCTTCAGCACCTTGGGGCTGGCGTGCTGGAAGGGAATGTCGAGGTAGGGGGTGATCAGGCCCTCGGCCATCAGCGGGATCACCGCATCGACGTGCGGATAGGGATAGACGTAGTGCAGCCGCACCCACGGCGGCGTGCCATCGGCGCAGCGCAGGGCGCCAAGCTCGCGGGCAAGGTCGGTCATGTGCGTGCGGACCGGCCGGCCTTTCCACTCGCGCTCCTCATGGCGCACATCGACGCCATAGGCAGAGGTATCCTGGCTGATCACCAGCAGTTCGCGCGTGCCGCCTGCCACCAGCTTTTCCGCCTCGCGCAGCACGGCGTCGATCCGGCGGCTGGCCAGCTTGCCGCGCAGCGAGGGGATGATGCAGAACGAACAGGCGTGATTGCAGCCTTCGGAGATCTTGAGATAGCTGTAATGGCGCGGGGTCAGCTTGACGTCGCCTTGCGGCACGAGGTCGATGAACGGCCCCTGCGCGGGGGGTGCAGCCTCGTGCACGGCCTCCACCACGGCTTCGTACTGGTGTGCGCCGGTTACGGCGAGGACCTGCGGAAACTTGGCCCTGATCGCTTCTGCCTCGTTCCCCATGCAGCCGGTCACGATGACGCGGCCGTTCTCGGCAATCGCCTCGCCAATTGCGGCAAGGCTTTCTTCCTTGGCGGAATCAAGGAAGCCGCAGGTGTTGACCAGCACCACGTCCGCCCCGGCATAATCGGGGCTCATGGCATAGCCGTCGGCGCGCAGCTTGGTGAGGATGCGCTCGGAATCGACGAGCGCCTTGGGACAGCCGAGGCTGACCATGCCGACGCGTTTCTGATCGGGAATCTTGGTGGTGGAGTTCGAGGCCATGGGCGCGGCCCCTACACCTTCGCGGCTCAATAGGCTACCATTGCCGCATTGCAGGAACGGGAGCGGGGCAATGGGAACGATTAACTGGCTGGCGGTAGTGCTTTCCGCCAACCTCGCCGTGGCTATCGGGCTGGTATGGTATGGCCCGCTGTTCGGCGGTGCCGCGCTGTTCGGCCGGGTGACGGGCGATGAACAGGGGCCTGCCCACAAAAGCCCGGTCGGCGGGATGCTGGGGGCGATCGTCCTGCAGGCGATTTCCGCGCTGATGCTCGCCCATGCCTTTGCCCGGATCGGTTCGGACACGCTGGCGGTGAAGCCCTGGCTTTACTGGATGCAGTCCGGCGGGGTGGCCCTGGCCTTCGTGGGGCCGGCGATCTTCATTTCCTATGCCCGTCACCGCATGCCCCTGCGCGAAGCGCTGGTCGATGCCGGTTTCTGGCTGGCGGTCTATATTGCCAGTGGCACCGTATTCTGGCTGCTCGCCTAGCGCTCCGGCAGCAGGAGTTCGGGATCGACCGGCAGGTTATAGCGCCGCACTTCGAAATGCAGTTCGGTGCGCGGGGTTTCGCCAGTGTTGCCAAGCAGGCCGACACGTTCGCCCGCCTTGGCCCGGTCTCCTTTTTTCACCGTCACCTTCTGCAACTTGGCATAGGCGCTGTGCCAGCCGTTGCCGTGGTCGATCACTACAAGGTTGCCCAGCTTGCGCGGTTCGAGACCGGCAAAGATGACCCGACCGGCGGCCACCGCGCGGACCGGGGAGCCGAGTTCACCGCCGATATCCAGGCCCGGATGGGCGTTCCGGCGCGAAGTCGGCACGAATCCGCGCAGCAGCTTGCCCGATGCAGGCCAGGCAAATGCCGGCCGGTTGGGCGCGGTTGCCAGCGTGGGGCGTGGGGCCTTGGTCGGCGCCAGTCCTTTGCTTGCAGGCACTGCCGGGCCAGCGGGCGGGGCATCGACCTTTGCCATCGTGGGAATTGCCAGCTTGGCCCCCGTAACGACCGGCTTTTTCGAATCGAGGCCGTTGGCCGTGGCGATGGCTTCCCAAGGCACGCCATATTGCAGGGCGATTTCGAAGCCGGTCTCGCCCGCCTTCACCGTGTGGCTGCGGCGGCGCGGAATGACGAGTTTCTGACCGGCCTTCAGCGCATAGGGGGCTTTGAGCCCGTTTGCCTCGATGATGAGGATGCGTGGCACCACGGCGCGCTGGGCGACCCCGCCCAAGGTCTCACCCGGCTTGACGACATGGACCGTCTCGGTCGCTGGATCGCTTTCCTGCGCCTGTACCAGCCCTGCGGGAATTGCCAGCAGCAGCGCAAGCGGCGCCAGCCGCCTCATGCAAGGCGTTCCCGCAGCAGGGCGAGCGAGGCTTCGTGCGTCAGGTCAAGCTGCAGCGGCGTCACGGCGACATAGCCGTCGGCGATCGCCTCAAGGTCGCTGTCATGCCCGCTGGTGTGCTCGATCCCGTGCAGGCCGAACCAGTAATAGCGATAGCCGCGCGGGTCCGTGCCTTCGACCACCGAACCGCGGGCATAATCGTGGAACCCCTGTCGCACCACGCGAATGCCTTTCACGTCATCCGCCGCAAGTGGCGGGAAGTTGACGTTAACCAAGGTACGCGGGGCGAAAGGCACGTCAATAAGGGATTTCAACAGTTTGCATCCCCAGGCCTCGGCCGCGTGGAATGGAACGGCATCGGCCATGCCCTCCTTCACGTAGACCTGGCTGAGCGCGACCGAGCGGATGCCCGCCAGCGCGCCTTCGATGGCCGCGGATACGGTGCCCGAATAGGTCACGTCATCGCCAAGGTTGGCCCCGCGGTTGACGCCGGAAAGCAGCAGGTCGGGCGGGCCGGGCAGCACCTTCTTGAGCGCCATGGTGACGGCATCGGTTGGCGTTCCGGTTACCGAAAAGCGCCGCTCGGCGTGCTTGTGCAGGCGGATCGGGCGGTTGAGCGTCAGGCTGTGCCCTGCGCCGGACTGCTCTTCCGAGGGGGCGCAGATCCACACGTCGTCGGAAAGCTGGCGCGCAATCCGTTCCAGCACGTTGAGGCCGGGGGCGTTGATGCCATCGTCGTTGGTCAGCAGGATGCGCATCACGGCACCAGCCGCGTCACGCCGCCCATGTAGGGTTGCAGCGCGGCGGGGACATCCACCGAGCCATCTTCCTGCTGGTAGTTTTCCAGCACCGCCACCAGCGTGCGCCCGACGGCGAGGCCCGATCCGTTAAGCGTATGGACGAATTCGGGCTTGGCCTTCTCACCGGCCGGCCGGTAACGGGCATCCATGCGCCGCGCCTGGAAATCGCCGCAGTTGGAGATGGAGCTGATCTCGCGGTACGCGCCCTGGCCCGGCAGCCAGACTTCAAGGTCGAAGGTCTTGCGGGCAGTGAAACCCATGTCGCCCGAGCACAGCAGCACCTTGCGATAGGGCAGTTCCAGCGCCTGCAGGATCGATTCGGCCGCCGCCGTCATCTTTTCGTGCTCGGCCTCGCTATCTTCGGGGCGGCAGATCGTGACCAGCTCGACCTTCTCGAACTGATGCTGGCGGATGTAACCGCGCGTGTCCTTGCCGGCGGCACCGGCCTCGGAACGGAAGCACGGGGTCAGCGCCGTCATGCGCAGGGGAAGGGCGCCATCGGGCAGGATCTGTTCGCGCACCGAATTGGTCAGGCTGACCTCGGCCGTGGGGATCAGCCAACGCCCGTCCGTCGTGCGGAACAGGTCTTCGGAGAACTTGGGCAGCTGGCCAGTGCCAAATGCGGCCTCGTCGCGCACCAGCAGTGGCGTGGCACATTCGGTATAGCCGTTCACCTGCGTCTGGTGGTCGAGCATGAACTGGCCGAGCGCGCGCTGCAGGCGGGCCATCTGGCCCTTGAGGAAGGTGAAACGGGCACCCGAAAGCAGGGCCCCGGTTTCGAAATCGAGCCCCAGCGCCGGGCCAAGATCGGCGTGTTCCTGCGGGGTGAAGGCAAAGCTGCGCGGAGTGCCCCAGCGGCTGACCTCGACGTTCTGGGTCTCGTCCTCGCCATCCGGCACCTCGGCGACGGGGATGTTGGGATGGCGGGCGAGGGCGTCCTGCAGGGCGGCGGACAGCTCGCGATCTTCCTGCTCCCATGCGGGCAGGGTATTTTTCAGCTCGGCAACCTCGGCCTTCAGGGCCTCGGCGGTGTCCTTGTCACCCTTGGCCATGGCCGCGCCAATGGCCTTCGAAGCCTCGTTGCGGCGGTTCTGCGCTTCCTGCATCTTCGTCGCGACTGCGCGGCGCGCAGTATCGAGCGCAAGGATGGCACTGGCCTGAGGCTCGACGCCGCGACGGGCAAGCCCGGCATCGAAAGCTTCGGGGTTTTCGCGGATCAGTCGGATATCGTGCATGGCGCTGCGCTATGCCGCCAGCGGCACCGCAGCGCAAGCACGGCTTCCCGGCCTCAGCGGCGCGGGCAGGTGTTCATGCCGATGATCGAATAGAGCGGGCAGGTGCTGAGGAACCCGGTTGCCAGCGGTATCAGGCCGAGCCAGCCCCAATTGCCGATGGGGGCGCCAACCTTGTCTCCGATGAAGACGAGGGCGATCAGCACCACACCGATCACGATACGCAGAACGCGGTCAATGCCGCCAACATTGGTCTTGAACATGGCTGGGTTCTCCTTCCAGAACGCCTGCGACCATCGGCCTAGGGGTAATCCCGTGCATTGATGCGAATCAAAAGCAGGAAGGGGAAGGAAGTGGTGGGCGCGACAGGGATTGAACCTGTGACCCCACCCGTGTGAAGGGTGTGCTCTACCGCTGAGCTACGCGCCCACTTCCATGAAGAAGCGCGCCCTTAGAGCGCCCCGCGCGAATTGACAAGCGGGCTTATCGCACTAGAGGCGCGGTTTATGACCGAAGAACAGAATTCCGCCCCTGCCGCCGGTGCTGGCGACGTTCCGCCCGATCGCCTTGCGATCAATCCGCGCAGCCCGCACTTCGATGCAGAAAAGTTGCAGCGCGGTGTCGGCATCCGCTTCAAGGGCGTGGTGCGCACGAATGTCGAAGAATATTGCATTTCCGAAGGCTGGGTGCGCGTGCAGGCAGGCAAGACGATGGACCGCAAGGGCCAGCCGCTGACGATCAAGCTCAACGGTCCGGTCGAGGCGTGGTACGAGGATCTTGGCGAGAACGCGCCTGTCGCCAAGGCCTGACGCTGTTTTCTAACCACATTTGTACATTCCCCGCGTTGTGACATGATGTTAGCCTGAGGGCGGACACGTATGCTTCAGTGGGGAATGGCAATTGGGGTTGATCAGGTGGTGCCTGGCGGCAATGGCCGGGCTGGCGCTTTGCGGTGCCGCGCAGGCACAATCCCCCGCTGAAATCACGGCGACATTCAACACGGCCAAGGCCGCGCTGGATCGCGGCGATTTTGCCACTGCCCTGGCAGGCTTCCAGAAGGGCTGCGATCTGGGCGATGGCGGTGCCTGCACCAACCTGGGTTTCCTCTATTACAACGGCCGCGGAACGCCGCGCGACGTGAGCCTTGCCATGGGGCTTTACCTCAAAGGCTGTAACAGCCGCTCCATGGCCGGGTGTTCCAACCTTGGCAGGATGTACAGCGAGGGCGTGGGTACGCCGGTCGACCTCGTGAAGGCGGCCGGCTATTTCCAGCAGGCCTGCACGGGCAGCCATATGCCGGGATGCGCCGAACTTGCATTTGCCTATGCCAACGGCCGGGGTGTGCCGACCGACCGGGCGCGGGCAGTCGCGCTCTACAGGCAGGCCTGCGACCGTGATCTGGCGCATGCCTGTGCCAATCTTGGCATCGCTTTGATGAATGGCATCGCCGTTCAGAAGGACCCGGCCGGGGCCGTGGCCATCTATCGCAAGGGCTGTGACATGGGCTCTGGGGCGAGCTGCACCAATCTTGGTGCGGCCTATGGAACGGGCATCGGTGTCAGCAAGGATCAGGTCCAGGCCGCGGCCCTGTACAAGCGGGGCTGCGATGGCAAGGATATGCTGGGCTGCGGCAACCTGGCAGACTATTATCTGAACGGTACCGGCGTGGTGAAGGACGTGGCGAAGGCCAATGCGCTTTACCGGCAGGCCTGCGAAGGAGGCCAAGCGGCTGCTTGCGTTGCCGTGGGCAATTCCGCCGAGTTCGGACGCGGACAGGCAATCGATCTTCCCGCCGCCGCCGCTGCATATCGCAAGGCCTGCGAGGGTTCCATCGGCAGGGCTTGCACGAACCTTGGCATCATGTTTTCGCAAGGCAGAGGCATGGCCAGGGATGATGCCAAGGCTGCCGAAGTCTATCGCAAGGCTTGCAGCCTGAAGGACAGCTGGGGCTGCACCAACCTTGGCGTAGCCTATGTCACCGGCAAGGGGGTCGCGGTGGATGCGGCGTCGGGAGCCAGCTTCTACAAGCAAGGCTGCGAGCTGGATGACATGCTGGGCTGCAACAATCTGGGCATGATGTATGATGACGGCAACGGCGTCCCCGTCGATCGGGCAAAGGCCATGGAACTGTACCGCAAGGCCTGCGACGGGAACAATCCGAACGGCTGCGCCAATCTGGGAGCCATCTATGAATCCGGGCGAGGCGTTGCCGCGAACAAGGCAACTGCGCTGAACCTCTACAAGAAGGCGATGCAGCTCAAGCCGAGCGACGCCCAGCGCCAGCGCATCGAAGCAGCGATTGCGCGGATAGGGGGCTAGGCCGGGGAAGGCGGGCCCGCTTACTTGCGGCGGGCGCGCAGGCTTTCGGCGATGATCGCGCCGATGGGATCTGCGGCATAGCGCGGATCGATCGGAGGCAGCTTCTGCTTCTTCGCCGGCGTGGAGGTGACTTCATCCAGCAGCGAAGGCTTGGGCTTGTCCTCGCGGTTGGAGAGCTTGTCCTTCTTGCCCGGCTTTTCGTTGTAAATGAAGCCGTGCACTGGCCAGGCCGTGCCGCCGATGTCCTGCAGGGGGGCAAACCAGACGCGGACCTTCGACCAGTCGTTATTCTCCGACACGTCGATGGCGCGCACGTCGTCCTCGATCTGCCCGCGCGCACCGTTGATCGGCGACCAGTTGGCATGACGGAGCAGCACGGTGCGCGAATCGATGATCCGGCTGACCGCGGCGACATGGCCCAGTTCCATGCGGCCATAAGGCTTGAAGGCCATGACCGCGCCGATCTTCGGCCGGTCTCCGCGGGCATACTTGCCGGCGGCCTGGTTCCACCAGGTATGGGCATCGCCATAGATCTGGACGCCCGAAACGGTCCGGGCATAGGGAACGCACTGCAGCATCATCAGTTGCAGCGCCGACATTCCCGCCGCACCGGCAATCGCCGTTTCAGTGCCCGCAGACTGGCCCATTGCGGGGGTTCCGCAAAGGGCAAGGGCTGGCAGCAGCAAGGAGGAAAGTGGGCGCTTCATGATCTCGCAGCAATGGTGAAAGCGACCGGTTAAGATCCGGATATCTACTTATGGTTACTGTCCGGTTTACGTCCCGTTACACACGAGTTTACATTTAGTTTACATTTAAGGCAAGTTGGGCCCGCAGGCAAAAAGCGGCAGCGCGCTTGCCTAATTGCTCGGGAAAGGCCACTTGGCCGGCATGGCGAAAGCGCAGGTCATCATCATCGGGCGTCCGAACGTCGGCAAATCGACGCTGTTCAACCGGCTTGTCGGCAAGAGGCTGGCGCTGGTCGACGACCAGCCGGGCGTCACGCGTGACCGCCGCTTCGGCGAGGCGAACCTGCTGGGGCTGGAATTTACCGTGGTCGATACGGCCGGCTGGGAGGACGAGGATCCCGACAGCCTGCCCGGCCGGATGCGCGCACAGACCGAGGTTTCGCTGCAGGGGGCCGATGTTGCCCTGTTCGTCTTCGATGCGCGAGCAGGGCTGACCCCGCTTGACGAGGAGATCGCCCGCTGGCTGCGCCAGTCCACCGTGCCGGTCGTGCTGGTGGGCAACAAGGCGGAAGGACGCGCGGCGGAACCGGGCCTGCTGGAAAGCTATTCGCTCGGCTTTGGTGAACCCATCGGCCTTTCCGCCGAACATGGCGAGGGCATGGCCGACCTGTTCCAGGCGCTGCTGCCGCATGTCGAGGGCAAGGAAGCGCAGGAAGACTACGACGAGGATGAAGAGGCCGCCGCCGGCCCGCTCAAGCTTGCCATCGTCGGACGACCGAACGCGGGCAAGTCGACGCTGATCAACGCCATGCTGCGCGAGGATCGCCTGCTGACCGGGCCCGAGGCCGGCATTACCCGCGATTCGATTGCGGTTGACTGGCAATGGACCGATCCGAAGACCGGCGAGACCCGGCCTGTCCGCCTGATCGACACGGCCGGTATGCGCAAGAAGGCGCGGGTGGTGGAAAAGCTGGAAAGGCTTGCCGTTGCCGATGCGCGCCACGCAGTGGACTTTGCCGAGGTTGTCGTGCTGCTGCTCGATGCCACCAAGGGGCTGGAACACCAGGACCTGAAGATCGCCTCGCTGGTGCTCGAAGAAGGCCGCGCGCTGATTATCGCGATCAACAAGTGGGACGTGGCTGAGGATGCGTCCGGCCTGTTCAACGGCATTCGCAACGCGCTGGACGAAGGGTTGGCGCAGGTGAAGGGCCTGCCGCTGCTCGCCGTGTCTGCCCGCACGGGCAAGGGGCTGGACGATCTGATCGCCGCCGCCTTCGAAATCCGTGAGGCATGGTCGAAGCGCGTGCCAACCGCGCTGCTCAATCGCTGGTTCGACGATGCGCTGGAAAAGAACCCGCCCCCGGCTCCCGGCGGCAAGCGGATCAAGCTGCGCTACATCACCCAGGCCAAGACCCGCCCGCCTGGCTTCGTGCTGTTCGGCACGCGGCTGGACGAGCTGCCGATGTCCTACCAGCGCTATCTGGTGAACGGCATCCGCCGCGACCTGGGGTTCGATTCGGTGCCGGTGCGGCTGACCCTGCGCAGCCCGAAGAATCCCTTCGCCAAGAACTGAGGGGCCGGCGACAGGCGCCAAGCCCCTCGCGTTCGGGGATCAGCTGCCGACAGCCTCGCTGTTGAGCTGCACGTAGTTCTGCAGGCCCATGCGCGCGATCATCTCGAACTGGGTCTCGATGAAGTCGACATGCTCTTCCTCGCTGTCGAGGATCGAGCGGAACAGGTCGCGGCTGACGTAGTCGCGCACGCTTTCGCAATGGGCGATGGCATCGCGCAGATCCGGGATGGCGTCCTGCTCCAGCGCGAGGTCCGCCTTGAGGATTTCCTCCACGTTCTCGCCAATGCGCAGCTTGCCGAGCGCCTGGAAGTTGGGCAGGCCTTCAAGGAACAGGATGCGCTCAGCAACCTGGTCGGCGTGCTTCATCTCGTCGATCGATTCGTGCCGTTCATGGTCGGCCAGTTTCTTGATGCCCCAGTTGTCGAGCATGCGGTAATGCAGCCAGTACTGGTTGACCGCGGTGAGTTCGTTGAACAGCACCTTGTTGAGGTATTCGATAACCTTGGCATCGCCCTTCATGGCGAAAACTCCCCAGTTTGACCGGCTTTGAATGGATCCGGATTCTACGTTCGGGCGTGGCTGGCGACAAGGGATTTCGGTTAGGAATCAAGATCTTTGCGAGGCACTCGCAATAAGCGCAAGCGGCGCGCCAAACCCTTGAACCGGTGGGATTATCAGAAAGGTGTGTAAACCGGAGGTTCGGTCAGTCCACGTTCCTCGATGAGGATTTTTGCCGCATCGTCGAGGCATGAGCCGCACTGGGGCGTGCAGCCGAGCGATTCGTAAACCGCGTCCACATCGCCGCTGCATATCTTTGCTGCGGCGCGCAGGTCCTTTTCGCGAATGGCGTTGCAGATGCAGATGTACATTGCCGTGAGCCTCGATTCGCGGATCAGCTTATTGCGAACCGCTCGCAAGAACAAGTGCCAACTCCGTACCTGCCTTCACGAGGCCAGCCTGCGCCATAACCGCTCGGCCGGCCCCTGACCGAACCGTGCGAGCCAGGGCTTGCTCCACCACAGCATGGCGATCCATCCGCCGAGCACGAATGCCCAGTGCCAGCGTTGCGGTACCGTGCCGATCAGGCCAAGGCCCCAGCCGTAGAAGATTGCGGTGAA
This sequence comes from Novosphingobium sp. TH158, assembly GCF_002855555.1. NCBI lineage: Bacteria > Pseudomonadati > Pseudomonadota > Alphaproteobacteria > Sphingomonadales > Sphingomonadaceae > Novosphingobium > Novosphingobium sp. TH158. The sequence continues at coordinate 148,594 of NZ_PKRT01000002.1, read as the reverse complement.
GGCCAGCGAACAGGCGAGATAATTGCTCAGCGCGAGTTGCCCAACCGCGACGATGCGGCGGCCGAACCGGCCTTCGCCATGGCGTTCCCCCAGCAGCACGAGGAGGGCGGCGTAGCCCAGTGTCATCAGGAGGTGGGGCACCGCAGCCCAGTAGGCGAGCACGGCCTCCATGGTGATAGCTGCAAAGTCCGCCCTCGATGCCATGATGGCGAGCCCCAGCGTCACGATCGCCCCGCAGCCGATGCCCGCGACGGCCACGCGTCTCAGCATTCGAACTGGCCAGCCGCCGGTGAAGAATCCGCTGCGGTAGAGGGCCATGCCGATCAGCATCATCGGCAGGACTTCGCCGAGGCTCAAAAGCGCGGCGATCATCGGCAAGGCGGCATCCGGTCCGGCCTTGTGCGCCAGCAGGGGGAGGTATGCGCCCTGTTCGCGGGCCAGTTCGGCCCTGTTCATCGCCTCCTTGCGCGCTTTCAGCTCGGCGAGAGCTTTTGCTTCCGCCGGTGGCGAGACCCTCGCCTCAAAGCGGGCCTCGGCGAGGATCGGGGCGATGCTCGATGCCATGCCGGATCCATGCCATGCGCCAAAGGCCAGGAGGGCCGCCGGTACCATCGCCTTTACCGGCAAGTGCCGCAGCAGCAGCGCGAAGAACCCTGCAAGCGCGTAAGTGAACAGGATATCGCCCCACCAAAGCAGCAGGAAATGCAGGTAGCCGATCACCCCGAGCCAGATAAGCCGGCGCAGCTGCAGGCCATCGCCGCTGCGTCCGCGAGCTTCTGCACTTTCAAGGAACAGCATCATGCTGGCACCGAACAGCAGGCTCAGCAGGCCGCGCATCTTGCCTTCGAAGAGAACGAAGGTGGCAAGGAAGGCGAGGTGGTCACCGGCAGAGGCCGGACCGTTCCAGTCGGGCGTCAGGGTAGCAGCCATGGGGCCGGCGAAACCGGCCATGTTGACGGTCAGGATGCCCAGGATCGCAACGCCCCGGATAAGGTCGAGCGTGCGGATTCGCCCGGCCGACCTTGCAGGGGCATCGATCATCGGCGCATCAGTTCCGCACCGGGGCGCAGGCAAAGCCTGCCGCGGCAAGGCTGCGGCAGGCGGAACGGGCGCCGTCTTCGCTATAGCCGCCGGCCTGCAGCTTGGTCACCGCACCGGCACTGACATTGATGCGGCCATGCCCGGCAATCTCGGGCCGGCCCTTGATCCGGGCCCAGAGGGCATCGGCATTGGCCGCTACACCAAATGCGCCGAGCTGGATGCGCCAGCTGCCGGCGGCAGCCGTGGCGGCTGGTCGCGGTGCCGGGGCGGCGGAGTTCGTCGTCGCCGGTTTCGGTGCAGTGGCTGCGGGGAAGGGCTGGCCCTGCGGCAAGGAGACCGGCTTGGGCGCCGCTGCAACCGCCGGCGGAGGCGTGGCCGGGCGGGCATAGTCTGCCCCGGCAGAGCGCGGGCTGGACCCGGCGGCGACGCGTTCAGCCTCGGCCACGGCCTCTTCCGGTGTCGGCTGGCGACGGACCGGTGCTGCGGCGACCTGTGGCGGCGTTCTGGCAACGCCCGCAGGATTTTTCACGCCAAGGTCATCGGCGGCGAACTGGCGGTTGCGCGTCGCTTCGGCTTCTGCGGCGAGCTGCTGCGACAGGCTTACCGCCTGCTGGCGCTGGGCAAGGGGGATGTGCACGTCCATCTGCTGCAGCCCCGGCGTAGCCTGCGGCAGGCCTGCCTGCTGCGCCAGGCTCATCAGCGCATAGGCGCGGACCCAGTCCTTGTTCACCAGGTCGCCGTTGAAATGCATGATCGCCAACAGGTACTGCGCGCGCGGATCGCCGCGGCCGGATGCCGCCTTCACATAGGGCAGGGCCTGCCCGCGCTCACCGCGGTCGAACAGCAGCAGGCCGTAATTGTCCGAAGCTTCGATATGGCCCTGCGCCGCGGCCTTGCCGAAGTACAATTCCGCCTTCTTCAGGTCCTGGTTGACGCCCTTGCCCCATTTGTAGGCCTGGCCAAGGTTGAACTGGGCATCGGCATCGCCGCGTCCTGCCGGGCCTTCCCACTCCTTGATCGCAGCCGGAAAATCGCCTCGTGCCCAGGCATCGACACCGGCCTTCACATCGGCGCGGGCCACGCCGGCCAAGGCGAGACCGCCGAGCATCGCCCCGGCCAGCAACAAGCGCAGCTTCATATCTACCCCCTGAAGTCGCGGCGACCCCGCCGGCGTTAACCATGGCAAATTGCCACATGATTTCTATGCGCGATACCCCTTGCCAAGCAATGAACGCCCGACTCCGCCGCGAACAATTCCGTTCGGCGCATTAATACAAAATTAGGGAGGTTCTGTTCTTTTTACGCGCAATCGAATGGCTCCTTTCGTTCGGGGGGAATGAACTTTGCGCGTATTGGCACTGGCATCACAGAAGGGTGGATCGGGCAAGACGACCTTGTCCGGGCATCTAGCCGTGCAGGCGCAGCGCGCCGGCGCTGGCCCCGTTGTCCTGATCGACATCGACCCGCAGGGGTCTCTGGCTGACTGGTGGAACGAGCGCGAGGCGGAGTTTCCCGCCTTTGCCCAGACCACCGTTTCACGCCTTGCAGCCGATCTTCAGGTCCTGCGCCAGCAGGGCTTCAAGCTGGCCGTGATCGACACGCCGCCGGCGATTACCATGGCGATCCAGTCGGTGATCTCGGTTGCCGAACTGATCGTCGTCCCCACCCGTCCCAGTCCGCATGACCTGCGCGCTGTCGGCGCCACGGTCGATCTGTGCGAACGTGCCGGCAAGCCGCTGATCTTTGTGGTGAACGCGGCAACTCCCAAGGCCAAGATCACGTCGGAAGCTGCCGTCGCGCTGTCGCAGCACGGCACGGTCGCGCCGATCACGCTGCACCATCGCACAGACTATGCCGCCTCGATGATCGATGGCCGCACGGTGATGGAAGTCGATCCCATGGGCCGTTCGGCGATGGAGATCGCCGCGCTGTGGAACTACATCTACGACCGGCTGGAAAAGAACTTCCGCCGCACCGTCTTTGCGGCGCCCGCCCAGGTCGGCGGCGTTCAGGCAGCGCCCGGTTATGCTCGCCCGGTAGGTGGCTTCGGCCGCCGCGTAGCGGGGTCTTAAGGAGGCATGGCCTTGGAAAATTCCAAGCCCTCCGGCGGAAAGCCCCTGGCCTCGCTCTCGCCCACGCTGCTTGCCCGCAAGGGTGGCGCCAAGCCGGCCATGCGTCCGCACACCATGGCGATTCCCGCACCGGCCGACTTTTCCGCCGATTCGATCGATCACGAACTCGGCTGGAACGACATGGGCGAGCCTGCGCATGAAGCCCAGGTGGTTCCGATCAACCGCGAATCGGAAGTCCGCCGCCAGCAGGATCGCCTTGCCCGCGAATTCGCTCCGCGTTCCTCGCGAGAGCGTCGCTCGGCATTCGCCGAAGGCCGCAAGGCCGCCTTCACCCTGCGTCTCGACGAGGAGCGGCACCTGCGCCTGCGCCTTGCCTGCACGGCGCAGAACCTCAGCGCCCAGGCCGTGGTGACCCAGGCGCTCGACCAGTTTCTCTCCGATCATCCGGAACTCAGCGCCATTGCCGGCGAACTGCGCCGCAAGCGCAAGTGAATTTACCAAGGGGGTAAGAACCATGGCTTCCCGCATCAAGAAGACCCGCCTCAACCTGTTCGCCGGAGCCGTGATGGCCGTGGGCCTGCTTGCCGGCTGTGCCGCGCAGGGCATGACCGTACGTAACAATTCCGCCGAGGCGGCGCGCCTTGCGCTGAAGAGCGGCAAGGGCGAAAAGGCGGTTTCCAGCGCCGAAGCGGCGGTTGCCGCCAGCCCGCGCGATGCCTCGCTGCGCGTCCTTCTGGGCCAGTCCTATTTCAAGGCCGGCCGCTTCCAGTCTGCCGCCACGACCTTCGACGATGCGATGAAGCTGGGTGACAATTCGGCCCGCACCGCGCTGAGCCTTGCGCTTGCGCAGATCGGCGCCGGCCAGCAGCAGGCGGCACTTTCCGTGCTGGATGACTGGCGCGGCGAAATCCCCGCCAGCGACCTTGGCCTTGCGCTTGCCCTTGCCGGTGAGCCGGAACGCGGCGTTGCCGTGCTTGCCGATGCCCTGCGCAATGGCGAAAACACGCCGAAGATCCGCCAGAACCTTGCCTATGCCTATGCGCTGGCCGGTCGCTGGAAGGAGGCCCGCATCATGGCCTCGCAGGACGTGCCCGCCGACAAGCTTGACGTTCGCCTGACCGAATGGGCCAGCTCGGTCGCGCCGGAACTTTACCAGAAGCGTGTCGCCACGCTGCTCAACACCCCGATTCGCCGCGATGCCGGCCAGCCGGCCATGCTGGCGCTGGCCAACAATCCGGCGATGGAACAGGTCGCGGCAGAAACCACGGCCAACCCCGCCGCTCCGGTCGCTGCCGAAAAGGCCCCGGTGGTTGCAGTTGGCGGCGAACTGCCTGCCGCCGATGCCGCTCCGGCGCTGGCTGCGGCGCCCGCTCCGGTCGCGCCTCCGGTTGCAGCGCCGGTTGAGGCTGCTCCCGTGGAATTCGCGGCGGCGCCCGCTGCCCCGGCCCCGCGCTTTGTTTCCGAACCGGTCGTGCAGAACCTGGTGATCGCCCCTGCCCGTCAGGCCCGTGCCGTCGTTCAGAAGGCGGCCGGCACGCATCTCGTGCAGCTCGGCTCGTTCTCCAGCCCGCAGGGCGCGCGTCGCGCCTGGGGCATCTACAGTGCCCGCAACAGCGCGCTGTCGAACTATCACATGCAGATCACGCCCGCCGTGGTGCGCGGCAAGAACGTGTGGCGTGTCGCCGCAGCCGGCATTTCCGGTGCCGGTGCCGCGAACGGCCTGTGCTCGTCTGTCAAGAAGCGGGGCGGGGCGTGCTTTGCCTATGCTGCGCCGCGCGGCAAGTCGCCTTCGGCGCCCGGTCGCGATGCCAGCGGCCCGATGATGGCGAGGAAGCGTTAACCATCGCGTTTAACCGGCTGGCATCTTTCGTCGGCTAAACCCGTCCTATCGACCAACCGGAGCCCCTTCCACCCAGCGTGGAGGGGGCTCTTGTCTTATCCGGGGGTACGCTTGCCGAGGAACTGGCTGAGCGGATTCGGCCCGCGCATGCGCGCCTTGTCCGGGTTCATCGCCTCGTAGACGACTGCATTTTCCAGCACCCGCTGCACGTAATTGCGCGTTTCCGACAGGCCGATGCGTTCGATCCAGTCGATCCAGTCGACCGCTCTGGTGCGCGGGTCGCCGTTGGCGCGCAGCCACTTGTTCACGTTGCCGGGACCGGCGTTATAGGCGGCAACGGCCAGCGGATAGCTGCCGTTGAAATAGGACAGCACCCGCTGAAAATAGCCATCGCCCAGCCGCAGGTTGTAGCTGGCATCGCCCATCACCGCTTGCGGATCGTAGGGCAGGCCCATCTTGCCTGCCTGCTCGCGCGCTGTCCCCGGCATCAGCTGCATCAGCCCGCGCGCGCCGGCATGGCTTACAGCGTTCATCGCGAACTGGCTTTCCTGCCGGCTGATCGCGTGCACCATGGTCCAGTTCGAACCCTGCGGCACGGGGATGAGCGGATAGCTTGTGGTCCGGTAGATGCCGTGGCCGTCGACATGGGCTGCCTGGCCAAGGATCACGCCCAGATCGCGCCGCCCGATTTCGCGTGCCAGATCGGCAACGAGAACGTGATCGGTCTCGCTCTCGGCCTGGTCGGCGATCTCGCGGAAAAAGCGAACGGCGGTCGGCCAGTCGCTTTCCCTTGCAACCTCGCGGACCGCCTGGGTGATCGGGCGATCATTGAAGGCATCACGCTGCGCCCGCGACGGGCGGGCCGAGGGGCCGCCGGCAAGCGTCGGGATCTGCTGGCCCAGCCGCTCAAGCGCCAGCATGCCATAGAACTGGTCGGGATATTCGGCAGCGGCCCTGAAATAACGCTGCGCTCCGGCCTGATCGCCGGCCAGCGCCATTGCCCGGCCGGCCCAGTAGAAGCCCTTCGAGCGCGTCTGCGGCGTGCGTGCGGCAGCGCCATAGCGCCAGAACAGCGGCGCGGCACCGCGCGGATCGTTGAGGTGGTACAGCGACCGCTGGCCGCCAAGCCACATCAGCGAGGTGTAATCATCACGCAGGTCGAACGAGAGCTGGCTGATATCCTGCCCCGGCGCAAAGCCATCGTCGATCTTCGCGGCAATCCGCACTGCGGTCGATGCATCGGCATCGCGCGCGGCGGCCAGTTGCAGCTCCACCCACTTTTCCGCATCGAGCGGCGGGCGCGAAAGCGCGGGGCGGTTGGCAAGCAACGATGCGGCAGAGAGCTTCTCGTTGATCCGCCGCAGCTGCCGTGCGCGGTTATACAGCCAGCCCGCATCGGAATAGGCCCCCGCCGGCACCACCAGCGTCGTGTCGCCGGGATCGTTGCCTTGCAGGGCGGCCAACCGCGAAGCGAACAGCGGCCGCATTGCCAGCGAAACATTGTCCATCTGACGGGCCGCGGCCTCGCTCAGTCCCGCCCATAGCAGGGCGTCCATGCGGGCGTCGTGATCGGCAACGGTCAGTTTTCCGGCGAGCATTGCGGCCAGCGGGCCTTCAAGCCTTTCGCCCGCCGCACCGCCGCGCCACGCCGCAAGTCCCTGCGCCTGTGCCTGGGCGAGCCGCCCGGACGAAGCGAGGGCGAGGGCATATTGCGCCCGCGCCGCATTAGTCAGCGGTGACATGCGATCGAAATAGGCGACCACGCGTGAGGCATCTGCCCCCTCGCGATCGAGTGCGCGTTCGGCATTACGGCGGAACTTGGCCTCGTTGGGCAAGCCGGGATAGGACAGGACGAAGCCGGAATAGTCGGCAAAGCTCAGCGAATCGGACTGGTTGAGCATCTTCCAGCGCGAAATCGCGAAGGCCATGTCCGTGGGCCCGCTCTGCCGGTGTCGGGCGCGCGCATGGTCCCATTCGCCGCCTTCACCCACCATCGGGATCACCAGCGGGGCACTGGGCCGGGGCGCACCTTCCTGCGGTTCGCTGCCGGGCCGGTAGCCTTCGGGCAGCTTCTGCACGACCGGGACCGACACGCTCTGGGCGAGCGCGGGGGCCGAAACCAGGAGGCCGATCAGCAGGGCGAGGGGGCGATCAATGAAAAAACGTGGCTTCACCATGCTGGACATTTTCGCCAAAGGCTCCTTATCAGGCGCTGAACACACGACCCCTTGACCGCGGATTGCGCGATCCGAGCGTTCCTTGGGGCAAACGACGGGATATTGTCCATGTTTTCCGGTTCCATTCCGGCTCTGGTGACTCCTTTTCGCGATGGAGCGTTCGACGAACCGGCCTTCCGCCGCCTTGTCGAATGGCAGATCGAGAACGGCAGTTCGGCACTGGTGCCCTGCGGTACGACGGGGGAAGCATCGACGCTTTCCAATGCCGAACACCACCGCGTTATCGAAGTCTGCATCGAACAGGCCGCCGGCCGTGTGCCGGTGATCGCCGGCTGCGGCAGCAACGATACGATGAATGCGCTGCTACACCTGACCTTCTCGAAGAAGAGCGGCGCGGCGGCGGGGCTCTGCGTGGCGCCTTACTACAACCGGCCCAGCCAGGCTGGCCTGATCGCGCATTTCAGCTATCTGGCCGAACATACCGACCTGCCCATCGTGCTTTACAACGTGCCGGGGCGCACCGTGGCCGATCTCAAGCCGGAAACGGTGATCGAGCTGGTCAATCGCTATCCCGACAGCTTCATCGGCATCAAGGACGCCAGCGGCGATCTCAGCCGGGTGACCGACCACCGGATGGGCATCAAGCACGCCTTCGCCCAGCTTTCGGGCGATGACGAGCTTTGGCTGCCGCACTCGGCCGCGGGCGGGGTGGGCTGCATCTCGGTAACGACCAATGTCGCCCCCAAGCTGTGTTCGGAGTTCCAGGCGGCGATCGCGGCGAATGACCTGACCAGGGCGCGCGAACTGAACGACAAGCTCTATCCGCTGCACTACGCGATGTTCGCCGATGCCAGCCCCGCACCCTGCAAGTATGCGCTCAGCCGCGTGCATGACTGGATCACGGATGATTTGCGCCTGCCGCTGGTCAAGGTTGGCGATGCGGTGAAGAAGCAGGTGGACGAGGCGCTTGAACACGCCGGGCTGATCTGATGCCGCCGCGCATCCCCCCGCTTCCGCGCGAGGAGTGGACGGACGCTGCCCGCGATGTCTTCGCCTATTGGGAGGGGGATGAGGCGCGCCAGAACGGTTCGCGGTCGAACACCATGATGGTGCTGGCCCAGCACCCGGCGCTGGCCATGGCCAGCCTCGATTTCGGCAAGTACTTCATGGTTGCCGCCACCCTGTCGGGCCGTCTCCAGAAGATGATCGTGCTGCGCGTGGCGCATCGCACCGGTTCCACTTACCAGTGGACGCACAATGCGCTGGGCGCGCAGCAGATCGGCATGACCCCCGCCGAAGTGGAAGCGCTCGCCAGCCCGCTCGAAGCCGGGCAATGGTGCCCGTCGGAACGGGCCATGCTGCGGGTGATCGACCAGTTGCTTGACGGCGGCCGCATCAGCGACGACGCCTGGGCCGAAGCCAGCACACACTTCGACAAGCGCCAGATGCTCGATCTGGTGCAGGCCACCGGCTATTTCACCACCGTCGCCTGGACCTTGCTGGCCGCAGGCGTGGAGATCGAACCGGACTTCGCCGAATTCTCCAGGAACCGCGCGAAGGCGGACTGACCGCTTCGCGGCGCACCCCGGCGCAGCTGCCGGAACTGTGCCACAGGCCGCAGGTTGTGCCGGCATGGACCGGGTGCCCAGTCATATCCACGATGCGCCACTGCGCGCTGCCGCCTCTGCCCATCGGCGAGCGGTCGTTTTCCATGCTCCCGATGGCCGCGTCTTCGCCCTGACGCCCGAGGCCGTCGAGCAATCGCTGGCCGGCATGGCAGAGGCCGCGCGGCTCGCAGGTGCGAACGGTGCTTGCCGGGGCACGGTGCTGTTCCGCCATTTTCCGGCCTTTCGCCCGGTTGCCAGGCTGCGCCAGCGCATGATGCTGGGCGCCGGGCAGGGCAGCAGCCAGCGGCGGCTCGTAGCCCTGCTGCTGGTGCCGATTGTCTTCGTCGTGCTCGCTGGGAGCGGCGCGATCGCGCTTCTGGCCTGGCTGGATGGCAAGTCGCCGGCGCTCTGGTGGCTGCTGTTGCCGCTGTTCGCCCTGGGCGCGGCGCTGCCCATTGCCTGGCGAATCGCTCCGCACCTGATGGCCTGCGACGAGAGCCGCCCGCAGCAGCGAAGGGCGCAGCTTCGGCTTGTCTAGCGACATCAGGCGCAAACGCCGCTTTCCAAGCGGGCACGGCATCCCTACATGGCGGCAATCATGGCCCGCCCGACTCCCGCCCAGTTCGACAAGAAGAAGGTCGTCGCCGAAAACCGGCGCGCGCGCTTCGATTATCATATCGAGGACACGACCGAGGCGGGCATCGCGCTGACCGGCACCGAAGTGAAGAGCCTGCGCTTCGGCGAGGGCTCGATCGCCGAATCCTATGCCGAAGTGAAGAACGGCGAGGTCTGGCTGATCAATTCGAACGTGCCCGAATTCAGCCACGGCAACCGTTTCAACCACGAGCCCAAGCGTCCGCGCAAACTGCTGCTGCATGAGCGCGAGATCGCCAAGTTCACCGGCGCGGTAGAGCGCAAGGGCATGACGCTGGTGCCTTTGTCGATCTATTTCAACGGCCGGGGCCGGGCCAAGGTGGAACTGGCGCTCGCCAAGGGCAAGAACTCTGCCGACAAGCGCCAGACGATGAAGGAACGCGACTGGAAGCGCGATCAGCAGCGCATCTTGCGCGAACACAAGTAGGGCTTGCTTGCGCGCCGCCTTTGTCGCGCTAGAGCCGCCCTTCATCGTGTTGCAAGGATTTGCTGCCTAGGCTCCCCTTTCAGGAGCCCGAGTGAATGACTACATCTGCAAGGCCCATGGGAATGTTCACACGCATCGCCGCCTGGAGTGACCGTAACCTGCCCAAGCGCGAAGAGCTTGAGCAGGTGCGTTTCGTCGCCCCGCTGGCGCGCCGTGCGGAACTGTGGCGTTTTACCCGCCGGTCTGTGCCGCGCGGGGTATTCGTTGGCCTGCTGATCGGCATCTTCGCCCTGATCCCGGGTATCCAGATCGTCGGCGCGGCGCTGATGTGCGTGCCGTTCCGCGGCAATATCCCGATCGCCGCGGCCATGACATTCCTGTCCAATCCGGCGACCACGCCCTTCATCCTGGCGGGTTCGATCTATGTCGGCAACACGCTTGGCTACCATGCCGATATCTCGACCTTCCAGACGCTTTATTCGCACGGCGCCGGGATCGACAAGTGGCTCGGCTGGCTGTTTTCCGATGCCGCGCCATCGCTCGTATCGGGCCTGCTGATCATCAGCCTGGTGGTTTCGGCTGTGGGTTACTTCATCGCGGTCTTTACCTGGAACTGGTGGGTACGGCACAAGCGCCGCGTGAAACTTGAAGGCATGAAGGCGGATCAGGGGTGAGCGCTTCGGCGCAATCTCCCAAGCAATCCCGGACCGAATGGCTGGCACTCGTGCTGGCCGTTGCGGCGTCGTTCGCCCTCGTCTGGTTCGCCACGCGCTCTGTCGCGGTCCTGGCAGGTTTTGCCGGCGGAACCATTGCCCTTGGCGGAATTGCCTTCCTTTTCATCCGCCGTCGCGGGCCCGAACCGCAGGCCGAATGGGCCTTGCCGGACTGGTCGGTTACCGTCGCTGCGATTGCCCGGCCCGATGCCGGAATGTGCATCACCGATCGCGCCGGGCGGCTGACCTGCGCCAATGCCCTGTTCGAAAGCTGGTTCGGCACCGGCCAGTCGCCGCCCAAGCTTGACGTCGATGGCCCCTCGCTCGAACGGCTGGCCAAGGCGGCGCGCACGGCCTGGCGCGACGGGTTGGGCACTGCCGACCTTGTCGAAGGGGCACAGGGCCGATGGCGGGCCGAGGCGGAGCGGGCCGGGCGGGGCGACGATTACCTCGTATGGCGCTTTGCCCCGCTGACGGTCGCCGACCCCATTGCCGATACCGTCCGCGCCATCGAGGGCAAGGCCGGCCGCGCCATGGCGAAATACGGCATTGCCGCCGCATTGGTCGATGCCGATGGCATGATCCGCAGCGCCAGCCCCGGCTTTGTCGAACGCGCGACCGGCGATCCGCGCGCGCTGGTAACCGGCAAGCCGTTCGTCTCGTTCCTCCAGCAGGACGACCGCGAGAGGTTGAGCTGGGCGCGCGAAGGCCGGCGCGGCGCGGCGCTGACCATGTACTACGTGCCGGTCGCCGATCCCGACGGGCCAGAGCCAGACATGGACGAAACGCCTTCGCTGATGCTGGTGGTAGACGCCGGCATCGCCATCGGCAGCAGTCCGGAGCGGGATGTCCCCACCGCCGCCCCGCATCTGGAAGCGCTGCTAGGGCAGTTGCCGCTCGGCCTCGCCATGGCCGATCGCGATGGGCACATGCTGTTTGCCAACCCCGCCTTCATGCGTGCGGCCGGGATGGAGGGCGAGCCGCCTCCGCCCTATCCGACCGACCTGGTGGTCAAGGAAGACAAGGGCGCGCTCTCCGATGCGGTGCGCCGTTTTGCCCAGGGACCGGCCGCCAGCGGCGATATCGCCGTGCGGCTCAAGCATCAGCCGGACGAGCCGGTTTCGCTCAGCCTTGCCGGCGTTCGCGGGCTTGGCGAAGCCGCCGTGCTGCTGGGGCTTACCGACAGCACCGAGGAAACCCGGCTTAAGCGACAGGTCGCCCAGGCCACCAAGATGCAGGCGGTGGGCCAACTCGCCGGCGGCGTGGCGCACGATTTCAATAATGTGCTCACCGCCATCCTCGGGACCTGCGATCTCATGCTGCTGCGTCATACGCCGGGCGACAGCGACTATGACGATATCCAGCAGATCCGCGCCAATTCAAACCGCGCGGCCTCACTGACCCGACAGCTGCTTGCCTTCAGTCGCCAGCAGACGCTGCGCCCCGAAGTGCTGCAATTGCCCGATGTCGTCGCCGATATCGGCCAGATGCTGAAGCGGCTGGTGGGCGAGAAGATCCAGTTCACCATCACCCATGACCGCGATCTCGGCCCGGTCCGTGCCGATCCGACCCAGCTGGAACAGGTGATCGTCAACCTGGTGGTCAATGCGCGCGATGCCATGGCGGGCAAGCTGGATGGGCACGCAAAGCTTACGCTCTCCACCCGCCGGATCACCGCCGACACCGTGCGCGCCATGCGCAGCGAGATCATCCCGCAGGGCGATTATACCGCGCTGGTGGTCGAGGACACGGGCAGCGGCATTGCGCCTGAGCACCTCGGCAAGATTTTCGAACCCTTCTTCACCACCAAGGAGCAGGGCCGCGGAACCGGGCTGGGGCTGTCGACCGTCTATGGCATCGTCAAGCAATCCGGCGGCTTCATCTTTGCTGATAGCGAGCAGGGCCGGGGCACCAGGTTCACCGTTTACCTGCCCGTCCACCACGGCGAACCGGCCGCAGCCGGCGATGTCGCAAAAGCCGAGCCGAAGGCCGCCTGGGGCGGCGGCGGGCGCGTGCTGCTGGTCGAGGATGAGGACACCGTCCGCGCCGTTGCCGAACGCGCTCTCTCCCGCGCCGGCTACACGGTCACCTGCGCCTCCGATGGCGAAGAAGGGCTGGAACTGGTGCAGCAGGGCGGCGAGTTCGACCTTGTCGTTTCCGATGTCGTCATGCCGGTGATGGATGGCCCCGCCATGGCCAAGGCGATCCGCAAGCTGCATCCGGGCATGCCGGTGCTGTTCATGTCGGGCTATGCCGAGGAACAGCTGCGCAAGGAAATCGACCTCGAAGGCGTCCATTTCCTGCCAAAGCCGTTCTCGGTCCAGCAGATCAGCGACAAGGTGGGGACCGTGCTCGGAGCCCGGTGAGCGGCGTTCCGGCAATGAGAACAAAAAAAGATCGTTCCACTCTTGTTCCGTAGGAACAAATGCGATACACGAATCGCAGAGGTTGACCTTTCCGGTCGCCGCCACCTAGGCAGAGGGGACTAACCATGGCAGCGCAGCTCAAGCTGATTCAGGAAGGCAAAGACAAGGATATGGACCGGCAGAAGGCGCTTGAAGCGGCACTCGCACAGATCGATCGGGCGTTCGGCAAGGGGTCGGCAATGAAGCTCGGATCGAAAGAGGCGATGGAGGTGGAAGCCATTTCCACCGGCAGCCTCGGGCTCGATATCGCGCTGGGCATCGGTGGCCTGCCGCGTGGCCGCGTGATCGAGATCTACGGGCCGGAAAGCTCGGGCAAGACCACGCTTGCCCTCCATGCGATTGCCGAGGCGCAGAAGGGCGGCGGCACGGCTGCCTTCGTCGATGCCGAGCACGCGCTCGATCCCGTCTATGCCAAGAAGCTGGGCGTCGACATCGATGAACTGATCGTTTCGCAGCCCGATACGGGTGAGCAGGCGCTGGAAATCGTCGACACGCTGGTGCGCTCCAATGCCATCGACGTGCTGGTGGTGGACTCGGTTGCCGCACTGGTTCCCCGCGCCGAAATCGAAGGCGAAATGGGTGACAGCCACGTCGGCCTCCAGGCCCGCCTGATGAGCCAGGCCCTGCGCAAGCTCACCGGTTCGATCAGCCGCTCGCGCTGCATGGTGATCTTCATCAACCAGGTGCGCATGAAGATCGGCGTGATGTACGGCAATCCGGAAACCACCACCGGCGGCAACGCGCTCAAGTTCTACGCCTCGGTCCGCCTCGACATTCGCCGCACCGGCCAGATCAAGGACCGCGACGATATCGTCGGCAACACCACCCGCGTGAAGGTCGTCAAGAACAAGGTGGCCCCGCCGTTCAAGCAGGTCGAATTCGACATCATGTATGGCGAAGGCATTTCGAAGATCGGCGAAATCCTCGATCTCGGCGTCAAGGCCGGCATCGTCGAAAAGTCGGGCGCGTGGTTCTCCTATGACTCGATCCGCATCGGTCAGGGGCGCGAGAATGCCAAGACCTACCTCAAGGAAAATCCCGAAGTTTGCGACCGTCTGGAAGCCGCGATCCGCGGCCGGACCGACAAGGTCGCCGAAGAGATGATGTCCGGCCCGGACGCGGACGACGACATCTGATCTTCAAGGAGCCGCCAAGCCCGCGCCTCGGCGCGGGTGGCTCGGAACCAGCAGCCGGCGCGAAGGTCCCCCCTTCGCGCCGGTTTCCGTTTGTTCGCTTCACGCAGCCTCGGCCAGCCTTGCCCTTACGACCTCGTCGGCCTGCTTGCCGCCCAGTTCCGACAGATGGTCGAATGTCGCCGTGAAGCTCGCCAGGCCCTGACTCATGGAGCGCAATTCGGAATCGAGACCGTGCAGACCGGCTTCGGGCAACAGTGCTTCGACGCGCTCCCAGCGGGCCCAGTCGGGGTGCGGAGACAGACCAAGGATCTGGCCCCGGCGACTGGAAAGAACCGACCCGGCCTTCGATCCCGTGCCGGCAGGCGTATCGACGCTGATCCGGACGACCGGTTCAAGCAGGTAGGGGGAGGCCATAGCCAGAGCTTCGCCCATGGCCATCCTGCCCGCGATCCGGAATGCAAGCTCGCTCGAATCGACGGAGTGGCACGATCCGTCGGTCAGTGTCACTGCGACATCGACCACCGGAAAGCCGAGCGGACCGCGCTCCATGGCATCCCTGATACCCGCTTCGACAGCGGGGATATATTGCCGCGGGATGGCGCCGCCGGTGATCCGGTCCTCGAAGACAAAGCCCGACCCGCGCTCGAGCGGGCGGATCTCGATCACGCAATCGCCGTACTGTCCGTGTCCGCCCGACTGTTTCTTGTGCCGCCCCCGCGCCCCGGCCGCCTTGCGGATCGATTCGCGATAGGCGATTCGCGGTGGGCGGCCTTGCACGGCCACGCCATAGCGCCGCTCCAGCCGCGACAGCACGACCGACAAGTGCTCGTTGTTGATGCCGCGCAGCACGGTCTCATGGCTGGCATCATCCTGCAGCCATTGAAGCGCCGGGTCTTCCTCGCACAGGCGGTGAAGCGCGGTGGAGAGCTTGACGTCATCCTTGCGATCACGCGTGGAGATCGCGATCGCCGCATTGCGCACCGGTGCGCCGATTGGCGTTTCGCCAAGAACCCCGGCGCTCCGGCTGCCCAGCAGCGAGCCGGGCCGGGCACCGTCCACCTTGGCCACGGCGATCACGTCTCCGGGTGCTGCGCGGGCCTGTTTCGCGGTCTTTTCACCCTGCACGAAAAAGATCGATCCGGTGCGCGACGGCTCCCCATCGACCAGGAGCTCGGCACCTTCGCTCAGCGGTTCGCCCAGCACCCGGCCGAGCGCCAGCCGTCCCATGGCGCCGGCATTGGTTACCTTGAAAACATGCAACGCGCCGCCCCCGGCCAGTCCAACGCGCTCGCTCGCTGCGACCGGCGTGGGAGCCTCGTGGCGCAGGAACTTGAGCAGTCGGTGCACGCCGCCATCCCCAAGCGCCGAACCAAGCAGCACGGGCACGATCTTGTTCGCACCAGTATCGGCGGCAAGGTCGCCCATTACAGTTGCCTGCTCCGGCTGCTCGTCCATCAGCAGGGCTTCCATTAGCGCAACGTCGAAATCGGCCAGCGTTTCGAGCAGGTGCGTGCGCTCTTCCTTCTCACGCAGCAGCACGTCGCCCGGGATTTCCACCCGCTCGCTTTCCTTGCCGGGGCGGTAGCGATAGGCCCGTTCCAGCGCGAGATCGACGTAGCCGGTAACATGGTCCCCCTCGCGAATGGGAATCTGCCGCAGGGCTAGCGGTTCGCGGCTCATCGGCTGCAATTCGGCCACCAGTTCGCGCACGGCCCCGGCGCGGGCGGTTTCGATCTTGTTGACGAATATCGCGTGCGGCAGGCCCAGCTCGTCCAGCCGCCGCAGCACGGGTTCTACCAGCGCGGCGCGTTCGGGCGAGGGGTCTATCACCACCAGCGCCATGTCGGCCGCTGGCAGGGCCGCGAGCGCATCGGCAGCAAAACCGGGCGCACCGGGGGTGTCTATCAGGGCAAAGCGATCGCCCATGTAGTCGAAATGCATCAGGTTCAGCTCGGTCGAGCCGCGTCGCGCCCGGGCCTCGGGGCTGGTATCGCCCACCGTATTGCCCGCCTCTACCGAACCCTGCCGGTTGATCGCGCCACTGGCAAATAGCAGCGCCTCCGCCAGGCTGGTCTTACCCGTGCCTGCCGGTCCGACCAGAACGACCGCACGGGTGGCTTTGCTGCCATCGGGTGTACTGCCAAACGGGGTGTTGCCCATTGTCCGCCTCCTCGTCGATGAGGCGCGCCGGGCGCTCCGTGCGTCAGACGCGCACTGGGACATGGGAAGGGATGGTCTGCCTCTTGCCGGTGAGTCGCAAGCGGAATCTGCATTGCTGCGCCAGAGGGCGGTGCCTAGACAGGGGGCATGACCGATGTTCGAGACTGGCAGGAAGGCGTGGGCAAGGCCTGGGCCGCATCGTGGAAGCTGACTGACCGGTCCTTCGCCGGCCTGACCGCGCAATTGCTCGATACGCTGTCCGGGATGCCGGGGCGCCGGGTGCTCGATATCGGCTGCGGGGCGGGTGAGCTTTCGCTGGCGCTGGCCCGGCTGCGGCCCGATGCCGAAGTTATCGGCGTCGATGTTTCGGCAGACCTTCTCGCCGCGGCGCGCGATCGTGCGGGCGGCAATCCGCGGGTGCGCTTTATCGAGGCAGATGCGGCGGTGTGGAACGGCGACGGTTTCGAACCGGACCTGCTGGTTTCGCGTCACGGGGTGATGTTCTTCGATGATCCGCCGGCGGCTTTTGCCAATCTGCTGGACCTTGCCGCCCCGCAGGCGCGGATGATCTTCTCCTGCTTTCGCTCGCCGCAGGAAAACGGCTGGGCCAGCGGGCTTGCCGCGCTCCTGCCCGGCGGTGGTCCCAGGCCCGATCCCCATGCGCCGGGGCCCTTCGCCTTTGCCGATGCCGGGCGCGTCCACGCCCTGCTCGAAGAGGCGGGCTGGCATGGTGTGCGGATCGAGGCGCGCGATTTTGCCTATGTGGCAGGCACGGGGGATGGTCCCGTGGCCGATGCCATGGCCTTCTTCCAGCGGATCGGCCCTGCCGCCCCGGTCCTGCGCGCGCTGGAGGGCGAGGAGCGGCAGGCTATTCTTGAGCGGATGGAGCGCTGGCTGGGCGGCAACCTGCACGATAGCATGGTCGTGTTCCCTGCCGCCGCCTGGCAGGTCACCGCGCGCAAGGGTTGATCACCGGTTGACGAACCTGCGCCTAGAGACTTGCCGCATTTCCGCGCCTGCCCTATCGGCGCAGGCATGACTTCGACGAACGAAATCCGCCGCTCCTTCCTCGAATACTTCGGCCGTAACGGGCACGAGGTGGTGCAATCGGCGCCGCTGGTTCCCTACAACGACCCGACCCTGATGTTCACGAACGCCGGCATGGTGCCGTTCAAGAACGTTTTCACGGGGCTTGAGACGCGCGGCACCCCGCGTGCGACCAGCAGCCAGAAGTGCGTTCGCGCCGGTGGCAAGCACAACGATCTCGACAATGTGGGCTACACCGCGCGCCACCACACGTTCTTCGAGATGCTCGGCAACTTCTCGTTCGGCGACTATTTCAAGGAACAGGCGATCACCCACGCCTGGACCCTGCTGACCAAGGAATGGGGCCTTCCCAAGGAAAAGCTGCTCGCCACGGTCTATCACACCGATGACGAGGCGTTCGAGCTGTGGAAGAAGATCGCCGGTCTGCCCGAAGACCGCATCATCCGCATCCCCACCAAGGACAATTTCTGGGCCATGGGCGATGATGGCCCGTGCGGTCCGTGCTCGGAAATCTTCTTCGACCATGGCGATCACATCTGGGGCGGGCCTCCGGGATCGCCGGAGGAAGATGGCGATCGCTTCATCGAGATCTGGAACCTGGTGTTCATGCAGTTCGAGCAGGCGGCGGGCGAGATCGTTTCCGAACTGCCCAAGCCCAGCATCGACACCGGCATGGGGCTGGAACGTATTTCGGCCGTGCTGCAGGGCGTGCATGACAACTACGATACCGACACCTTCAAGGCGCTGATCGCCGCCAGCGAAAGCCTGACCGGCGTCAAGGCCGAGGGCGAGACGCAGGCTAGCCACCGCGTGATCGCGGACCACCTGCGCTCCACCTCGTTCCTGCTGGCAGACGGCGTGCTGCCTTCGAACGAAGGCCGCGGCTATGTGCTGCGCCGCATCATGCGCCGCGCCATGCGCCATGCCCACCTGCTGGGCGCGAAGGAGCCCCTGATGCACCGGCTGGTGCCCGCGCTGGTGGTCGAGATGGGCCAGGCCTATCCCGAACTTGGCCGCGCCGAACCGCTGATCCGCGAAGTGCTGGAGCGCGAGGAAACCAAGTTCCGCCAGACGCTGGCCAACGGCCTCAAACTGCTCGACGAGGCGACCGGCGGAATGAGCGAGGGCGGGGAACTTGCCGGCGATGTCGCCTTCAAGCTCTACGACACTTACGGCTTCCCCTACGACCTGACCGAAGACGCCCTGCGCGCGCGCGGCATCGGCGTGGACAAGGCCGGCTTCGATGCTGCCATGGCGCAGCAGAAGGCAGCCGCCCGCGCCGCCTGGAAGGGCTCGGGCGAGGCCGCCGACAGTGAAGTCTGGTTCGACATCGCCGAACGCGTCGGCGCGACCGAATTCACCGGCTACACCGCCTCCACCGGCGAGGCCCAGGTCGTTGCCCTGGTCAAGGACGGCAAGGAAGTCTCCTCGGCCCAGGCCGGCGACAAGGTGACAGTCATCACCAACCAGACGCCTTTCTATGGCGAAAGCGGCGGCCAGACGGGCGATGCCGGCACGATCACCGGCGCCAACGGCCTTGCCATTGCGGTGGCCGATACGGCCAAGCCGCTTGGCCGGCTTCATGCCCACAACGGCGTGGTGGAAAACGGCAAGCTGGAAGTCGGCGACATGGTGAAGCTCGATATCGATGTCGCGCGCCGCGATGCCATCCGGGCCAACCACTCGGCCACCCACCTGCTGCATGCTGCGCTGCGCCACCGCCTTGGCGGGCATGTGACGCAGAAAGGGTCGATGGTGGCGGCAGAGCGCCTGCGCTTCGACTTCTCGCAGCCCACGGCCCTCACGGCTGATGACATTGCCGCGATCGAAGCGGAAGTGAACGCCGAAATCCGCGCCAACGAAGCGGTCGTTACCCGCCTGATGAGCCCCGACGATGCCATCGCGGCAGGCGCCATGGCGCTGTTCGGCGAAAAGTACGGTGATGAAGTGCGCGTGCTTTCGATGGGCCGCAACACCGGCAACCAGCATTATTCGGTCGAACTGTGCGGCGGTACCCACGTGCGCGCCACCGGCGATATCGGCGTGTTCCGCATCGTTTCCGAAAGCGCTGTCTCTTCCGGCGTGCGCCGCATCGAGGCGCTGACCGGGGAGGGTGCGCGCCAGTGGCTTGTCGGGCGCGAGGAAGCGCTGAAGAGCGCTGCTTCGGTGCTCCGCACGACGCCCGACGAGGTCGAGGCACGCGTTACCGCCCTGCTTGACGAGCGCAAGAAGCTGGAACGCGAACTGGCCGAGGTCAAGAAGGCGCTCGCGCTTGGCGGGGGCGGGGCCAAGGCCGCCGCTGCCGACGAGGAAGTGGGTGGCATCAAGTTCTCGGGCCAGGTGATCAACGGTCTCGATGCCAAGGAACTGCGCGGCCTGCTTGACCAGGAAAAGGCGCGCATGGGTTCGGGCGTGGCGGTGATCGTGGCCGTGAACGAGGGCAAGGCCAGCATTGCCGCTGCCGTGACCGAAGACCTGACCGGCAAGGTCAGCGCGGTGGATCTTGTGCGGGCCGGCGTCGAAGCGCTGGGCGGCAAGGGTGGCGGTGGCCGTGCGGACATGGCGCAGGGCGGGGGTCCCGACGGGGCCAAGGCCGCTGATGCCATCGCCGCTGCAAGAAACGCTCTGGCCGGATAAGGCTTTGCAAGCTATCGTCCCCAAAGGATAATTTTTCCGGAGGGGTGCGATGAAGCCTGCAAAGCCGATCCTGTACACATTTGTCGCCATGCTGGCGGCGCCGCTTGCCGCCCAGGCAAATGACTCCACGCCTCCGCCGCCGGTCCTTGTTCCGTCTCCGCCGCCGCGGACTGTTTTGATGCCGCCTCCGCCTCCGCCTCCGCTTCCGCCGGTGATGGTTGCGCCGACGGCCAGGATTCCTTCGCCGCCGCCGCCACCGGCCCTGTTCCAGGTTGAGTTGTGGGGTGGCGGCGAAAAGCTGTGGAGCGGGCAGATGCGGCTCGCGAATTATGCCGGTGCCAGTTTCAACAGCACGCTCTCCGAAGCACCCGAGCCCTGCCCGGCGGACAAGAGCGCGCTTGGAACCTATGCGCCCAACCAGTCCCGCTCGCTGCGCGTAGCTATCAACCGGCGGGGCTATGCGCCCGAGAATCCGGAGTACACCGTTTCCGCCAGCTGGACGCGCCCTGCCGGCGGCTGCGAGGCCGGGGGCACGTCAAGCGTCAGCTTCGACCGTCCGATGACAATCGCCGTCGGTCAGAAGCAGGAACTAAAGGGCGATGGCGGCCTTGCCGTCGTGGTGACGCGCCTTAAGTAACCGGCGTTACTGCCGACGGCGACTAGCTGCGCGGGTTTCCGGTTCGGACCCGCGCGCCAGATCCTTTTCGGCCATGGTGGCGTCGGTGCGCTGCGGCCGCTTGATCTTGCCCTTCTCCTCGCCGGCTTCGGCAGCGGGATCGAAGCTTTCGTTCGGTTGGCGGGGATCGCGGTCTGACATGGGCTGGCTCCTTTGGGGCCAGGTCAAACCGCTTCACTCCGCGCTGTGTTCCCGCAGGCTGGCGCTCTTCAGGCGGGGTTTCACCTCAAGCTCGCCTTCTTCCATGATCTGCGCGCGCAGCTCGTCGCGTTTTTCGTGGACCGAGGCGATGACGAAGCCCATGGGCACGCCCAGGTCCACCAGCACCGCCTCGGACAGCTGCAGCGAGCTTTCCAGCGTTTCCGGCACGGCATGGCTGGCACCGGCCTTGTAAAGCTGCGCGGCATGGCTGGCATCGCGCGCGCGGGCAATGATCGGCAGGTCCGGATACTGCGTCCGCAGGCTGCGGATGATCCGCTGCATCGAATGCGGCTCGTCCATGGTCAGGATCACCGCGCTTGCCCGGTCGATCCCCAGGTGGCTGAGCACCCGGCCATGAACGGCATCGCCGAAGACCACCGGATAACCGTCCGCCGCGCCCTGCGCGATCAGGTCTGCATCGGCATCGAGCGCAATGAAGGGCTTCTCGTGCGTGCGCAGCATATCCGCCACCATCCGCCCGACGCGACCGAACCCGACGATGATGGCGCGTGGTTCGTTGCCTTCGACAACCGGCGGGGGAGAGGGTTTCGCCCGGTCGATCCGCTTGCCGAGCCGCCGGCCGAGCAAGGCCAGCAGCGGGGTGATCGTCAGGCCCAGCGCTGTTACTGCCTGCCAGAAGCGCGCCGCCTCTGCGTGGATCAGGCCGACGCCCATGGCCGTGCCGAGCACGATCAGCGTCGTTTCCGATGGACTGGCCATCAGGATGCCCGTTTCGGTCGAAGTGCCTGCCCGCACGCCCATGGCGCGCAGTACCAGCGCGGTGACCAGCGCCTTTACGCCCAGCACGGCAATCACCGCGATCAGGATCGACCCGATCTGCTCCCAGACCTGGCCAAGGTCGAGGCTCATGCCCACGGTGATCAGGAACACGCCGAGCGCCAGCCCCTTGAACGGTTCGGTCATCGCTTCGACTTCGCCCGAATATTCGGTTTCGGCGATCAGCAGGCCGGCGATCAGCGCGCCGACAATGGGTGAAAGGCCGCTCGCTGCCGTGGCCAGGGCGGCGACGATCACCACCAGCAGGCTGGCGGCAAGGAACAGCTCGGGACTCTTGGTGCGCGCCGCCTGCGCGAACAGGCGCGGCAGGAGCATCCGACCCAGTGCCATCAGCAGCACAACGGTAAGCCCGCCGAGCCAGAGCGTGCGCAGGATGTCCGATGCGTCCTGCGTCTCGCCCCCGCGCCCCATCGCGCCGAGCAGGAAGATGATCGGCACCAGCGCGATATCCTCGAACAGCAGCATCGAAAGCGCGGCCTTGCCCACGGGCGTGCGGGTATCGGTGATCTTGAGCACCAGTGCGGTGGAGCTCATCGCCAGGGCCAGGCCGAGCGCGAGTGCCGTGCTGAGCGAATTGCCGAGCAGCAGCAGGCCGCTGCCGATCAGGACGGCACAGATGATCAGTTCAAGCGAACCCAGCCCGAAAACCTGCTTTCGCATTGACCACAGGCGGGCGAACGACAGTTCGAGCCCCACCGAGAACAGCAGCAGGATGATGCCGAATTCGGCAAAGGGCGCCAGTCCTCCGGGGTCCGATATGGTGATGTAGGCAAGCCAGGGCGCATCGGGCACCATCGCGCCGAGGCCGAACGGGCCGACCAGCATGCCGACGAGGATGAAGCCGATCACCGGCGTGATGCGGTAGCGGGCGAACAGCGGAATGACGATCCCCGCCGCACCCAGGACCACGAGGGCATCGCCAAGGGGAGAGTTGGGGCTGAAATCGAACGCTGCGGGCATGACTTGCACCTAAGCCAATGTGGGTGCATTTGTCACGGCGGGAAAGGGAGAGGGGCCGTGAAGACAGAGGGATTCTGGATCCTGGCGATATTCCTGTGCTTCGCCGTGATCGAGGCGCTGCGCGGCAGCTTCCTGCACAAGCGCGGTCAGACGCGCGACGATGCCCTTGTCGAACTGATCGGATCGCCCGTGCTGCTCCTCGTGACGCAGCCGTTGATCCTGTTGGTTGCCTGGCTGGGCATGGCCTGGGCCTTTCCGGACCATGCCGGAGCGCTGGCCGCTCTGCCGGTAATCGCGCAGGTGGCGCTGCTGCTTATCTTCGATGACATGGCGCAATACTGGTGGCACCGGGCCTCGCACAGCTTTCCCTGGCTCTACAACCTGCACCGCGCGCACCATTCGGGCGAGTACATGTCGGTGCGGATCGTGTTTCGCAACAACGTGTTCTACTATCTCACCATGCCCAGCCTGTGGTTTTCCGGGGCGCTGATCTACCTTGGCCTGGGCGCGGTCTATGTGCCCTATGTGGTGATCAAGCAGCTGGTGATCATCGCGGCCCATTCGGACGTGCCGTGGGACAGGCCGCTCTATCGGATCCGCTGGCTCTCGCCGCTGATGTGGCTGGTTGAGCGGACCATCTCCACCCCGTCGACGCACAGTGCCCACCACGGCAAGCATCTTTCCGACGGCGTGACCCACTACAAAGGGAACTTCGGGAACCTGCTGTTCCTGTGGGATGTGCTGTTCGGAACGGCGAAGATCACCCGCCGCTATCCGGCAGAGATCGGCATCGAGAACCTGCCGCCGATCACGGCCGCCGAGCAGCTCGCCTGGCCGCTGTTCCGCTCGGAAGCGACACGGCAGACCTAGCGGCTGCCCGCGAACAGCTTGTCGACATCACCGCCATTCGCCGCAA
The DNA here is from genome assembly GCF_002855555.1 of Novosphingobium sp. TH158. Classification (NCBI taxonomy): domain Bacteria; kingdom Pseudomonadati; phylum Pseudomonadota; class Alphaproteobacteria; order Sphingomonadales; family Sphingomonadaceae; genus Novosphingobium; species Novosphingobium sp. TH158. The sequence continues at coordinate 125,106 of NZ_PKRT01000002.1, read as the reverse complement.
GGATCGCGGCGACTCGCCGGCGGCCGTGATAGTAAACCAGCGCTGGGTGCGTTTCGCCGCGCGCTTTGAGCCCCGCAACATCGGCATCCGAAAGGCTGCTTTCACCGGCGACATGGTCGCAATAGCCTTCGCGCATCCAGGCGGGCCTGGTGATGTCCACGGTCAGCCGCCCGAAATGGCGGCGCAGCATGCCATGGCAGGTTTCATGCGCGATCACGCCCGAAAGCAAGCGCTGCCCGCCGATCGACCCGCCGTTCTCCACGCGGTTGGTGGCAAGATCGCTGCGGTTGATCACCATGTAACCGGTCAGCGCCCGCGTCAGGGCGAAGGCACCCCGGCTTTGCAGCGTCAGCCAGGTCCAGCGCCAGCCGCCAGAGGTGAGGTAGATATCCCGCTGTTCGCCCGCCGGATCGGCCAAGGGGCTTGATGCAATGCGCTGACGTGCATCGTTCAGCACGGCCTGCAGTTGCCCGGGCGGGAGCGGGCTTTCGCTGCGCACGTCGAATTCGCCCACCTGCGCGCGGTGCGGGAAGGCAAGCGTCTGCGGTGCCAGCAGCGGCAGGACCAGCAAAAAGGCCGCCCCCGTTGCCAGGAGCGGCCCTTTCGATTTCATGGCACCGGGCCTCAAGCCCAGTTCTTCATTTCGGCTTCGAGGTTCTCGACGATCGCCTCGAAGAAGCCCTCGGTGGTCAGCCAGGGCTGTTCCGGTCCGATGAGGATCGCGAGATCCTTGGTCATCTTGCCGCTTTCCACCGTCTCGATGCAGACCTTCTCGAGCGTTTCGGCGAAGCGCACCACGTCCGGCGTGTTGTCGAACTTGCCGCGATACATCAGGCCGCGGGTCCAGGCGAAGATCGACGCAATCGGGTTGGTCGAGGTTGCCTTGCCCTGCTGGTGCTGGCGGTAGTGGCGGGTGACGGTGCCGTGGGCGGCTTCGGCCTCCACGGTCTTGCCATCGGGGGTGAGCAGAACCGAGGTCATCAGGCCCAGCGAGCCGAAGCCCTGCGCCACCTGGTCCGACTGCACGTCGCCATCATAGTTCTTGCAGGCCCAGACGAACTTGCCCGACCACTTGAGCGCCGAGGCGACCATGTCGTCGATCAGGCGGTGTTCGTAGACGATGCCGGCTTCGGCGAACTTTTCCTTGAAGCCTTCGGTTTCGTACACTTCCTGGAACAGGTCCTTGAAGCGGCCGTCGTACTTCTTGAGGATGGTGTTCTTGGTCGAAAGGTACACCGGCCAGTTCAGGCCAAGGCCGTAATGGAACGAAGCGCGCGCGAAATCGCGGATCGATTCGTCAAGGTTGTACATCGCCATGGCCACGCCGGCGGCGGGGAACTTGAACACTTCCAGATCAATGTCCTGGCCATCGTCGCCATTGAACACCAGGCGCAGCGTGCCGGGGCCGGGGATCAGCGTGTCGGTGGCGCGGTACTGGTCACCATAGGCATGGCGGCCGACGACGATCGGATCGGTCCAGCCCGGGATCAGGCGGGGCACGTTCTGGATGACGATCGGTTCGCGGAAGATGGTGCCGCCAAGGATGTTGCGGATCGTGCCGTTGGGGCTCTTCCACATGGCCTTGAGGTTGAATTCCTCGACGCGGGCTTCATCGGGCGTGATGGTCGCGCACTTCACGGCAACGCCGTACTTCTTGGTGGCTTCCGCCGAATCGATGGTGATCTGGTCGTTCGTCTCGTCGCGCTTCTCGACCGAAAGGTCGTAGTACTTCAGATCGATGTCCAGATAGGGCAGGATCAGCCGCTCGCGGATCCACTGCCAGATGATGCGGGTCATTTCATCGCCGTCCATTTCGACGACGGGGTTCGCTACCTTGATCTTGGCCATTTTCTGCCTTCCCGGGGAGTGATTTCCGTGACCCCTTAGCAGGGAAAAAGCGCATCGCAAGCGCGGTTACGTCCGCCAAGTCTCGACTTCGCTGCGGCGGCGCGGCAGGGAGGGTTCAAACAGCGACACAACGGGAGTTTGGCGTGAGCGATCAGGTTATAGTCGAGGCGCGCGAGGGCGTGCTTGAAGTCACCATCAACCGGCCCGAGGCGAAGAACGCCATGACCAAGGCCGCGGCCGAGGCGATTGCCGCGGCGATGGACCGCCTCGATGCCGAAACGGACCTGCGCTGCGCCATCCTGACAGGAGCGGGCGGATCGTTCTGCTCGGGCATGGATCTCAAGGGCTTCCTCGCCGGCGAACTGCCGGTGGCCGGAAAGCGCGGCTTTGGTGGGCTGACCGCCTGGACGCCGAAGAAGCCGGTGATTGCAGCCGTCGATGGTTATGCGCTTGCCGGCGGCATGGAGCTGGCCATTGCCTGTGACATGATCGTGGCCAGCAAGGGTGCGAAATTCGGCATTCCCGAAGTGAAGCGCGGCCTGGCCGCTGGCGGCGGCGGCATGGTGCAACTGCCGCGCCTGCTGCCGCGCACGCTGGCGATGGAACTGGCGCTTACCGGCGATCCGATCACGGCCGAACGCGCGCATGAGCTGGGGCTGGTCAACGTGCTGACCGATGGTCCTGCGATCGAGGGCGCGCGCGCCCTTGCAGCGCGGGTGGCGGCGAATGGCCCGCTGGCAGTCATCGCCTCGAAGGGCGTGGTGCGTGATTCGTGGCTATGGTCGGACGCGGAGATCATCCCCAACCAGAACCCCTACATCGAGCACGTTTTCCAGAGCGAAGATGCGCGCGAAGGCGCCATGGCCTTCGCCCAGAAGCGCAAGCCCGACTGGAAGGGCCGCTAAAGGCCGCGCCGGTGACGCTGGGGGGTAATCGGGCGCACTTCGCCTTCGCGGCGCTGATCGCCTTTGCCATTACGGCGTTCATCCCCCAGGTCCTGGCCGACGGCGATTCCTGGTGGCACGTACGGGCTGGCGAATGGATGCTCGATCACGGCGCCGTGCCGATGACCGACCCCTTCTCGCACAGCTTTGCCGGCAAGCCCTGGCACGCCCACGAATGGCTGGCCGAAGTGATCATGGCCGTGGCTTACTGGCTGGCGGGCTGGGCCGGTGTCATGCTGCTTGTGGCCGCGGCCATGGGCACGGCCATCGGCCTGCTCTACCAGTGGCTGCGCCGGCACATTCCGGCGCTCGAATCACTTGTGGCGGTGATCCTCGCCCTGGGATGCCTTTCGCCCGGCCTGCTTGCGCGGCCGCACCTGCTGGCTATTCCCATGCTGGTGGCATGGATGCGCGCGCTGATGGACGCGCGGGCAGAGGGCAGGGCGCCGGGCTGGCCCTGGCTGCTGCTGATCCTGCTTTGGGCCAACATGCATGGCACGGCGCTGTTCGCGGTCGCCCTGATCGGACCCTTCGCGCTTGAAGCGCTGATCGAGCAGCGGCGCGACTGGCAGCGGGTTCTGCGCCAGTGGGTGCCCTTCGGCCTCGGGGCGCTGGTCATGCTGGTCCTCACCCCGCGCGGACCGGAGGGTACGCTGTTCCTGATCCAGCTGACGCAGATGGAAAGCCTGAAGCTGATCATCGAGTGGCTGCCGATGGACTTCACCAAGCTCACCGGCTTCGAGGTGCTGCTGATGGCCGGCCTTGCGGTGATCATGTTGCGCGGTGTCAGGATCAGGCCGTTGCGGATCTTCGTGATCCTGCTGCTGCTTCACATGACGTTGCAGCACCAGCGCCACCAGCTGCTGTTCGGCGTTGTCGCCACCATGATCCTGGCCGAAGCAATGGGCGGCCGGGCAGAGGCGGCGCGCAGCCTGCCGCGCTGGGCCATGCCCCTGGCCGGGCTGGCCGCGCTGGCGGTGATCGGGGTGCGGCTGGCAATCCCGGCACAGGTGCTGGAAAGCGATACGGCACCTGCCAGCTCGTTCGCCCATGTGCCGGCCGAACTGCGCGGGCAGCACGTGCTCAACGGCTATCCTTCGGGCGGTTTCCTGATCGGGCAGGGCGTGCGGCCCTTCATCGACGGGCGCACCGATCTCTATGGCGATGCCTTCATGGCGCGGTACGATGCAATCATGGAGGGTAAGCCGGCGGAACTGGACAAGGCGCTGGCCGAATTCGGCATTGCCTGGACCTTCCTGCCTGCCGGCAGCACCCCGGCACACGAGATGGACCGCAAGCCGGGCTGGCGCAGGCATCATGTCGATTCGCTGATCGCCATCCACGTTCGGCAAAGCGGGGGCCAGTAAAAGCAAAACCCGCCGGGGTGCCGGCGGGTTTTGCTATGGAATGGTGGGCGTAGCAAGGATTGAACTTGCGACCCCTACGATGTCAACATAGTGCTCTACCACTGAGCTATACGCCCATTCCATTCGAGCAGCCGGTGCGGCGAACCGCCTCGGCAGGGGTGCGCCAATAGTGGAGCCTCCCCGGCAAATCAAGTGCTCTTTTACCTCTGTCTGCCCGTGGCAGCGGCTCTGGCGCGCTGCCCTTTTGTCCGGGCCGGCAAACTAGATGCGTGCGCTGCTCTGCAGGTCGAAAACGCGCTCCACTTCCATGACCAGGTCCTTGAGGTGGAACGGCTTGGAAAGCACGCGCGCCTGCGGTGCCTCGCGGCTGGCCTTGAGCGTGACGGCGGCAAAGCCGGTGATGAACATCACCTTGGTTTCCGGGCTGACCTCGGCACAGCGCTGGGCCAGCTCGATTCCGTCCATTTCGGGCATGACGATGTCCGACAACAGCAGGTCGAAATGCTCCCGCTCCAGCAGGGGCAGGGCAGCGGTGCCGCGATCGACGGCAACCACGTCGTAACCCGCGTTTTCCAGGGCCCGCGCCAGATAGGTGCGCATGGCGTCTTCGTCTTCGGCAAGCAGAATGCGGATCATGTGCCCGTAGTGTTCCCAATTATCGCAACGCAGGCCCACCCTATACCCCGGCACAAGTTAAGAAGTCTTGCCCTCCCTCGACCGTGGCCGACTTTGACACAAGGCGCGTTCCGGGCCAGCAACGGCACATGTCGCCGAAAGACAGCAGGCAGGCCGATTCGCACCGGCAGGAAGGGGGAACCATCCCCGGTTCTGCCGGAACGCCGGCTTTTGTGCTGACTGCACCGCAGCCCTCGACCATCCCGGTGCTGATCGCCGTGCCCCACGCGGGGCGGGCCTATCCGGCCTCCATCTTCGAGCATATGCGCAACCCCGGAACCGCGGCGGTGCGGCTGGAAGACCGCTACGCCGACGAACTGGCCCGCCGAGTCGCCGATGCCACAGGCGCAGCGCTGCTGGTTGCCCAGGCGCCGCGCGCGATGATCGATCTCAACCGGGCGCCAGACGATGTCGATTGGGACATGTTCTCGCGCGGCAGGCCGGACCGGTTGGGCTCCTACGAGCCGGGGCGGCGGGCGCGCAGCGGTCTGGGGCTGATTCCCCGGCGGCTGCCCGGCCTGGGTGAGATCTGGAAGCGCAGGCATGAGGAATCGGAGCTGGAGGACCGCATCCAGCTGATCCACCAGCCCTATCACATGGCGCTCTCGGCAGAACTGGCGCGCCTTCGCGAAAGGTGGGGGGCGGCGCTTCTGCTCGATCTCCATTCAATGCCACCGCTGCCGAAGCAGGGCAGCAGCTGGCCGGCGGAATTCGTTCTGGGCGACCGTTTCGGCGCGACCTGCGCGGGCTCGCTTGTCGCATCGGCCTTTTCCTATTTTTCGGAGATGCGCCGGGCGATTGCCCATAACCGGCCCTATTCCGGGGGCTACGTGCTCGAACGCCATGCCAGCCCGGAAACCGAACTTCACGCCTTCCAGCTGGAGATCGACCGGACGAGCTATCTCGATCCCCACCAGTCGGAACCGGGGGCAGGCTTTGCCGCGATGGTCCACCTGCTGACCGGGCTGGTGCGCAGGCTGGCGGGCGACGTGGCGGAACTGGGCCGCATTTCCCGCAACATGGGCGGCGAATGGGCCGATGCCGCCGAGTAGGTTCGTGGCCGGGTGAAGACCTTTCGGGGCTGATGCGCTTCAGCCAATAAAAAACCACCTCGTGCAGCGCACGAGGTGGCCAAGGTTCAGGGAGGAGGTGCACTTTCGCGCACCAGCCCGACCGATGCCATGAGGGAAGCACCAATCAGGCAGACTCGAACCTATGCCTAAGATTCTGGAAATTCAAGCCCGCATTTCGACGATGCGGGCTTGAACCGGGATCAGGCCTTCTTCTTGGCGCCCTTGGCAGCCGGCTTCTCTTCCGAGGCAGGCGCGGCAGCGGCCGGAGCCGAACCGGCAGGGCCCTTGCCCTGCATGACCTGGCGGCCGAAGATCTCGCGGATCAGCTGCAGCGAGAACAGGTGGGCGTAGATCAGGGCGAGAATGCCGTTCTGATTGAGCGTACGCAGCACGTCGCCGCGCAGGTCGCGCAGCTTGGCTTCGTCGACCATGCGGAAGCCGCGGTAGATGAAGGGCTGCTCGTTGCCTTCCTGCTGGATGGCCACTTCGCCGTCCATCAGCAGGTCATGCTTTTCCAGTTCCTGCACGAAGTTCTGGGTGCGCTGGCCGGCTTCCTCGAACTGCTTGCAGAATTCGAGCAGGCCCTTGGTCGAATCGGTCGGCTGGTCGCCGTCGAACAGGGCATGGCCCTCGTCGCCTTCGCCAACCAGCTCGCTGGTCGGGTCGAAGCAGAGCGACAGCTCTTCGCTGGTCTCGGTCAGCTTGGCGAGGAGGAACGGATAGCGGCGGACATAGGCCGGGACATAGACGTTCTCGAGCAGCTTGGCTTCGGCGTCGAGGAAGACGTTGGTGCCTTCGTTCAGGCCCATCAGCGCCAGCGGAACCGAGTTTTCCCCAGCCGAGAAGATGATCGGGTAGTGGCGCGACGCGTCGGGAAATTCCTCGGCGGTCAGCGGCACGGCGTGCTGGCCGGAGAGCCAGGTGGCGCGATCGGTCTGGCGGCTCTTGTAGCCCGCATGGTCGCGGCTGTTGAGCGGCATCAGGTCCTTGTAGAAAAGCGGAAGCTGTGCTTGCGGCGCGCTGGCCATAAATTTTCTCTCCGGTAGCTGTAGTATACTTGTGGCGCGAAAGGCGCGGCTTTAGGCGCTGGCGCGATCCGGCGCAAGAGATACGAGTTTACCCGGATTAAGGATTCCGTGGGGATCGAGCGCCTTTTTCACACTGCGCATCAGTGCAAGCGCCACCGGATCGCCAAGCCGTTCCAGTTCGGCACGCTTTGACCGGCCGATTCCGTGCTCGGCAGAGATCGACCCACCCCATTCGGTGACGAGATCGTGGATTCGCGCGCTGATTTTTGGCCCAGCACCCGAATCGTATTCCGCCTGCGAGATTCCCGATCCGGCGAGGACGTGGAAGTGGACGTTGCCATCGCCCAGGTGCCCGAAGGCAAGCGCGTGCACGCCGGGAAACTCGGCCTCGATCAGCGGCACGGCATGATGGACGAAGGCGGGCATCCTCTCGACCGGCACCGAGATATCGTGCTGCACGGCCGCGCCCTTGGCGCGTTCGGCCGGCGCGATATTGTCGCGCAGCAGCCAGAACGCCTCGGCCTGCGTCTCGCTGGCAGAGAGCACGGCGTCTTCCACAAGCCCGGCTTCGAAGGCGGAGGCGACCATCGTCTCGGCCCGCTCCTGCAGGCCTTCGGCAGTCTCGCGCCCGGCAACCACTTCGATCAGGACGTGCCACGGGTGCGAACCTGCCAGCGGAGCGCGCGTTCCGGGCACGTGGGCCAGCACGGCGGCAAGGCTGCTGGCCGGTAGCACCTCGAACCCTTCGAGAGCGTCTCCGGCGATTTTCTCGCAGTGGAGCAGCAGGGCGCGGGCCACGTGCAGGTCGGGCACGCCGGCCCAGACGACGATCCGGTCAGCCAGTGCCGGCACCAGCCGGAGCGTTGCTGCGGTAACGATGCCAAGCGTGCCTTCCGATCCGATCAGCAACTGCTTGAGGTCGAAGCCGCGATTGTCCTTCTTCAACGGGGTCAGGGCGCTGAACACGCTGCCGTCAGCCAGCACGGCCTCCACGCCCAGCACGAGCGCGCGCATCGAGCCATGGCGCAGCACCTGCGTGCCGCCGGCATTGGTCGAGATCAGCCCGCCGACCGTTGCCGAACCCTTGCCCCCCAGCGTCAGGGGAAAGCGCAGGCCTTGCGCTTCGGCTGCCTGGTGCAGGGTTTCGAGGATGACGCCCGCATCGCAGGTCACCTGCCGGGCATCGGCATCGAGGCTGCGGATGCGGTTCATGCGGCGCAGCGAAAGCAGCAGTTCGCCGCCACTGCCATCGGGCGTTGCCCCGCCGGACATGCCCGAATTGCCGCCCTGCGGCACCACGGCAATGCGATGGCGGCTGCACAGCTTCATCAGCTGCGCCAGTTGCCCGGTCGATGCCGGCGATGCCATGGCCAGGGCGCGTCCGTGATAGCGCCCGCGCCAGTCCGTCAGCCAGGGCTCGACAAGGTCGGGGTCGCGCGTCAGGCCGCTGTCGCCCAGCAGGGCGGCGGCCTCGTCCAGGAAGTCCTGCCGGTTGTCCATGGCGGGCCTATGGCACAGGCCCGCGCGGCGCGAAACATTGCATTCCCTGACAATCGGGTTAAGCGATGGTTCAAGAGGCAAGGCATAACCGGCAAGCCTGAAAACCGGTTGTGCCCTGACGCCGGGACCGTCGATCTAGACAAGGCCGTGACGACCGCACCGCAATGAATCCGCTTGCCGCCCTTGTTGCTCCCCTGTTGCTTCTGCCTGCCGCGATCGCGCCGGAAGAGTCTTCTGGTGTGGCGGATCCGATCGCCATGGAATCTGCGGGGCTTGCAGGTGACTTGCCCGGAGCCGAGGCCGAATGGCCGCAGGCCGATGCCGGGCCGCTGCTTTCGATTGTCGGCGCGGTTGGCAGGGATGTGGCGCGACAGGTGTCCATCGAACAGCGCCTGATCATCCGCATCGCGCCGCAGGCACCATCGCCGCAGCAGCGCGCCACCATCCTCAGCGACTTGCCGCGCAAGTCTGCCAGCCCCAAGGTGGAAGAGCGATCAATGGGCAAGTGCGTGCCGGTGGCTGGCATTGCCGGGGTGCAGATCGCCCCGCAGAACCGGCTGCTGCTGTTCATGCGCGATACCCGCGTGGTCAGCGCCGCGCTCGACAAGGGCTGCACCGCCCGCGATTTCTATTCCGGCTTCTACGTTGCCCGCACCGCAGACGGGCAGATGTGCTCGGGCCGGGACAAGCTGCAATCGCGCAATGGGGCTAATTGCAAGCTCGGCAAGCTCAAACAGCTGGTCCAGACCGGCAACTGAGCCGCATTTCTTGACTTTTCGGGCGATTTGCGACTAGGGCGCGCTCAGCCGCGCGCTTGCGTGGCGACATGGCGTGGTGCGAATATGCTCCCGCAATCCAGGAATCCAGAAAAAGCTCATGAATTTTGCCGACCTCGGCCTGTCCGAAGAACTAGTGCAGGCGGTCACCGCCAAGGGGTATGACACGCCCACGCCGATCCAGGCGCAGGCGATCCCCCAGGTGCTGATGATGCGCGACCTGATCGCCATCGCCCAGACCGGTACGGGCAAGACGGCCTCCTTCGTGCTGCCGATGATCGACGTCCTGCATCACGGCCGCCGCCGCGCGATGATGCCGCGCAGCCTGATCCTTGAGCCGACCCGCGAACTCGCCGCCCAGGTGGCCGAGAATTTCGAGGCATACGGCGTCAACCACGACCTCAAGATGGCGCTGCTGATCGGCGGCGTGCAGATGGGCGACCAGGTGAAGGCGCTGAACGAGGGCGTGGATGTGCTGATCGCCACGCCGGGCCGCCTCATGGACCTTTTCGAGCGCGGCAAGATCCTGCTGACGGGCTGCGAACTGCTGGTCATCGACGAAGCCGACCGCATGCTCGACATGGGCTTCATCCCCGATATCGAGACGATCTGTTCGAAGCTGCCGGCCAATCGCCAGACCTTGCTGTTCAGCGCGACGATGCCGCCGCCGATCAAGAAGCTGGCGGACAAGTTCCTTTCGAACCCCAAGTCGATCGAGGTGGCGCGACCGGCTTCGACCAACGTCAACATTGCCCAGCACAAGGTCCCGGTTGCCAGCTCGCGCAACAAGCGCGAAGTGCTGCGCTACCTGTTGCGCAACGACAATGTCTCCACGGCGATGATCTTCGCCAACCGCAAGACCACGGTGCGCGAGCTCAACAAGAGCCTGCAGCGCCACGGCTTTGCCAGTGGCGAGATCCATGGCGACATGGACCAGTCATCGCGCATTGCCGAGCTTGACCGCTTCAAGGACGGCAAGATCAATATCCTGTGCTGTTCCGACGTTGCCGCGCGCGGGCTTGACGTGAAGGGCGTCAGCCACGTGTTCAACTTCGACACGCCCTGGCATCCGGACGATTACGTTCACCGCATCGGTCGTACTGGCCGCGCCGGAGCAACCGGTCGCGCCTTCACGCTGGTCGCCCCCGAAGATGCCGAGGCGATCGAGAATGTCGAGAAGCTGACGGGCGCGAAGGTTCCGGTCTACGAGGTCGCGCTCGAAGGAAAGTCGGAGCGTCCCAGGCGCGAGGAGCGCCCGCGTGAGGATCGCAAGGCCCGCAGCGACCGTCCGCGCGAGGAAAAGCCCCGCCGCGAACGCGAGCCACGCGAAGAACGCGCGCCGCGTCCCGAGCGCGAACCGCGCGCGGCCCGGCACGAGGAACCCCGCCGGCCGCGCCGTGACGAGCCAGCCGAACCGCCGAGCAAGCCCGGTGAATGGAACGGCCCGATTCCCGAGTTCCTGGGGCTGTCGGCACTCTAGGCAGGGTCTTTCAGGCTGCCTTCAGCAGCCCGGCATGGCCGCGCAAAAGCACAGTTCACGGTCTGCGGCGTTATAGTCGATCAGCCAGGGCTGGTCCTCGCCAGCCAGCCAGAACTCACGCAAGGCCGGAAGGATGGACGCAAGGTTTGCGGCAAGATCCATGGCCTTGAGGCGCAGCCCGGATTCGTGGGTGTGGAAGACCATCGTGATGCGCTCATCGGGCGCAGCGAAGTGTTCCAGGGCTGCCGCGACCAGTTGCCGTGCCTCATCCGAAGACTGCCAGTGCCGGATCGTCGCACCCGGAATCCGCTGCCAGTCGAACCGCTCATCGATTGCCGGAGCTGCCAGCTTGGTGCCAAGCAACGCGCGCACTTGCGGCGGTGGCACGCGCACCCAGCGAATGCCCTGATCGCATAGCAAGGCCCCCAAGCGGCGCGCCTCTGCCGATTCGGCTTTGCGTTGCTGCCGCAGGGCCAGCATCGCCCGGCGGCGCTGCGCCCGGTCGCGGCTGGCTGCGTCCACCGCTCAGCCCTCGGCCAGTTTGACGAAGCTGTCGATCACCCGCTTTGGTCCGGCGGTTTCGAAATCGATCTCCAGCTTGTTGCCCTCCTGCGCGGTGACGCGGCCGTAGCCGAACTTCTCGTGGAACACGCGCGCGCCCACGGCCACGTCGGTGCGGGGCTTGGCGGCGAAGCTGGCGGCGGATCGCGTTGCCTCGGGCAGGCGGCGGGGAGCGGGATCGAAATCGCGGCTGGCGGCGCGCTGCCAGCCGGGCCCGCGCGTGGTGCTGCGCGCAGGCTGCGAACGGGCGAGGTGGGCGAAGGGATCCTCGCGTTCCGACCATTGCGCCTTCCACAGGCTAGCCCCGCCGGTCAGCGTAGTCTCCACATCGACATGGGCCGGCGGAATCTCACCGATGAACCGGCTGGGGATCGAACTGGTCCACTGCCCGTAGATGCGCCGGTTTGCCGCGTGCAGGATGGTGCAGCGCTTGCGGGCCCGGGTAATCGCCACATAGGCGAGGCGACGTTCCTCCTCCAGGCTGGCAAGCCCGCCTTCGTCCATTGCCCGCTGGCTGGGAAACACGCCTTCTTCCCAGCCAGGCAGGAACACCTGGTCGAATTCCAGGCCCTTGGCGGCGTGAATGGTCATGATCGTCACCTTCTCGGCATCGTCGGCGGCGTCATTGTCCATGACGAGGCTGACGTGTTCGAGGAAATCGCCCAGCGTTTCGTATTCCTCCATGGCGCGGGCCAATTCGGAGAGGTTTTCCAGCCGCCCCGCCGCCTCGGCGCTGCGCTCTGCCTGAAGCATCGCGGTATAGCCGCTTTCGTCGAGCAGGGTGCGGACCAGTTCTGCCGGCGTCGCGGTTTTCGACAGGTCGCGCCAGCGGGCGAAATCGCGCATCAGGGCCAGAACGGTGTTGCGCGCCCGCGTCGGCAACTCGTCCGTATCCACGATCTCGATGGCGGCAAGGGACAAGGGAACGCCGCGGGCACGGGCGTGCCGATGCAGCTTTTCCAGCGCCTTGTCACCCAGTCCCCGCTTGGGCGTATTGTAAATTCGTTCGAACGCGAGGTCGTCGGATGGCTGGGCGATGAGCCGCAGGTATGCCATCGCATCGCGCACTTCGGCGCGCTCGTAAAAGCGGAAACCGCCGATAATCTTGTAGTTGAGGCCGATGGTTATGAACCGGTCTTCGAACTCGCGGGTCTGGAACTGCGCCCGCACGAGGATCGCCACCTGGTTGAGGCTGGCCCCCTCGCGCTCCATGCGCTCGATCTCTTCGCCAACGCGCCGCGCCTCTTCCGGGCCGTCCCAGACGCCGATCACCCGAACCTTGTCGCCGGCATGACGCTCGGTCCACAGGGTCTTGCCCAGCCGCTGGCTGTTGGCATCGATCAGGCCCGATGCGGCGGCAAGGATTTCCGGGGTTGAGCGGTAATTCTGCTCAAGCCGGATGACCTTCGCGCCGGGAAAATCCTTTTCGAACTTCAGGATTTTCGCAACTTCTGCGCCGCGCCATGAATAGATCGACTGGTCGTCGTCACCCACGACGCATATGTTCTTGCGCTCTTGCGCCAGCAGCCGCAGCCACAGGTACTGGACCTGGTTGGTGTCCTGGTATTCGTCCACCATCACGTATTTGAAGCGCTGGCGGTATTGCTCCAGCACCTCGCGGTGGGTGCGCAAGATGTTGAGCATGTGCAGCAGCAGGTCGCCGAAATCGCAGGCGTTCAGCGCTTTCAGCCGATCCTGGTAAAGCCGGTAGAAGTGCTGTCCCTTGCCGTTGGCATAGCTCTCGTTTTCCCCGGCATCGAGATCGTCGGGGTTGAGGCCGCGGTTCTTCCAGCGATCGATGCAGGCGGCCAGCTGGCGTGCGGGCCAGCGCTTTTCATCCAGTCCCTCGGCCTGGATCAGCTGCTTCAGCAGGCGCAGCTGATCGTCGGTGTCGATGATGGTGTAATTGGATTGCAGCCCGGCCAGCTCGGCATGGCGGCGCAGCATCTTGGCGGCAATTGCGTGGAACGTGCCGAGCCACGGCATCCCTTCCACCGCCGGCCCGATCAGCTCGCCCACCCGCTCGCGCATTTCGCGGGCTGCCTTGTTGGTGAATGTGACGCAAAGGATTTCGCTCGGCCAGGCGCGGCGGCTGCGGATGAGGTGGGCGAGGCGCGCGGTAAGCGCCGCCGTCTTCCCCGTACCCGCGCCGGCGAGCATCAGCACCGGCCCCTCCGTTGTCAGGACCGCCTCGCGCTGGGGATCGTTCAGTCCATTGAGCCAGGATTCGTCGGTCGAAGCGGGGGGAGCGGGGGGATTCATGGCGAACAACTAGGGAACATGAAGATCAGGCGCAAGCCTGGCACGACAAGTCGCGCCGGCATGCTGCCCTGTTCATCGCGGACTCATCCTTGGCGGGAAATAAGGTGGGCGGATCAAGAGGGTTTGGGTGCATCCGAAAGGAGCTATCCATGACCAGGCTTGCCCTTGCCTCGACAAGCGCCGCGGTGGCGGCTGCACTGTGCCTTGAATCGCTGCCGCTGAATGCGGCGCAGCCCGACCCCGAACCGCCCGCCGTTCCGCCATTGCCCCCGGTCCAGCCGGTTGAGCCGCCTGCGCCACCTGCCGCTCCGCCGGTGATCCAGGCCAACCCGACCGGCCCCGGTGTGCCGAGTGCGACCCCGCCCAATCCGGCAACGGCCAATTCGCCGGTTCCCCCGGCCATGCCGGCCGACCCGAACTATCGCGGCGGCCCCTATGTCGGTGCACTTACGGCGCCTCCGCCCGAGGCCTTCAACAAGGTCTACCCGGTCTGCACCCGCAATTTGCAGGATAATTGCCGCAATCCGGGCGGAAAATAGCAGGGCCTCGTGGTGAGGTTACGGGTGAACAGATTTACAACTTTCAACAAGCTGTTCTCTTACAATTCATCCGCGCGGCTTTATTGGGCCAATTGCCATCCGCGGATGGCCCGAGCCCTGAAGGGTCGCAAGGGAGGGGCGGGATCTTGTGGTCCCGCCCCTTCTTTTCGGGGGAGAGGGCGTCAGCCTTGGCTGGCGTCCTCTCATTCGTGCGGTTGACAGGTACGCGCCAAGCGGCGAGGCATCCGCGCCATGCAACCCGTCCGCCAGAACGCCCGCGTCCTTTCCGCCGCCCTTGCCGGGACGGCCGTGGAATTCTACGATTTCTACATCTATGCGACCGCTGCGGCGCTGGTGTTCGGTCCGCTGTTCTTCCCCGAACAGTCGCCCGCCGCGCAGCTTGCCCTGTCCTTCCTCACCTTCGGCATCGCCTTTTTCGCCCGTCCGGTGGGAGCCATAGCCTTTGGCCATTTCGGTGACAGGGTGGGGCGCAAGTCCACGCTTGTCGCCTCACTGATGCTGATGGGGGGCTCGACGCTCCTGATTGCCTTCCTGCCAACCTATGCGCAGGCTGGGTGGATCGCCCCGGCCCTGCTTTGCCTGCTGCGTTTCGGCCAGGGCTTCGGCCTCGGCGGCGAATGGGGTGGGGCTGCCCTGCTGGCCGTGGAGAATGCGCCCAAGGGCTGGGAAGCGCGCTTTGGCGCTGCGCCGCAGTTTGGCGCGCCGCTGGGCTTCCTGGCTGCGAACGGACTGTTCCTGGCGCTTGGCCTGTGGCTGCCCGAGGCGGAGTTCAAGGCTTGGGGCTGGCGAGTGCCCTTCCTGCTCAGCGCGGTGCTGGTCGGCCTGGGGCTGTGGGTGCGGCTGAAGATCGGCGAAACCCCGCAGTTCCGCGAGGCTCTGGAGCGCGAAGCACCGCCCGCCGTGCCGCTTGCCCGCCTTTTCGCGCGTCACGGCTGGGCCGTTATCGCGGGAACGGCAGGCGCCGTGGCGTGCTTTGCGATCTTCTATCTTGCCACTGCCTTCGCGCTTGCCGTTGGCACCTCGGCACTGGGTTACAGCCGCACCGAGTTCCTCTCCACCCAGCTGGTCGCCAACCTGTTCCTTGCGCTCGGCATCGGGGTCGCGGCATGGCGGTCCGACAGGAAGGGCAGCCGCTCGACGTTGGCCATCGGAGCGGTTGCGACAGTGGCGCTCGGCTTTGTGTTCGGACCCGGCCTGCAATCGGGATCGCTGCTCGCGGTTTTCCTTACGCTGTCTGCGGCGCTGTTTGTCATGGGCTATGTCTATGGTCCGCTGGGGGCCTGGTTGCCGACGCTCTATCCGCCGCTGGTGCGTTACAGCGGCGTTTCGGTGGCGTTCAACGCCGGCGGCATCGTGGGCGGTGCGCTCACCCCGCTCGTGGCGCAGGCGATGGCGACATCGGGCAACCTGATCTTCGTCGGCACGCTGATCAGCCTGGCCGGGCTGGTCACGCTTGTTGGCGTGCTGACCGCTAGGCAGCAGGCAGTCGCGCCAGCGTAATCCGCGCTTTGCCGACCTTGCGATCGGCCTCAACGGCAAAGTTCTTCAGCGCCGGCACTTCATCGGCAGCCGTTTCAAGACTGATCCAGGTGCCCGGGCCGATCCAGCCGAGGCGGCGCAGCTTGTCGAGCGCAACTTCACCCGCACCGGTGCCATAGGGCGGATCAAGGAACACAAGGTCAAGCGGAGCCTTGGCCGGTCCAAGGGTGAGGACCGACGAGGCCCGCACGTCGCTTTGCCCCTGCGCCTTGAGGTTCGCCAGATTGGTGCGGATCGCGCGCACTGCGGCAGGATACTGCTCCACGAACAGGCAGCTTGCCGCCCCGCGCGACAGGGCTTCCAGCCCCAGGGCTCCTGAACCTGCGAAAAGGTCCGCCACGGCCAGTCCTTCAAAATCGCCGATGCGGCTGACCAGCATCGAGAACAGCGTCTCGCGCGTGCGATCGGCGGTGGGGCGGGTGGTATCGCCGGCAGGCGCGGCGAGCTTGCGACCGCGCCATTGTCCGGCAACGATGCGCAGGCTCATCGGCGCGGTCCCCTACTGCTCCCGCTGCCGCCGCCTGGGCGCGGCTTTCCGGCACCGGGGCGACGCTGCGGAGAGCGGGGCGCATCGCGATCGACCGGGCGCGAGGGATCAGGCTTGCGCGGTCGGCGGGCGGCTCCCGGAGGACCGGAGCGCTTGGGCGCAGGCTTCGCGCCGGTGGGGTGGGGCGGCTGCTTGGGCAGCTTTGGCAAGGTGGCGGCGAAACGCTCGACATCCTGCGGGCGCACTTCATAGGCCTGTCCGCGCGGCAGCTCTCCCAGTTCGAACGGACCATAGCGGGTGCGCAGCAAGCGGCTGACTTCCAGCCCCAGCGCTTCCAGCACGCGGCGGACTTCGCGGTTCTTGCCTTCGGTAAGGGTCAGTTCGATCCACTGGTTGCGGCCCGTGCGGCGCTCCATGTTGGCATCGATCCGGCCATAGTGGACGCCGTCCACTTCCATTCCCTCCATCAGGCCTTCCAGCTGCTCCTGCGTCACCGAACCGTATGTGCGGGCGCGATAGGTGCGGGGGATGCCGCTGGCCGGCAGTTCCATCGCCCGCTTCAGCTCGCCATCATTGGTCAGCAGCAGCAGGCCCTCGGTATTGAGGTCGAGCCGCCCGATCGGCATCAGGCGGGGCGCATCCTTTGGCAGAGCGTTGCGCAGGGCGGCATAGATCGTCGGGCGACCCTGCGGATCACGCTCTGCGGTCAGCAACCCTGCCGGCTTGTGGAACACGAACAGCCGCGCAGCATCGGGCGCCTTCACCTCTTTGCCGTCCACGGTCAGGCCGTGCAGCGTGGTGAGCAGCGTGGCGGGCGTGGTAACAACCTCGTCGCCGATCTTCACCCGGCCTTCGGCAATCATCCGCTCCACCTCCCGGCGCGAGGCGACACCGGCGCGGGCGAGCAGCTTGGCGATGCGTTCGCCTTTTTCGGGTGGGGAATTTTCCATGGCCAGCCCTTAGCGGGATGGGGCAAAACCGTCAAAGAGGGGCTGGGCATCGCCGCAAATATGGCTAGCGTGCCGCGCGACCACAGGGAGAAGGGTTCGCATGTCGGTTGATCTCATCCGTTTCCTGATTTTCGCAGGCGTGCTGGTGGCGCTTGTCCTGATCGCGACAACCAGCAAGACCTTCCGCCCCTATATCCGCAAGGCGCCGCTGGTGGCCTTCCTGCTCGGCATTTCGAGCGGCTTCCCGCTGACCCTGCTGATCGCGACGATGACCTTCTGGCTCGCCAAGGTGGGGATAGACACGGCCACCATCGGTTTCGCCGTGGCGCTGGGCATTCCCTATACCATCAAGTTCCTCTGGGCCCCTCTGGTCGACAAGCTGCCGCTGCCATTCCTGACGCGCACCTTCGGCCAGCGCCGCGGCTGGCTGTTCCTGATCCAGGGCCTGCTGTTCGTCTCGGTCTGGCAACTGGGCGCGAGCAATCCGCAGCCCGGAAACATGGGCCTGTTCGCGGTCTGGGCGCTGATCACCGCCTTCCTCTCGGCAACGCAGGATATCGTGATCGATGCCTACCGCATCGAAATCCTCGACGAGGAAGAGTTCGCCCACGGCACGGCGACCAACCAGTTCGGCTATCGTACCGGCAACCTGATCGCGGGTGCCGGGACGATCTATTTCGCCTCTGCCGAAGGGCTGGGGCTGGGCTGGGCAACCGCCTATGGCCTCACTGCCTTCTGCATCGTGCCCGCCATCCTTGGCGCGCTGTGGATCGGGCCGGGGCGCTTCATCGATCGCTATTCGCACGTCAGCGGGATGAAGGCGGGCCAGTTCCTGACCGAAGCCGTCATCAACCCCTTCCGCGAATTCCTCGGCCGCCACGGCGCCTTCCTGATCCTCGCCTTCGTCCTCGTCTACAAGGTGGGCGATGCCATGGGACAGGCGATGCTCAGCCCCATGATCGTGGACCTGGGCTTTGCCGACCTCGATTACATTTCGGCCAACAAGCTCTGGGGTTTTGCTGCCCTGATCGTCGGCTCGGCACTGGGCGCGCCGTTCATCCTGTGGCTCGGCATGGGACGCGCGCTGCTGGTGTCCGGCCTGATGATGATGCTGTCGAACGTGATGTTCATGGCCCTGGCGGCCACCGGCAACAATTACTGGATGCTGGTCGCCGCGATCGGCACCGAAAACCTTACGAGCGGCATCGGCCTTACCGTGTTCACCACCTACCTCTCCGGCCTGTCGTCGATCGCCTATACCGCCACGCAGTTCGCGCTCCTTTCCTCCTTCGCGGGCGTCGGTCGCACCTTCATGGCCGGGCCTGCGGGGATCGTTGCCGAAAAGGTGGGCTGGGTGGGTTTCTGGGGCTTCACGGTGGTCGCCGCGATCCCCGGAATGCTGCTGCTCTGGGTACTGTGGAGCAAGGGCTACGTCGTCCAGGGCATCCGCCAGACCGAGGGCGTAGATGAGCGGACGCTCAAGCAACCCATCGGTGCTGTTCGGGCCTTCGGGTTCCTGCTGGTGACGGTCGGGCTGGTCGGGGTCTTGCTGTCGCAGCCGCTGAAGTGGGCCAATTCGACCGCGCTGATGTTCCTTGCCGTGTTGCTGCTTGGCGGGGTGGTCGCCTGGCTCGGCAAGGCAAAGGTCAGTCCGGCAGCTCCCCGTTGAGGCGCAGTACCTCGCCGGCGAGGTAAAGCGACCCGGCGATAAGCACCGGGAGGCCATCGTCCGGCACGGCGGCAAGGGCGGCGGGTACATCGTCAAACGCGCGTGCCTGCGGGCCGAAGGCCTTGGCCGGGTGCCATTCGTGCCCCGGCACGGGGACGGCGGCGATTGAGGCAATGCTGGCAGCCAGCGGCCCGGTGAGCGAGCCCGGATCCTTGTTGGCCAGCATACCCATGATGAGGTGCAGGCGGCGTCCTTTGAAATGCGTACCCAGCGCAGCCCCGGCCGATGGGTTGTGCCCGCCATCAAGCCAGACCTCGCGATCGCCGGTCAGCGGTCCCCCGTTCAGGCGTTGCAGCCGTGCGGGCCAGCGGGCAGCGCGGATGCCAGAACCCATCGCCTGCGATGAAACCGGCAGCGCTGACTGGTGGCGCAACATTGCGACCGCAAGAGCTGCATTGTCCGCCTGATGCTCGCCGGCGAGCAGGGGCAACGGCAGGTGCAGCTCGTCAATGCCATCCCGACCGGTCCCGTCGCGGTACAGCAGGGTATCGGGCAGCGGCCGGGCCGACCAGTCCCGGTCCCGCAGGACCGCGATTGCCCCCGCCTTGCGCGCCTGTGCCATGACGGCGCGGGCAACGTGGTCCGGGTAGGCCTGCGTCACCAGCGGTACGCCGGACTTGGCGATCCCCGCTTTTTCGAAGCCGATCCGCGCAAGGGGATCGGTAGGAACCCCATCCTCGGGCACCAGCAGGAAGCGCTCGTGGTCCAGCCCCAGCGCGGCGATGCCGCAGACTGCCGGATGTTCGATCACGTTGGTTGCATCGAACCGACCGCCAAGCCCGACTTCCACCACGCAGGCATCGGCGGGCACACGGGCAAATTCGGTGAAAGCCGCAGCGATGGTGACTTCGAAGAAGCTGGGCTGCAGGTCCTCGCCCAGATCAAGAACCTGCTCCAGCAGTTCTGCCAGCCGCGCGTCGGATATGAGGTTCCCGGCGATGCGGATCCGTTCGTTGTAGAGGACAAGGTGGGGGCTGATCGTGGCGTGGACGGCATAGCCCTGCGCCTCAAGAATGGCGCGCAGGAAGGCTGAGGTCGATCCCTTGCCGTTGGTTCCCGCGACGTGGAACACGGGCGGAAGGCGCTTGTGCGGATCGCCCAGCCGCGCCAGCAGGGCCCGGATCGTATCGAGGCCAAGGCGGCCTTCGGGGACGGAGAGGGCGCCCAGCCGATTTAGCTGGGCCTGAACCGCCGGACTTTCCGACCGGGCGAAATCCTTCACGCTGCCTTGGCGGGCTGCAGGAAATCGAGCAGGCTGGCCAGCGTTCCCTTCAGGTCCTTCCTCGGCACGACCATGTCCACCATGCCATGGGCGTGGAGATATTCGGCGCGCTGGAAGCCTTCGGGCAGCTTTTCGCGGATCGTGTCCTGGATCACCCGCTGGCCGGCAAAGCCGATCAGGCAGCCCGGCTCGGCAATGTGGATATCGCCCAGCATGGCATAGCTGGCAGTGACGCCGCCAGTGGTCGGATCGGTAAGCACCACGATATAGGGCAGGCCCGCCGCCTTCAGCCGCCGGGTGGCAACCGTGGTCTTGGGCATCTGCATCAGGCTGAGGATGCCTTCCTGCATGCGGGCACCGCCCGCTGCCGTGCAGATGACATAGGCGCAGCGGTCCTTGATCGCCCGCTCGGCCCCGGCGACGAAAGCCTCGCCCACGGCCATGCCCATTGATCCGCCCATGAAGGCGAAGTCCTGTACGCCAAGCACCACCTTATGCCCGTCAATCGTACCTGTGGCATTGGTCAGCGCATCGGGGTGCGGGTTGGCGGCGCGGGCGGCCTTCAGGCGCTCGGGATACTTCTTGGAATCGCGGAACTTCAGCGGGTCTTCCGCAACCTTGGGGCTAGGCAGAACGGCATAGCCCGGATCGAGCAGCTGCGAGAACCGCGCATCGGCACCGATGCGGCCATGATGGTCGCAGCGCGGGCAGACGCTGAGGTTTTCCTCGTATTCCTTGGTGAACAGCATTTCCTTGCACGAAGGGCACTTGATCCAGAGGTTATCCGGAGTGTCGCGCTTCTTCAGGTTGGAAAGCGAATTGCGGACTTTTGTGAGCCAGGACATGGCAGGCCTTATCGCGCGGAATGGACCGCTTCGGCAAGGGCGCGGGTCAGTTCTTCCACCGGACCGGCGGCATCGGCGCCATGCTTTGCTACCAGGTCGACAAGCGCAGAGCCGACGACAACGCCGTCTGCCACCTTGGCAATGGCCGAGGCCTGTTCGGGCGTGCGCACGCCGAAGCCGACCGCGACCGGTATCGTGGCCGAAGCCTTGAGCCGCGCTACCGCTTCCTCGATCGAGGTCTGCGCTGCCTGCTGCATGCCGGTGATCCCGGCGACCGAGACATAGTAGAGGAACCCGCTTGATCCTTCGAGCACGACGGGCAGGCGGGCCGCATCTGTCGTAGGCGTGGCGAGGCGGATCAGCGAGACACCGGCCGCGCGCAGCGCCGGGCCAAGCTCGGGGTCTTCCTCGGGCGGGATATCGACGCAGATGACGCCGTCGACGCCGGCCTTCCGGCACTGGTCAGCGAACCATTCCGGCCCGCGGATCGTCATCGGATTGGCATAGCCCATCAGCACCAGCGGCACCTCTGGGTGGCGGGCGCGGAAATCGGTGGCGATGCGGAACAGGTCCGCCGTCTTTGTGCCGGCCCCCAGCGAGCGCAGGTTGGCAAGCTGGATCGCCGGGCCATCGGCCATCGGATCGGTGAACGGCATGCCCAGCTCGATCACGTCCGCCCCGCCGGCGACCAGCGCGTCGAGAATGGCCGGGGTCGCATCCGGCGTCGGATCGCCGCCGGTAACGAAAGTGACGAGGGCAGGGCCGCGCGAGAAGGCCTGGGCGAGGCGGCTCACAGCGAGACCCCCAGGTGTTCGGCGACCGAGAAGATGTCCTTGTCACCGCGTCCGCACAGGTTGACGAGCACGATGCTGTCCTTCGGCATGGTCGGCGCGACCTTTGCCACCGCGGCGATCGCGTGGCTCGGCTCAAGCGCGGGGATGATGCCCTCGGTCCGGCAGAGCAGCTGGAAACCGTCAAGCGCCTCGGTGTCCGTGACCGAGGTATATTCCACCCGGCCGATTTCCTTGAGCCAGGAATGTTCCGGCCCGATGCCCGGATAGTCCAGGCCCGCCGAGATCGAGTGGCCTTCGGTGATCTGGCCGTCCTCGTCCTGCAGCAGGTAGGTCTTGTTGCCGTGGAGGATACCGGGGCGCCCGCCGGCGAGCGAGGCGGCGTGTTCCTTGTCCAGCCCATGTCCTGCCGCTTCGACGCCGAGCATCCTCACGTCTGCATCGTCAAGGAAGGGGTGGAACAGGCCAATGGCGTTCGACCCGCCGCCGATGGCGGCCACGAGCAGGTCCGGCAGGCGGCCGGTGCGGGCGAGCATCTGGGCGCGGGCTTCCTTGCCGATCACGCTCTGGAAATCGCGGACCAGTTCCGGATAGGGGTGCGGGCCGGCGGCCGTGCCGATGATGTAGAACGTGTCGTGCACGTTCGCGACCCAGTCACGCAGCGCCTCGTTCATCGCGTCCTTCAGCGTGGCTGCACCGGCGGTGACAGGCACCACTTCTGCGCCGAGCAGCTTCATGCGGAACACGTTGGGCGCCTGGCGGGCAACGTCGGTGGCGCCCATGTAGACCACGCAGGGCAGGCCGAAGCGCGCGCAGACGGTGGCCGTGGCAACGCCGTGCTGGCCTGCGCCGGTCTCCGCGATGATGCGCGTCTTGCCCATGCGAATGGCCAGCAGGATCTGGCCGATGCAGTTATTGATCTTGTGCGCGCCGGTGTGATTCAGCTCGTCGCGCTTGAACCAGACCTGGGCACCACCAAGTTCTTCGGTCAGGCGCGGGGCGAAGTAGAGCGGACTGGGCCTGCCGACATAATGTTCCAGCAGGTCGTCGAACTCTGCCTGGAAGGCCGGATCGGCCTTGGCGGCGCGATAATGCTTTTCCAGATCGAGGATCAGCGGCATCAGCGTTTCAGCAACGTAACGCCCGCCGAACTGGCCGAAATGGCCGCGCTCGTCCGGCATGGTGCGGAAGGAATTGGGGGTCGGCGCGTTCATGGCCCGGCGATTGGCAGAGGTGGGCGACCGTGTCCAGCCTTGCAGCGCAACCGTGTTGATTCCGGCGGGATTCCGAAATTGTACAAACCCGACAGAAAATGTTGCAAAGCAGCAACAGTCTGTTGCGATGCCGCATTTATGACACGTTTTGTTCATTGCGGTTAAATCTTTCCCCGTCTAACCGGCCCTCGCCCCCGGAAAGAAGGGGCGTTGAATCTCAGGAGTTTAATTATGAAGAAGCTCGTTCTCGCGCTGGCCGCTTCGGCCGCTCTCGCCGCTCCCGCAATGGCTAACGAAGCCCGCATCGAAGCCCGTGGCGGCGTGATCTGGGACGGTGGTTCGTCGGAAGACGTGTGGGGCATCGCCGCTGGCTATGACTTCGACCTCGGCAGCTCGGCTTTCGCCGGTCTCGAAGTTTCGGGCGACAAGATCGGCGCCGCTGGCCAGAAGGTCGCTTTCGGCCTGACCGGTCGTCTCGGCACCAAGGTTGGCGAAAAGACCAAGCTGTACGTTGACGGCGGCTACACCACCGAAAACTGCGACCTGTGCGAAGACGCCATTCACGCTGGTGTCGGCGTTGAGCACACCATCGCTGGCAACGTGTACGGCAAGCTTGCTTACCGCCACTACTTCGTTGGCAACGGCTTCTCCGATCTGGACACCGTTGTTGCCGGCGTCGGCATCAAGTTCTGATCTGAACGATCAAGCTTAAAGCAGGGGCGGTCCGGAAACGGGCCGCCCTTTTGCTATTGGGTGCGGGCAGCGGCGCAGAAGGCGGCGATGCGGCTATTGTCCTTTATCCCCGGCTGCGTTTCCACACCCGATGAGGTGTCGACAAAGCGCGCACCAGTCATGCCCATGGCTTCGCCCACATTTCCGGCGTGAAGCCCGCCCGCCAGGATCCAGGGCAGGGGATGGGTGTGGCCCTGCATCAATGACCAGTCGATGCGCAGCCCGGTGCCGCCGGGAAGGTCAGCGCCCTCGGGCGGCTTGGCATCGTAAAGCACACGCGTGACCGCGCCCCTGTAGCGCGTCGCCTCGTTCAGGTCCGCGCGCTTGCGAACACCGATGGCCTTCCACACCTCGCGCGCCGTGGCGGCGGCCACCTGGGCGCAGAGTTCGGGCGCTTCCTTGCCATGCAACTGGATCACGTCGAGCGGGACCTGCGCCAGCGCCGCCTCGACCTGTCCGGGCGCAGGATCGACGAACAGGCCGACGACCTGCACCCGCGATCCCGCGCGCGCGGCAAGTGCGGCGGCCTGTCCGATCTCGATATTGCGCGGGCTCTTGGGGAAGAACACCAGCCCGACGTGCGTCGCGCCGGCGGCAATGGACGCATCGAGCGCCTCAGCCGTGGTGATGCCGCAAATCTTGATGCCGATATCGGACAACGAATCGATCCCCCATGCCTTCCCGATCAGGGCGCCAGTTCGAAGGCGACATTGACCGACACGCTCATGCTCACCTCACCGGAAGCAACCGGGGTGGGCGCGCCGGCAAAATCCTCGGCAGCCATGCGGGCATTGACCATCATCGGCTGCGGCACATAGCCGCCGCTTTCGCTGATCGAAACGATGCGGACCACCTTCATGCCGGCAGCTGCGGCATAAAGGTCGGCACGTGCCCGGGCCTTCCTGACGGCTAGGGTCCGGGCCTCATCTGCAACGGCATCGGCCTTGTCGATCTCGAAACGCGGTCCGTCGATCTGGTTGGCTCCTGCCGCGACAAGGGTGTCGAGCACGCGCCCGAATTGCTTGAGGTTACGCTGGCGGACGGAAACCGTATTGCTGGCGCGATAGCCGACGACCTGCGGCTGTTCCGGCTCCATGCGCCCGTCGGGAAGGGGGCGCTGCTGGCCATAAACCGGGCTGAGGCTGAGATCGCTGGTCTGGATATCGCGCTCGGCAATTCCGGCGGTCCTGAGCGCGGCGATCACGCGGTTCATCTTCGCCGAATTGTCGGCCAGCGCTTCGGCCGCGGTCCTGGCCTGGCTCATCACTCCGGCGGTGAACACGGCAATATCGGGAGCCCGTGCCACGCGACCCTGCGCGGTGAGGGTCAGCAGCGTGTTGCCGGGGGCGATTGCCGGCGCGGCCGGATCATGGGCATGGGCAGCCGTGCCAAGGGGGACGGAAAGGGCCAGTGCCGCGAGTGCAAGATGGAGGGGTTTCATCGGCTTTCTCCTTCGTTGCACGGGGCTTGCAGGCCTCCGGCTGACCGGGGCCTGAACCCCGGCAGCGCAGACTCAGAGCGTGGCTTCGATGGCCCGGGCGGCGGCCACGGGATCTTCCGCACGGCTGATCGGCCGCCCGATGACGAGCACCGATGCACCCGCATCGCGCGCCTGTCGCGGGGTTACGATGCGCTTCTGGTCGGCGTGGTTGTTGTTGCCATTGGCCGGACGCAGGCCGGGAACGACAAAGAAGCCGTTTTTCCAGCGCTTGTGCACTTCACCCACTTCGTGCCCGGAACAGACGATGCCATCGAGCCCCGCGTCATGCGCGAGGTCTGCAAGGCGTAGCACCTGATCGTGCGACGAGCCGGCAACACCGGTGGCGGAAAGATCACCATCATCGAGGCTGGTCAGCACGGTCACGCCGACGACCTTGGTGTTCTCTCCGGCTGCGGCCTTGGCATCCTCCATCATGGCGCGGCCACCGCCCGCGTGGACGGTGACGATTGCCGGCTCCAGCACGTGGATTGCCTGCATGGCCGAAGCCACCGTGTTGGGGATGTCATGCAGCTTAAGGTCAAGGAAGATTGGCAGGCCGACATGGGCCAGTTCGTGAACGCCGTGGTGGCCGTGGGCACAGAAGAATTCCAGCCCCAGCTTCAGCCCGCCGACATGGCCCTTCACCTTCTGCGCAAGCGCGAGCGCGGCGTCGAGGCGGGGAAGGTCGAGGGCAAGATAGATCGGGTTCACATTGGCTCCGTCAGTTGGCGGGATTGTCGGGGTTGGCTTCGGCCAGGTTGGTCGTCGAAAGCGACGGCGCGACAGCTGCGTTGGCGGCGTCCTGCAGGCTGGAAATCTGGCGATGCAGCCGCCAGCGCGTACCCTTGTGCAGCAGCCACATGGGCAGCAGGCCGAGCAGGAAGGCAACCAGCACCAGCACCGGCAGCTTGGTTTCCAGGACCAGGTTTTCCCAGATCTTCACCTGGACGACGTTCCAGTTGTTCACCGCGAAGATGACCAGCGCGATCACCAGCACGACCCAGACGACCGTTCGGAATATCTGCATGGGATCAGACCCTTTCCCGTTCGTTTGCGGCAGATGCTAGGCCGGTTGCCCGGCCGGGGCAAGCTACTCGCCGAACACCCGCGCGAAGATCGTGTCGATCGCCTTGAAGTGATAGTCCAGGTTGAACTTCTCTTCCAGTTCGGCGGCAGACATCACGGCGCTGACTTCGGGATCGGCCTTGAGCAGTTCGAGCAGCGAGAGCTGGCCGTCGCTTTCCCAGACCTTCATCGCGTTGCGCTGGACCAGGCGGTAGCTGGCGTCGCGCTCAAGTCCCGCCTGCGTCAGGGCCAGCAGCACGCGCTGGGAGTGGACAAGCCCGCCCATCTTGTCGAGGTTCTTCTGCATCCGCTCGGGATAGATCACCAGCTTGTCGACCACGCCGGTCAGGCGGGCGAGGGCGAAATCCAGCGTGATGGTGGCATCCGGGCCGATGTAGCGCTCGACCGAGGAGTGCGAGATATCGCGCTCGTGCCACAGCGCCACGTTCTCCAGCGCCGGGGTGACGGCGGAGCGGACCACGCGGGCAAGGCCGGTGAGATTTTCGGTCAGCACCGGGTTGCGCTTGTGCGGCATGGCCGACGAGCCCTTCTGGCCGGGCGAGAAGTATTCCTCGGCTTCCAGCACTTCGGTGCGCTGGAGGTGGCGGATCTCGGTGGCGAGGCGTTCGATGCTGCTGGCGATCACGCCCAGCGTGGCGAAGAACATCGCGTGCCGGTCGCGCGGGATGACCTGGGTCGAAACCGGCTCGACTGAGAGGCCAAGCTTGTCGGCGACATATTCTTCCACCGAGGGATCGATGTTGGCGAAGGTGCCGACCGCGCCCGAAATCGCACAGGTTGCCACTTCGGCGCGGGCGTTCTGCAGGCGCACCTTGCACCGGCTGAATTCGGCATAGGCCTCGGCCAGTTTCTTGCCGAAAGTGGTCGGCTCGGCATGGATGCCGTGGCTGCGGCCGATAGTGGGGGTGTACCTGTGCTCATAGGCGCGGCGCTTGATCGCGGCGAGCAGGGCGTCGAGGTCCTCGAGCAGCAGGTCCGCGGCGCGGGCGAGCTGCACGGCGAGCGTGGTGTCGAGCACGTCGGAGCTGGTCATGCCCTGGTGCATGAAGCGCGCTTCCGGGCCGACCTGCTGGGCGACCCAGTCAAGGAAGGCAATCACGTCGTGCTTGGTCACAGCCTCGATCGCGTCGATGGCGGCAACGTCGATGGCCGGGTTGGTCGCCCACCAGTCCCACAGCGCCTTGGCGCCCGAGGGCGGGACCACGCCGAGTTCGCCGAGCTTCTCGGTGGCGTGGGCTTCGATCTCGAACCAGATCTTGTAGCGCGCTTCCGGTTCCCAGATGGCGGTCATCGCGGGGCGGGCATAACGGGGGACCATGTTCGACTCCGGTTCGTTTGGACTATCCGCGACGAGCCGCTAGGGGGGCACGGACATTTAAGCAAGGGGAGAGCCATGCTGCTGAAGGCGCCAAGCCACACCATTTGCTTTGACAGCGTTGGCGATGATGCCTTGCCGGTGGTCTGCCTGCTGCACACGCTTTCTTCCGACATGGGCATCTGGGCGGACCAGGTCGGGCCCTTGCTGGGGGCGGGTTATCGCGTGTTGCGCGTGGACATGCGCGGGCATGGCGGCTCGGGCGCAACCGCAGGCAGCTATGACATGGGGGAGCTTGCAGCGGACGTGGTGACGGTGCTCGACCACCTGGGGATAGGCAAGGTCCACCTCGGCGGCGTGTCGATCGGCGGGATGATCGGCCAGCAGTTCGCACTGGATCATCCCCACCGCCTGCATTCGCTGCTGCTTTCAGGCACGTCGGCGCGCTCTGTCCCTGCCGGCAAGGACATCTGGGATGCCCGCTTCGCAGCGATTGCCTCCGCAGCGTCAGTCGGCGCGATAGCCGATGATACGATGGAGCGCTGGTTCACCGCCGGCTTCAGGACGCGTCGGCCCGAGCGCTGGCGGCAAGTGCACGGCACGGTCAGCGCCTGCCCGGTGGCGGGCTATGTTTCGGGCGCCCATGCGATCTTTGCCTTCGATGTGGTGGATCGCCTTCCACGGATTTCCGCGCCCACGCTCGTCATCTGCGGGGACGACGATCCCGGCACCCCGGCTGAGGGCAACCGCCTGATCGCCGATCGCATTGCGGGTGCGCGGTACCATGAAATTGCCGAGGCACGGCACATCCCCATGGCCGAGCATCCCGAACTCTACAGCCGGCTGATGCTGGACTGGCTGGCCGCAAACCCTGCGCGCTAGCTGCCCGGCCAACTGAAGCCGATGGCGGTGATCCCGCTGCATTCGCCCTGCGGCGACCAGCGACGCTCTTCGATCACGCCATTTCCGTCGCTGCCGACGGCCACGATGGTCGAACAGCGCGTGCCGTAGATTGGATCGCGGATGAACACGCCGGATAGGCGCGGCTCTGGATCGGTCTGGTGGCTGTCGACCGGTTCCCGCGCAGTCTCGTCGCGCAGCGCGGCGAACAGGGGATCGAACGAGCTACCGTCCGCCTCCAGCCACCCGCCAAGTGCCGCACACAGCTGCTGGGCCTTGGGCCATGGGCGGTCGAACGGGCCATTGGAGATGCCGTGCAGGCCCGCGGGCAGGTGGATATCCTCATCCGGCCAGTTGGTCACAAAGAGCAGGCCACGCTCATCGGCGCAGAACAGGTTGAACGGGTTCATGGCCGCAGTTTGCCCCAGACCCGATCCGTCCAGCCAGCCGGTGACCACCCCGCCGCGGCTCAGCCGGTCGGGCTTTGGATAGCCTTCAACGCGGTGGTTGGTGACCAGCGCGAATCGTCCCGCTTCGTTCACGCCCAACCAGGTGCCGCCGGCGCGCAGGTCGCGTCCGGCGAGGGTGCCATCGGGCCAGCGCTCAAGCGGAGCCGTGGGGCGTTCGTGGAACTCGTCGCGGTTGGCGATCACGACCAGCCGCCAGCGCGGATGCGCGTTCCAGGCAAGGGCGGCTACGCACATGGCAGGATCGGGTGCATCAGATCAGCCCCTTCGCCTTCAGGCTGACATGGCCCTGGGTTCCGATGATGACATGATCGTGCACGATCACGCCGAGCAGCCGTCCCGCCTCGGCAATGCGGTTGGTGATCTGGATATCGGCGCGACTTGGCTCGGGCGAACCTGACGGGTGATTGTGGACGAGGATGATCGCACCGGCGCCAAGATCGAGTGCGCGGCGGATCACCTCCCGCGGATGGATCGCGGCCTCATCAAGGCTGCCTTCGCCCTGCACCTCGTCGGCAATGAGGCGGTTGCGGATATCGAGGAACAGCACGCGTACCTGCTCAACCTTCAGGTGCGCCATGGCGATGGTCAGGTAATCGATCAGCGCCTGCCACGATCCCAGCACCGGCTGCTCCTTCACCGCAGCCCGGGCCATTCGGCGGGCTGCGACGGCAACGATCTTCATTGCAGCAGCGCTCGTCTCGCCCATGCCGGGATGGTTGGCCAGCGTGCGGGCATCCGCGTTAAGCACGCCCGCCAGCCCGCCAAAGCGCTCCACCAGCGTGCGGGCCAGCGGCTTTACATCCCGCCGCGGAATTGCCGTCATCAGCAGGTATTCGATCACTTCATGGTCGGCGAGTGCATCTTCACCCCCAGCGATCAGCCGCGCACGCAGGCGCGATCGGTGGCCGCCGGCATCGTGCCCCGGCTTTTTCGTATCGTCGCCCGTGTCAAACAGTTCGCCCTCGGCCAAGGGTTCAGCTCCCCGCAATCCGGCGGGCAGCATTGCCTTTCCAAGGGCTTGGGCGCAAGTGTGAGACGATGACGCAAGAGACGGTCGAGACTGCCGGGGAGCCGCAGGAGGCGGAGGCGAGCCTGCGCCCTCGTCGCTGGCCGCGCGTCCTCGGCCTCGTCGTGCTGGTCCTTGCCTTCCTACTGGCAGTTGCCTGGCTCAATCGCGAGAAGATTGCCGACAACATCATCGGCAACGAGCTGGAAAAGGCCGGTCTTCCCGCAAGATACAAGATCACCGAGATCGGCCCGGGACGGCAAGTGCTGACCGATCTCGTCATCGGCGATCCCGTCCGACCAGACCTGACCATCGAGCGCGCCGAGGTAGCGATCGCCATGCGCCTCGGCTGGCCTTCGCTGGGTGAGATTAAACTCGTCCGGCCAATGCTTTACGGGTCTTACCGCAATGGCAAGCTGAGCTTTGGCAGCCTCGACAAGGTGCTGTTCGAGGGCGAGCCGCAGGCGCCGTTCCGCCTGCCGGACATGGAACTGGCGCTTGAGGATGCCCGGGCCCGGATCGATGGAGATATGGGGCCTGTCGGCATCAAGCTTGAGGGCAAGGGCAACCTGCGCTCCGGTTTCGCCGGGGAAATCGCCGCGATTGCGCTGCGCCTGTCGCTGGCCGGTTGCACTGCCGAAGGCGCCTCGCTCTATGGCAGGCTGGAAACCGCATCGGAAAAGCCGAAGTTCAAGGGGCCGCTGCGTCTTGCCTCGCTCGCCTGCACCGGGGCGGGTGCGAGCCTGCGACAGGCTGCGGTGCAGGTTGACGGGACGGTCGATGCAGATCTTCGCGGCGCCGATGCCCGGATGGTGCCGCTCGTTGCCTCGGCCGGCTATGGCGATGCGCGGCTGGACCAGGTGGGCGGCTCCGTCGACCTGACCTATCGCAAGCAGGCGCTTACCGCCCGGTACGATCTGAAGGCCCGCGCGCTGGCATCGCCGCAGCTTTCTGCCTCCGCAGTTTCACTCAAGGGCATGGTTCGTGGCGCCGATGCCCTCGCACGCCTTGAAAGCGACGGCACGCTCGATGCCGCGAACCTGCAGATGGGCCGGCAGGTCGATGGCGCGCTTGCATCGGCGCAAGGCTCGGCGAAGGGCACATTGGGCGAGCCCCTGCTGGCGCAGCTGCGTGGAGCGCTGGCACGCCATGCGCCGGGCAGCCGCCTGCGGGCCGAATACTTGCTGCGGCAGACCGGGCAAGTCACCAACCTGATCGTGCCGCAAGCGGCGGTTACCGGCGGCACCGGGCAGGTGATTCTTGCCGTTTCCAGCCTCCAGCTTGTCAGCGGTGGCGCACCGGCGCCGCGCGTGGCGGGCAATTTTACCACGGGCGGTGTGGGCATGCCGCGCATTACGGGCCGGATGGAGCGGCGCGCGCGCGGCACGACGCTGATCCGCATGGCAATGGCCGACTATGCCGCCCGCGATGCCCGGCTGGCTCTTCCCGAACTGGCGCTCGCGCAGGCGGCGGACGGTACAATCGGATTTGTCGGCAAGGCCCGCTCCAGTGGAGCGATCCCCGGCGGCCGGGTGCAGGATCTCGAACTGCCGATCGATGGCAGGTGGGTGCCGGGCCGCGAGTTTGAGGTGTGGCGTGGCTGTCGCCAGTTGCGCTTTGCTTCTCTGACTTATGCCGGACTGGTGCTGAACCGCGATTCGCTGGATCTTTGCCCCGGCGCGGGCGGGGCCATTGTTCGTTCCGGCGGGCGCGGCACCGCCATATCGGCTCGCGCGGCGCGAATCGAACTCGCCGGGCGGCTCAAGCAGACCCCGATCACCATTGCCAGCGGTGCGGCGACCTTCTCTAACCCCGGCACATTATCCGCAGACAATCTGGTCGTGACCCTGGGGCAGGGGGAAAGCCCGGTGCGTTTCGCCATCGGTACGCTGAAGGCAGATGTCGGGCGCGAATTCTCCGGCACGTTCGCCGATACGCAGGCGTGGATCGGCACCGTCCCGCTCGACATCGCCGAAGCGCGCGGCAAGTGGCGCTTTGCCGCCGGCAGGCTCAATCTCAGCGAAGGCGAATTCCGCCTGCTTGACCGCGAGCAGGTCGATCGCTTCAACCCGCTGGTGGCGCAAGGCGCAGTCCTGGAGCTGGCCGACAACAGGATTACCGCCGAAGCCCTGTTGCGCCATCCGGCAAGCGGCCGGCCGGTGGTCGAGGCGAAGATCGCTCACGACCTCGACACTCAGGCGGGCAGTGCCGGCCTGTCAGTGCCGGGAATCACCTTCGACCGCCAGCTTCAGCCGGACGATCTCACCCCGCTTGCGCTTGGCGTGATCGCCGATGCGCGCGGCATCGTGACCGGTTCGGGGCAGGTCGACTGGTCAGGCTCGACCGTTTCCAGCAAGGGCACCTTCCAGAGCGAAGGCCTCGATTTCGGCGCCGCATTCGGTCCGGCCAAGGGCGTGGCCGGCACTGTGACCTTCACCGATCTGCTCGGCCTCGTCACGGCCCCCGATCAGGAACTGCGCATCGCCTCGATCAATCCCGGCATCGAAGCCGTTGACGGCCGCATGAGGTTCGAGCTGCGCCCGGGTCGGGTTCTGGCGATAAACCACGCGAAATGGCCTTTCCTTGATGGCACGCTCGAACTGCTGCCCACGCAGATGACGCTGGGGGTGGCAGAAGTGCGCCGCTATGTCCTCAAGGTCGAAGGGATCAGCGCCGAACGGTTCATCGAACAGTCGGAAATGGCGAACATTTCCGCCACGGGCCTGTTCGACGGCGCACTGCCGCTGGTGTTCGATGAAAACGGGGGACGGGTCGAAGGCGGTCGCCTCGCTTCGCGCCCGCCCGGAGGCAATGTCTCCTACATCGGCGAGCTGACCTACAAGGACCTCTCCGCCATGGGCAATTTCGCCTTCGAGGCGCTGCGTTCGCTCGACTACCGGACGATGCAGATCAGCCTGGACGGCGCACTTGCCGGGCAATTCGTCACGCGCATCCGCTTTGACGGGATTTCGCAGGGCAAGGCCGCGAAGAGCAATCTCATCACGCGGCAGGTTGCCCGGCTGCCACTGCGCTTCAACGTCAACGTGCGCGGGCCGTTCAATGAGGTGCTGTTCGGCATGCGCCTGCTGACCAATCCGGAAAGCCTTGAAACCTATGTCCGCAAGAAGGTGGAAGAGGTGCAGCAAGACGCCACGCTGAAAGGGCTTGTGCCGAAGAATGGCCCGGTCCTCGAAAAGCCGGACGCCGTCATTCAGTCTCCAGAAAGCGAGAAGAAGCCATGAAGCAACGAGAATTGACCGGAAGCGTCCGGCTTGCGAAAGACCTGCCCATGCAGGGATTTGGCAAGGCAGGGCGGCTTTCGGGCCGGAGCAGAAGTGCGATGGCGGTGAAGATGGCCGGCGCGATGATGGCGACGGGTGCGCTTTCCGGGTGTGTCTCGGTAAATGCGCCCGACAAGCCGATCGTCATCGAGCTGAACATCAACATCAAGCATGAACTCATCGTCCAGCTGGCGCAGGATGCGGCACGGACGATGGATCAGCACAAGGATATTTTCTGATGACTGCCCGTTTGTCTCTCCTGAAGGCCTCTGCCGCGATTGCCGTGGCGACCGGCATTTTCGGTGCGAGTGCGGCGCTTGCCGATCGCGATCCCGCCTATGCCGCAGCGCGCGCCGCAGGCGAGGTGGGCGAGCGCATGGATGGCTATCTCGGCGCGGTTGGCACCCCGCGTCCCGAGATCAAGAAGATGGTCGCCGACATCAACATCCAGCGCAAGAAGGTGTTCTTCGAAGCCGCGCAGGAACTGAAGAAGACACCCGAAAACTACGCTTTCGCAGCGGGTTGCGTGGCGATCATGCGGACCGAGCGGGGCGAAAAGTACCAGGCGCCCGATGGCTCGTGGGCCACTCGCACGGGGGCTCCGCCGCAGTTGCATCCATCGTGTCCCAAGTCGCTCGATGCGGATGGCGCGAACTGACCAGACAGGGCCCCGTCGATCCGGCGGGGCCTTTTTCTTATGCACAGGCCATTTGCCGGGAACCTTTCCATCGCGCGGGCGCTCTTTCGCAAGTGCAGCGCAGCGTGTTGACTCAAGGGGCACCTCTGCTAAGGGGGCGGCGCCCTCGGCGGGCAGCCGTTGAGCGTGCCTAACTTTCCTGAAAGGGGAACTGGCATGAACGATGAGTCGCCCGCACGGGACCCCATTGCCGAGGATGCGCGGATCGATTCGCTCGAAAAGCGGCTGCAAGCCGCGAAAGAGCGGGAAGAACAGCGCAACCGGCCGGCTCCTGGCACAGGCACCGATGCGAACTATCGCATGGGTTCCAAGGTGCTCTCGGAGCTTGTTGGGGGTATCGGAGGCGGCGCGTTGATCGGCTGGGTCATTGACCGGTTCGCCAATACGTCGCCCTGGGGTCTGTTGGTGATGCTGTTCCTCGGGATCATCGTCGCCTTCAGGAACATCATCCGGATTTCGAACCGGCGTCCCGACTAGGCTCCCGACAAGGGGGCTGCTAGGGGTGCCGCGTTCGCACAGGCAGGCAAGAGGGCAAGGCGCGTGGCAGCCGAACAGGGCAAAGTTGATCCGATGCACCAGTTCACGATCGAGCCGATGTTCGGCACCGATCACTGGCAGATTGCGGGTTTTGACATCCCCTTCACCAATTCTTCGCTGTGGATGGCGATTGCCACCGTGGCGCTGTTCATCTTCGTCTGGGGCGGCATGAAGCGCCAGCTGGTGCCGGGTCGCTGGCAGATGGCGGTCGAAAGCATGACCGGCTTCATCGACAGCCTGCTCTCGGCCAACATCGGCAAGGCCGGCAAGAAGTACGTTCCCTACGTCTTCTCGCTGTTCATGTTCATCCTGTTCGCCAACGTGCTGGGCCTGCTGCCGCTGGGCCTCATCCCGGGCGTCCATCCCTTCACCTTCACCAGCCACTTCACGGCGACGGGCGTGCTTGCCATCCTGTCGTTCGCGATCGTGCTGATCGTCGGCTTCTGGAAGCACAAGCTGCACTTCTTCAGCCTGTTCGTGCCGCACGGCACGCCGCTGCCGATGATCCCGCTGATCTTCGTGATCGAGCTGGCTTCGTTCCTGGTGCGTCCCTTCAGCCTCGGCCTGCGACTGTTCGTGGCCATGATGGCAGGTCACGTGCTGCTGGAAGTGCTGTCCGGCTTCGTCATCTCCGGCATCAACGCCGGCATGGGTATCGGCCCGGTCGTCTCGATCCTCAGCTTCGCGCTGATGGTGGCGATCTGCGCGCTGGAAATCCTTGTTGCCGGCATCCAGGCCTACGTTTTCGCGCTGTTGACCTCGCTGTACATCAACGACGCCGAACACCTTCACTAAGCTGTTATTTTCCTTCCAACACGAATTTGAGAAAGAGGAGTTAGTACCATGGAACCTGCAAGCGCCAAGCTGATCGGTGCTGGTCTCGCTGCCATCGGCGCCGGCATGGCCGCCATCGGCGTGGGCAACGTCTTCGGTTCGTTCCTTGAAGGCGCGCTGCGCAATCCGGGTGCGGCTGACGGCCAGCAGGGCCGCCTGTTCATCGGCTTCGCCGCCGCGGAACTTCTCGGCCTGCTCTCGTTCGTCGTCGCGATGATCCTGATCTTCGTCGCCTGACCTTCGATTGCACCTGACTTAGCCGGCCGGGGTCCGCTCCGGCCGGTCAGTTTCCGGATTCGCCCGCACGGGACTCGACAATGCCCCAGATAGCGCAGCTCGCCGAAACCTATGCCAGCCAGATTTTCTGGATGCTGGTCTTCTTCGGCATCGTATTCTTCGTCATCGGCCGGGGCATGGTCCCCAAGGTGATGGCGACCGTCGAAGCGCGTGACAGCCAGATCGCAGCAGACCTTGCCGCGGCCGAAGCTGCCCGTACTCAGGCCGACGCCGAGGAAGAAGCCTGGCGGGTCCAGTCGAACGCCCAGCGTGCCGAAGCCCAGGCGTTGATCGCCCAGGCCAAGGTCAAGGCGGCAACGGCTACCGAAAAGAGCCTGGCCAAGGCCCAGGAAAAGATCGATGCCCAGCTCGCCGAAGCGGAAGCCCGCATCGGTGCGGCCAAGGACAAGGGCCTCGGTGAAATTGCCGGTATCGCCAGCGATGCCGCCGGCGAGATCGTCTCGCGCCTCACCGGTTCGGCGGTCGATGCCAAGCTGGCCGACAAGGCCGTGAAGGAGCTGCTCAATGCTTAAGCTCGCTCTCCTCGCTGCCGGCCACGGTGCTGCGGCTGCTGCGGAACATGGCGGTGAACACGCCGGCCCCGTCGCGCTCGGCCTGACGCCTTCGATGTGGGTTGCCCTGTCGATGGCGGTGCTGATCGGCATCGCCCTCAAGCTCGGCGTGCCCAAGATGCTGACCTCGGGTCTCGATGCCTCGATCGCCGAGATCAAGAAGCAGCTCGACGAAGCCAAGGCCCTTCGCGCCGAAGCGGAAGCCCTGCGCAAGGAATATGCCGACAAGATCGCCAATGCCGAAAAGGACGCGGCGGAAATGCTCGAGCATGCCAAGGGCGAGGCCGAGGCCATTGTCGCCAAGGCTTCTGCCGATACCAAGGCGATGATCGCCCGCCGCGAAAAGATGGCGCAGGACAAGATCGCTGCCGCCGAACGCGGTGCGGTCGACGAACTGCGCAACCGCGCTGCGGAAGCAGCAGCCGCTGCGGCCGCCCGCCTGATCGCCGACAATCACGGCGCCAAGGCTGACAAGGCCCTGGTTGACGAGGCCATCGGCTCGATCTGATATCCCAGTTTTCAGCGACGGCTGAATTCGGAAGGCCCCCGCTTCGGCGGGGGTTTTCTGTTTTAGGCCAGCAGGCTGCGCTGATTGACAAAGCTGCGGACCTGCCGGACATCGGCGCCATGGCCGAAGGCATCATGGCAATCGAGGGCGGCAGTCTCCCTGAGACACGGATAGCCGTAGAGCAGCTCCTGGAGACGATCGCCCCCGGCGTTCTCGACCACCATCCTCCTGAGCGCTTCGTCGCTGCTTTCCGTGCCCTGCCTGCGCACCGCCCGTTCTCCGTAGTGCCGGACGAAGCACGCGAAATGGCGGCTGCTCTCGAGACGAGTGCAGGCTCCGAGGCGTTGCAGGCTTGGCTCAGCCTGGCCTTGCTGGTCATGCTTCAGCACGGCCCTGACCGCTCCGTTTCGCTGCCGCAAGACGTGGCAGCGCTTCATGCCGCAGAGGTCGAGCGCATGGCCGGTGCCATAGCCAACCCCAAGCCCGGATACTTCAGCCTCGGTCGTCCAGCCTTCCTGCGCGACCTTGGCCTGGCGCGCGGCAAGCTGATTGCCTGCGGCGTAGAAGCGTTAGACCCTTGCGCCGGGGTCCCCCGCCGCCTGCTGGCATCGGGAGGAGCAGGGCAGGCGTTTGGTGCGGCATGGCACATGCTGGTCCGCTGCGGCGGCTTCCGGCAGATGATCGAACTGCATTTCGATCGTCAGGCCATCGGGGACTTCAACGCGGAAGGGTATCTGTTGCTCTACCGCCGGCTTGCACAGGTGCTCAGCGCAAATCCCCGGATTCGCGGCGTCATGAGCGCCAGCTGGTGGCATGACCCGGCACTGGCGGCCTTCGGTCCGGACTTCGAATTCATCAACGGTCCGCCGCGCAGCGCCGGTGCGGCCTTCTTCAGGGTCGGTGCAGATCCCCGCGCCGCCGCCGATGCCCTGCGCTTTTCGCCGCAGCGCCGGCAACTCCACGCCGAAGGTCGTTACCGGCCCGAAGTGTGGATGATGGTCTGGCCGCGCAAGGCCTTGCTGCGCTGGGCGCAAGGGATGGCCTCCGGCAGCGCATTGGGGTAACCTGCCAGCCATGAGCACGATCTACGACGATAACCTGCCCCAGCAAACCAGCCGCCTGCGCCTTGCGCTTTGGGGGCTTGCCGGTTTCATGCTGCTGCTTCCGGCAGTGGCCATGCAAGTGACGCCGGAGGTCAACTGGGGGCCGGAAGATTTCCTTGCTGCGGCCGTGCTTATCGGCGGGGCAGGTCTGGCTATGGAGCTGGCCGTCCGCTTTATCCGCACCCGCGCGGCCATGTTTGCGACGATCGCGGCTGTCGCGCTGGCGTTCCTGCTGGTGTGGGCCGAACTGGCCGTCGGCATCTTCGACTAGGCCAGCCCAGCTTCAGAAGTTGTTCTTCGCCTCTCGCAGCGCGGCGAAGGTGGCGACGGCATCGCCCGGATGGCCCCAGCGTGCCTGCAGCGCTGCATCGTCGGCGCGCAGGAAGGGGTTGGTTGCCAGTTCGCGGGCAAGGCTGAACGGCACGGTAGGCCGGCCCGCGGCTCGCGCCTTGTCGATGGCGGCGGCATAGTCCTGCAAGGCGGCATTTTCCGGATCGGCATGGAGTGCGAACCGGGCATTGCTCGCGGTGTATTCGTGCGCGCAGTACAGCGTCGTATCGGCCGGAAGGGCTTTCAGCCGCTGCAAGCTTGCCCAGAACTGCGGGGCCGTGCCTTCGAACATCCGTCCGCAACCGAGGGCAAACAGCGAATCGCCAACAAAGGCAATGTGCGCGCCCGGCAGGTGATAGGCGCAGTGGCCATTGGTGTGCCCGCCCACGTCAAGCACAACGGCCTGGCAATCGCCCAGCATGACAAGCTCCCCGGGCTTGACCACGCGGTCCACCGCCGGGATCTTTTCGGCGTCGCCAGTCGGGGCGATCACCGTGCAGCCCGTTACCGCCTTGATCGCCTCGTTGCCGCCGGCGTGGTCGGGATGCCAGTGCGTGTTCCAGATTGCGGTGATCTGCCAGCCTTTTGCCCCCGCTTCGCGCAGGTAGGCAGAGGCATCGGGAGTATCGATGCAGGCGGTTTCGCCGCTCAGGCTGTCGTGAACGAGGAAGCCGTAGTTGTCATCGAGACAGGGGAACTGGTGGACTTCGATCATGGCGCACCTCATGCCACATCCTGCGCCCGGTAGGAAAGCAAAAGCCCGCCCGGAATGTTCCGGACGGGCCTTGCTTTGAGCCTGACCTTTCGGTCGGGGCTTACTTCTTCGCCTTGAGCGCTTCGCCCAGGATGTCGCCGAGCGAGGCACCCGAATCCGACGAACCGTACTGTTCCACGGCTTCCTTTTCTTCGGCCAGCTGGCGGGCCTTGACCGAGAAGTTCGGCTTCTTCGAACGGTCGAAGCCGGTGATCATCGCGTCGAGCTTCTGGCCAACCTGGAAGCGGTCGGGGCGCTGCTCGTCGCGGTCGCGGCCGAGGTCCGAACGCTTGATGAAGCCGGTGGCGCCATCGTCGCCAGCCTGGACTTCGAGGCCGCCATCGCGGACTTCGAGGACGGTGACGGTGACGACCTGGTTCTTCTTCAGGCCCGAGGAGGCAGCGGCGACGCCAGCAGCCGGAGCACCCTTTTCAAGCTGCTTCATGCCGAGGCTGATGCGTTCCTTCTCGACGTCGACGTCAAGAACGATGGCCGAAACCTGCTCGCCCTTGCGGTGCAGGGCCAGAGCGTCCTCGCCCGAGATGCCCCAGGCGATGTCCGACATGTGAACCATGCCGTCGACGTCGCCATCGAGGCCGATGAACAGGCCGAATTCGGTCGCGTTCTTGACTTCGCCTTCCACGGTCGAACCGACCGGGTGCTTCTCGGCGAAGGCTTCCCAGGGGTTCTGCTGGGCCTGCTTGAGGCCAAGGCTGATGCGGCGCTTGTCGCTGTCGACCTCGAGCACCACGACATCGACTTCCTGCGAGGTCGAGACGATCTTGCCGGGGTGGACGTTCTTCTTGGTCCACGACATTTCCGAAACGTGCACCAGACCT
Source organism: Novosphingobium sp. TH158 (assembly GCF_002855555.1). Taxonomy (NCBI): domain Bacteria; kingdom Pseudomonadati; phylum Pseudomonadota; class Alphaproteobacteria; order Sphingomonadales; family Sphingomonadaceae; genus Novosphingobium; species Novosphingobium sp. TH158. Next base: position 85,535 of record NZ_PKRT01000002.1, on the reverse strand, counting down.
TCGATGCCGGCTTCCAGCTCGATGAAGGCGCCGTATTCGGTGATGTTGGTGACAGTGCCCTTGAGCTTCGCACCGACCGGGTACTTGGCGACGACGCCGTCCCACGGATCCGATTCCAGCTGCTTCATGCCGAGGCTGATGCGCTGGGTATCCTGGTTGATGCGGATGATCTGGACCTTCACGGTGTCACCGATATTGATGACTTCGTTCGGGTGGTTGACGCGCTTGTAGCTCATGTCGGTGACATGGAGCAGGCCGTCGATGCCGCCGAGGTCGACGAAGGCACCGTAGTCGGTGATGTTCTTCACGACGCCGTCGATGATCTGGCCTTCCGCCAGGTTCATGATCAGGCCCGAACGCTGTTCGGCGCGCGTTTCTTCGAGGACGGCGCGGCGCGAGACAACGATGTTGCCGCGGCGACGGTCCATCTTGAGGATCTGGAAGGGCTGCGGGATATCCATCAGCGGCTGCACGTCGCGAACCGGGCGGATATCGACCTGCGAACCGGGCAGGAAGGCCACGGCGCCGTCGAGGTCGACGGTGAAGCCACCCTTCACGCGGCCGAAGATCACGCCTTCAACGCGCTTGCCTTCGCCGAATTCGTTTTCGAGCTTGTCCCAGGCGGCTTCGCGGCGGGCGCGGTCGCGGCTGAGCATCGCTTCGCCGTCGGCGTTCTCGACGCGGTCGACGTAGACTTCCACTTCGTCGCCCACGGAAAGGCCGTGCGGCTGACCAGCCATGGCGAATTCGCGCAGGGCCACGCGGCCTTCGCTCTTCAGGCCGACGTCGATGACAGCCTTGTCGCCTTCAATTGCGGTGATGGTGCCCTTGACGACACGGCCTTCAAAACCGCCGTTGGCGGCGCCGCCGAGAGATTCGTCGAGCAGCGCGGCAAAATCGTCGCGCGTCGGATTGGCAGAAGATGCCATAGGTTGAGTTTCCTCTATCGTTGTTTCCGGCCAAGCGGTTGTATCCGCTGGTCTTTTCTCCGCATCGGGACCATCCCGGTGCGGGCCAAAAGGGCCGAGATCCCCGCCGGGCCGGATGCCGCAGCGAAGGTCCTTTCCAGCCAGGGCTTTCGGGGACCGGCGGCGCTTAGGCGCTGAATGCCGGAAAAGCAAGGATTTTGGGGTGAGTTGCGCCGGACCTGCGCCTGGCATTCGGCCACAGCGGCGGGAGCGGGCGAAGCCGCTAGATCTCCGGCTTGTAGCCCTTGCGCTTGAGCGTGGCGATGTAGTTCGCGAGATCCCGGATATGCCCCGGCTTCATGGTGAACTTCATGGCCGCGGGATAATTGTGCGAATCGCGCAGGAATCGCCGAAGGGTTACGCTGGTCGTGCCCGGGCGATTGGCGATGTCCTGCCAGGTTGGCGCTTCCGGTTCGGGCGAGGTGGCATTGGCCGTCACGCCGTGGCAGGCGGCGCAGCGCGCTTCGCCAAGGGCAAGGCCGCGGCGCGCCGAATCGGAGAGCGCTCGGGCGTTGGCCGGGGTGCCGGACAGGATCAGCGAGAGCAGGGCGAGGGGAAGGGCGGCTTTCATTGCCAAGGCCTTATCGCTTTGCGGCCTGCAATTCCACCAGCGCGATGGCCCTTGCGATCGCCTCGTCGCGGGTGAGCAGCGATGTATCGAGCACGACGGCGTCCTCGGCGGCGAGCAGGGGGGCGGTCGCCCGGGTGGCATCGCGGCGGTCGCGCGCCTCCAGGTCGGCGGCGATATCGTCAAGGCTGGTTGCGCGCCCCTGCTCCTGCATCTCGCGGAAGCGGCGTTCGGCACGCGCCGCCACGCTGGCAATGACGAACAGCTTAACCTCGGCCTCGGGCGCGATGACCGTGCCGATATCGCGCCCGTCGAGCACCGCGCCGCCGGGCTGCGTGGCGAAGGCGCGCTGGCGTTCGTAAAGCGCCTGGCGCACCGGCGGGTGGATCGAAACCCGGCTGGCAAGTCCGCCGCTCGCTTCGCTGCGCAGTTCGGGATCGGCCAGCAGGCCATCGGCAAAGGCGCAGGCGGCAAGCGCGTCGGCAGGATCGTCGGGATTGCCGCCATTCAGCGCGCACTGCCTGCCAACCGCCCGGTAGAGCAGGCCGGTATCGAGGTGCGGCAGGCCGAAATGGGCCGCAAGCGCCTTGGCAATGGTGCCCTTGCCCGATGCCGTGGGGCCATCGACGGCGATGATCATTGTGCCGCCTCGCTGTCGGTTGCCTTGGCCAGGAGTTCTTCGAACAGCGGGAAGCTGGTGGCAATGGGCCGAGTATCGTCCACCTCCACGCCCCGGACGCTCGCCAGTCCGGCGACCGCCATCGACATGGCAATGCGATGGTCGAGATGCGTGGCGATGGCGCCGTCCGTGCCCGCCAGCGGCTCTCCGCCGGTGCCATCGATAGTCAGGCCATCCTCGCTCTCGCTCACACGTGCGCCTGCGGCAGCAAGTGCAGCTGCCATAACGGACAGGCGATCGCTTTCCTTGACGCGCAGTTCGTCGAGGCCGGACGTCACGGTGCGCCCTTCGGCAAGTGCAGCGGCAACGAAGAACACCGGGAACTCGTCAATCATGCTGGGTGCCACCGCAGGATCGACCGTGATTCCGGTGAGCGCGCTGTGGGACACCAGAAGATCGGCAACGGGTTCGCCGCCCACTTCGCGCCGGTCGACTTCCTCGATCCGGCCACCCATGTCGCGCAGCACTTCGATCAGGCCGGCGCGAGTCGGGTTCAGGCCGACATTGCGGACCAGCAGCTTGCTGCCCGGTACCACCAGTGCGGCAACGATGAAGAAGGCTGCCGACGATGGATCGCCCGGCACCTCGATCACCTGCGGCTTGAGCTCTGCCTCGCCATGCAGGCGAATCACGCGCTCGCCTTTGACTTCATCGACCGAAAGCTGGGCGCCGAAGCCGCGCAGCATCCGTTCCGAATGGTCGCGGGTGGGAACGGGTTCGATCACCGTGGTCACGCCCGGCGTGTTGAGCCCGGCGAGCAGGATGGCGCTTTTCACCTGAGCCGAGGCGACCGGCAGGCGGTATTCGATCGGCACGGCGGGAAAGGCCCCGCGCACGGTCAGCGGCAGGCGGCCGCCCTCGCTGGCCTCGAAGGCGGCACCCATCAGACCTAGCGGTTCCATCACGCGGCCCATCGGGCGCTTGGAAAGGCTGGCATCGCCAATGAAAGTGGCGCTGATCGCGTGGCTGGCGACAAGGCCCATGAGCAGGCGGGTGGACGTGCCGGAATTGCCCATGTCGAGCGGGGCTTCGGGCTGGAGCAGGCTGCCGACGCCGACGCCGTGCACGCTCCATTCGCCGATATCGCTGCGCTCCACCGTCGCGCCCATGGCCCGCATGGCAGCGGCCGTGGCGAGCACGTCCTCACCCTCAAGCAGGCCGGTCACGCGAGTCTCGCCGACGGCTAGCGCACCCAGCATAATCGAGCGGTGGCTGATCGACTTGTCGCCCGGAACGCGAATCTCTCCCCGCAGCGACCCGGCGGGGCGGAAACGGCGGGGGCGCATCTGGGAAGGATCGGCAGGGCTCAAGAGGATCGGCCTTTGGCAGGAAGGGGGTGAAATGCGCGCGGCTTTTGACAGCGCGGGCTCTCTATGGCAAGGCGCGCGCCGCGCTGGGACAGGCGCAACCTGTTTCCCATAGGATTTGCATAGGTTCGCTTCGCCACACACGGCGGGCACATCGAGGAATTGACATGGTCAAGGCTGAATGGGGCGCCAAGCACGGCTGCCCGAAATGCGGCACCCGCTTCTACGATCTGGGCAAGGATGACCCGGTCACCTGCATCGAATGCGGCTATGCCTGGCATCCCGAGCCGGTGCTCAAGTCCAAGCAGCCGATTCCCTATGAGGAAGTCCAGAAGAAGGAAGGCGAAGTTGCCGACGTCGATCTGGCGGAAGACCTCGACATCGATGAAGACGGCGACAGCCCGGACAACGACGTCGATCTCGGCGGCGATGACGACCTTGGCGTCGGCATCAACGAAGATGGTGACGGAGACGAAAATTAAGCTCTTGCCAAGCGCGGAGGCCGCAACTAGAGGGGCGGCCTCTCGCTGATGCGGGAGAGAAGGTTGGCCTCCCAGGGCTGGCCGGATGGAATGGTACGGGGCCGTAGCTCAGCTGGGAGAGCGCTACAATGGCATTGTAGAGGTCAGGGGTTCGATCCCCCTCGGCTCCACCAGTCCTGATGAATTAGATTGCAGATTTTCACGCTGGTTGACGAGGTTTCGTCCACCGGCGTTTTTCGCGTTTTGGAGTTTTGGTCCATGTTCGACACCTTGTCAGACCGCCTCGGCAGCGTCTTCGACAAGCTGCGTGGGCGCGGTGCGCTCAACGAGCAGGACGTGCGCGATGCCATGCGCGAAGTGCGAATCGCGCTGCTGGAAGCCGATGTCGCCCTGCCGGTGGCGCGCCGCTTCATTGACGAGGTTACCGAAAAGGCGGTTGGCCAGTCGGTCCTGAAGTCGGTCACGCCCGGCCAGCAGGTCGTGAAGATCGTCAACGATGCGCTGGTCGAGATGCTCGGCGGCACCGAAGTGCCCGGTCTTGATCTTGCCGCAGCGCCGCCGGTGGTGATTCTCATGGTCGGCCTGCAGGGCTCGGGCAAGACGACGACCACCGCCAAGCTGGGCAAGCTGCTCAAGGAAAAGCACGGCAAGAAGGTGATGATGGCGTCGCTCGACGTCAATCGTCCCGCCGCGCAGGAACAGCTGCGCGTGCTGGGCGAGCAGGTGGACGTGCTGACCCTGCCGATCGTTGCCGGCCAGCAGCCGGTCGACATCGCGACTCGCGCCTTGCAGTCGGCAAAGCTGCAGGCGGTTGACGTGCTGCTGCTCGATACGGCGGGCCGTCTCCACGTCGATCAGGCGCTGATGGAAGAGATGAAGGCGGTTGCCGCCATCTCTGCCCCCAAGGAAACGCTGCTCGTCGTCGATTCGCTCACCGGCCAGGATGCGGTGAACGTGGCGCAGAGCTTTGCCGGGCAGGTCGACCTGACCGGCGTGGTCGTCACCCGCATGGATGGCGATGCGCGCGGCGGTGCGGCGCTTTCGATGCGCGCGGTCACAGGCAAGCCGATCAAGTTCGCCGGCATGGGCGAAAAGCTCGACGCGCTGGAAGTCTTCCATCCCGGCCGTGTCGCCAGCCGCATTCTCGGCATGGGCGATATCGTCTCGATCGTCGAAAAGGCGGCCGCGACGATCAAGGAGGAAGAGGCCGAGGCCATGGCCAAGCGCATGGCCAAGGGTCAGTTCGACCTCAATGACCTGCGCACCCAGCTTCGCCAGATGCAGTCGATGGGTGGCCTCGGCGCGCTTGCCGGGATGCTGCCGGGCATGAAGAAGGCCAAGGCGGCGATGGAACAGTCCGGCATGGACGACAAGGTGCTGCTGCGCATGGATGCGATCATCGGTTCGATGACGCCCAAGGAGCGCGCCCGCCCCGACCTGCTGAACGCCAAGCGCAAGATCCGTATCGCCAATGGCTCCGGCACCCAGGTGCAGGACGTCAACAAGATCCTGAAGATGCATCAGGAGATGGAACGCGCGATGAAGCAGATCAAGAAGATGGGCGGACTCGGCGCGCTCGGCAAGCTGTTCGGCAAGGGCCTGCCCGGCATGGGCGGCGGCGGCATGGGCGGCATGGGCGGCATGGGTGGCCTTGGTGGCGGAATGGGCGGTGCTGGCCTGCCCGGACTGGGTGGCCCCGGTGGCCCGGGCCTGCCGTCAAACCTCAACGATCTTCTGAAGAAATGAGTTCAACCGTATTAATCTGATTGCTTTGAAAGGTAGTTCAAATGTCTGTTTCCCTTCGTCTTTCGCGTGGTGGCTCCAAGAAGCGCCCGTACTACAAGATCGTCGTTGCCAACAGCCGCGCCCCGCGTGACGGCAAGTACCTGGAGCAGGTCGGCACCTACAACCCGCTCCTCGCCAAGGATGACGCCAACCGCGTCCGCTTCGTCGAAGACCGCGTGAACTACTGGCTCGGCGTTGGCGCCCAGCCGACCGACCGCGTTGCCCGCATGCTCGACAAGGCCGGCCTCAAGGAACGCGCGCCGACCAACAACCCCAAGAAGGGTGAGCCCGGCCAGAAGGCCAAGGACCGCGCCGAGGAAAAGGCCGAGAAGCTGCGTGAAGCCGAAGAGGCCGCCGCCGCTGCTGCTGCTGCCCCGGCCGAGGAAGCTCCGGCTGCTGAAGAAGCCGCTCCGGCTGAAGCTGCTGCCGAGGAAGCTCCGGCTGCCGAAGCCACTGAAGAGCAGGCTGAAGGCTAAGCACCCTTGGGCAAGGACCGTCCCGTCACGCTTGCCGCCATCACCGGTGCGCACGGCGTTTCGGGCGAGGTTCGCCTGAAGCTGTTCGGTGAAGGCGTGGATTCGCTTCGGCGATTCCGCGCCTTCAACGATTCGGCCCTCAGCCTCGAAAAGCTGAAGGACGACGGCAAGGGCGGCGCCATCGCCCGCTTTGCCGAAGTGAAGGACCGCACCGCCGCCGAAGCCCTGCGCGGCACGGCGCTGACGGTGCCGCGCACAGCCCTGCCGGCACTGGGCGAGGGTGAATACTACCACGCCGACCTGATCGGCCTTGCCGCCCATTCGACCAGTGGCGAGGTGCTGGGCGAGGTGATCGCGGTGGAGAATTATGGCGCAGGCGATGTGATCGAGATCCGCCGCGCCAACGGCAAGCGCTTCATGGTGCCGATGCGCGCCGAAGCCGTGCACGAATGGAACGATGAGCGCCTGTTAATCGCCGAGGCCTATACGCTCGACTGACGGTTTGCCGATTCGAAAGGTCAGGCCATGTCCTCGCTGCTGATGCTCGCCTGCCTGTTCCTGCTGCCTGCGCTGCTTACCTGGATATTGACCAGGCTGCTCTTGCGCTCGGAAGCGATGCAGCGCCGACAGGCCCTGGTCATCGCGGTGCCGCTGGGCGCCCTGCTGCCGCTGCTGCCTTTCGCCATAACCGTGGGCCGCGCCGGCAATATCGATAACCCGGTGCCGATCGCAATTGCCGCAACGCTGATGGCTGCCGTGGTGATCGCACTGTGCGTCTGCCTTCCGGTCGGGCTTGCCGCCAGCCGCGGACGTTAACGCAGCAGCCTTTCAAGCTCCTTGCCGAAGGCCTTCAGGTCGAAGTTCTGAGGGTCGTCGTGGGCGTCGGGAATGCCAGCGTCAACTGTGTTGTGCTGCGCCGGGATCAGCCACTTGCCCGCGCGTGCGCTGACATAGACGTAAAGCGCCGCCAGCATCCGGTATTGCGCCTTGGTGAAGCCCGGCTTCGGACCTTCGGTGCGTGCGCGGGTGGTGGCATCGCCGACAAACCGGCGCGGCTGCACGGTCTCGATATGGACGAAACGCCCGCGCGCCCGTGGCCCGACGACGCGGCTTTCCAGCTTGGTTGCCCGCCAGCCTTCGCGGAATTCGTGCCCCGCCCAGATCTGCCCGACGCGGTTGAGGAAGATATGGGCAACCGGTTCGCGCGCGAAGGTGCCGTCCATGTAAGGCTGGAAGGCATTCACTTGCGGATCGTTGTTCAGATTCCGGGGGAACGGCGCATATTCGTAGAACGGCGTCGAGGTGTCGTGAATCACGAAATATTGCAGCGGATGCCCTTCCTCGGTCTGCGAAACCGGCGCATCGGCATGCTCGGTTGCATAGGAGCGGTAAGGCTCGGGAAAGGCGGCCAGGGCCGCTGCTTTCTGTGCGGCGGTGGGAGCGCCGCCATCGCGCATCAGCCCCGCGATCACCTTGGGAAGCGGTTGCGGCTTGCGCTCGGCAAACAGCTCGATCTTGCGCAGCAGGCAGGTGGCCTGCTCCAGCGGGGTCCCGGCAAAGGCCAGCCTGTCGCGATCGAACCGGCACTCGCCGATCTCCTCGGCAAGGGCCGGGACGGGAGCAATGACAAGGGCGAGCGTCAAAACCAGGGACTTGCGCATGGCCATACCATTGCCTGCAGGGATGGCGCGGGCAAGTGAGCATTTGCACCGGCCCGCGATTTGGACGAAAGGCACGTTCCATGACTTTCGCCGCCACCGTCCTGACCCTCTATCCCGAGATGTTCCCCGGGCCGCTTAGCCTCAGCCTTGCCGGTCGCGCGCGCGAGGAGGGGAAATGGGCGCTTCAGACAGTGCAGATCCGCGACTTTGCGATCGACAAGCACAAGACGGTTGACGACACGCCTGCGGGGGGCGGGGCCGGAATGGTGCTGCGCGTGGACGTCCTCGGCGCTGCCATCGACCATGCCCGGACGCTCAATCCGGATGCGCCGGTAATCGCCATGACGCCGCGCGGAAAGCCGCTCAGCCAGGCCCGCGTGCGCGAGCTTGCGGCCGGTCCCGGAGTGATCGTTCTGTGCGGGCGGTTCGAGGGATTCGATGAGCGGATCTTTGAAGGCCGGCAGGTAGAAGAAGTATCCGTTGGCGACATCGTGCTTTCGGGCGGCGAACCGGCGGCGATCATGCTGTTAGACGCTTGCATTCGGCTGCTTCCCGGCGTAATGGGCGCGGCTTCGAGCGGGACCGAGGAGTCGTTCGAGAACGGCCTCCTCGAATACCCGCACTATACCCGACCCGCTGAGTGGGAAGGGCGCACGATCCCTGAAGTGCTGCGATCGGGGGATCATGCGAAGATCGCGGCCTGGCGGAAACTCCAGTCCGAGATCGATACACGGTCACGCAGACCGGACCTTTGGGAGCGTCATGAGGACGCTCGGGTCCAGCCTGCCTCTGGCGCGCGGCGCGAAAAGAAGGACTGAGGACCAGTGAACCTGATCCAGCAGATCGAGGCCGAGGAAATCGCCAAGGCCGCCAAGGATATTCCCGAATTCCGCCCGGGTGACACCGTGCGCGTCGGCGTGAAGGTCATCGAAGGTGAACGCACCCGCGTTCAGAACTACGAAGGCGTTTGCATCGCCCGTGCCAACAAGGGCATCGGTTCGAACTTCACCGTCCGCAAGATGAGCTTCGGTGAAGGCGTTGAGCGCGTATTCCCGCTCTACTCGCCGAACATCGACAGCATCACCGTCGTCCGCAAGGGCGTGGTGCGTCGCGCCAAGCTTTACTACCTGCGCGGCCGCACCGGCAAGCGCGCCCGTATCGCCGAGCGCCGCGACGTCCGCAACGAGGGCTAAGGCTCTCGCCCATGCGGCGGAAATCAAAGGGGCTCCGACTGCGGTCGGGGCCCCTTTTGCTTGCACGGACAGCCGCCGTTCAGGCATGATGGACGAGGACCCTCGCGGAGCGAGGAGGAGCCATGCCCAAGCCAGTCGATCGCCGCCAGGTGCTTGCCGGCGGGCTTGCCTTCGGCCTTGCGGCCTGCACCCCTGACTCCGTCCGCGCCGAGCCTCGCGCTGCCAGCCCGCGTGCACGCGCCCTGATCGAGGCGGCTCGGCGCCAGATCGGCGTGACGCTGACCTACGATCCTGCCTACACCGTGCTTGCCTATCCCGGTGGCGATGTGCCGCGGATCAAGGGCGTGTGCACTGATGTCGTCATCCGCGCCTATCGCGATGCCCTGGGCATAGACCTGCAGGCAGAGGTCCACCGGGACATGGCCAGCGCCTTTTCCGCCTATCCGCGCCGCTGGGGGCTCAACCGGCCGGATCGCAGCATCGATCACCGCCGCGTGCCCAATCTCGAACGCTTCTGGGACCGCGCCGGCGCGCGCCAGCCGCTTGCGGACTGGCAGCCGGGCGATGTCTTTTCCTCGCTCGTTGGCGGCAGGCTGCCCCACACCGGCGTGGTCTCTGATCGCCTCTCGCCGCATGGCCAGCCCTTGGTGATTCACAATATGGGGCAGGGCACGCAGGAAGAGGAGCTGGCCTCTGCCGGGCGGATGATCGGGCGTTTCCGCTGGAAGGTGTGACCGCGCTGTTCTAGAGGCGCGGCGAAGACATCAATTTTCCGAAAGGCATGGACATGGGATACCGCGTGGTAGTCGTCGGCGCGACAGGCAATGTCGGGCGCGAGATGCTCAATATCCTTGCCGAGCGTGAGTTCCCCTGTGACGAGGTGGCCGCGGTCGCCTCTGCCCGGTCGACCGGTGACGAGATCGAATTCGGTGAGACCGGACGGATGCTCAAGGTCAGGAACCTCGAGCATTTCGATTTCACCGGCTGGGACATGGCCCTGTTCGCCGTCGGATCGGAAGCAACCAAGACCTTTGCACCCAAGGCCGCTGCCGCCGGCTGCGTGGTGATCGACAACTCGTCGCTTTACCGCATGGACCCGGACGTGCCGCTCGTCGTGCCCGAGGTGAACCCCGATGCGGTTGACGGGTACAAGGTGAAGAACATCATCGCCAACCCTAACTGCTCGACCGCGCAGATGGTCGTGGCGCTCAAGCCGCTGCACGATGCGGCGAAGATCAAGCGCGTCGTCGTCGCCACGTACCAGTCGGTCTCCGGCGCGGGCAAGGAAGGCATGGACGAGCTGTTCGAGCAAAGCCGCAACATCTTCGTCGGCGATTCTGCCGAACCGAAGAAGTTCACCAAGCAGATTGCCTTCAACGTGATCCCGCACATCGACAGCTTCCTGGACGACGGTTCGACCAAGGAAGAATGGAAGATGGTGGCCGAGACCAAGAAGATCCTCGACCCGAAGATCAAGGTCACCGCCACCTGCGTGCGCGTGCCGGTCTTCGTTGGCCATTCCGAGGCGCTGAACGTGGAATTCGAGGAGGAAATCTCCGCCAAGCAGGCCCAGAACCTGCTGCGCGAGGCCCCCGGCGTGATGCTCGTCGACAAGCGCGAGGATGGTGGATACGTCACCCCCGTGGAGTGCGTGGGCGACTATGCCACCTTCGTCTCCCGCGTGCGCGAGGATCCGACGGTCGACAGCGGCCTCTCGCTGTGGTGCGTTTCCGACAACCTGCGTAAGGGCGCCGCGCTCAACGCCGTGCAGATCGCGGAACTGCTGGGACGGCGGCACCTGAAGAAGGGGTAAGGCAGGCGCGCGATCGGTGTTGGCCCTGCCTGAAACAGGCAATGGCTTTATTCAGGTAGCCATCTGCGCCACCCGCTCATGCTCCGACTTCAGCCGCTCCGCATCGAAGGCGTGGCGGGCATAGGGGCCGTCGCGTTCGACCCAGAACAGGAACAGGTGTGCTGACCACCGGTTGGGATTGGGCTGGACGCGGGCGTGGCGGCGGTCGATGCCGCGGTAAAGCACGCCGTCGCCGGGCTGCATCTCGACCGAAGTGTATGGCTCGTCACCCCACGTATCCTCGCAGGGCGTGACCTCGGTAACGTGGCGGGAGCCCACTTCTAGCGGCCAGGGCTTGCCATCGCTGTAGGCCAGGGTGAGTGAAATGCTGTGCTCGCTCGAAGGGCGGTCGGCATGGACGCGGCACACGTCGTCCTGCAGGTAGATGCGGAAGAAGTCATAGCTCGGCAGCAGGTCCTTGCCCGTCACATGGCTGACAATCGGCGTCAGGCCCCAGAGGAAGGTTGTCAGCGGGCGATAGAAGTGGCCGGATATGTCGACCGTTTCGTGCCGCGAGAGCGCCTGCGTCACGGCGAAGTCCTGGAACGAGCGGCCTGCTGCTGCCAGGTCGATCTGGATCTGCTTGTAGAGGTAGGTCGCCACCTCTCGCGGGATCAGGTCACGGATCGTGGCAAAGCCGTCTGTCGCGTAATCGCCTTCGATGTGCATGAAGCGCCTCCCCTTGCCCGGCGGCCTTGCTGGCATTTTTTGCAGGCGTCACGCAATGGCAAATGGTCCGAGGCGTGCTAACCGGCAAGGAAGGTGCGCGACTGGAGATGCCGAAGTGAGCGAAGTGAAGACCGATTTCATTGAAGGTATCGGCGGTACCCGCCTGGCCATTCACCGCATGGGTGAGGGGCGTCCGCTGGTGCTGCTGCACGGGCTGTTTTCCAGCGCGGAAGTCAACTGGATCAAGTTCGGCCACGCCGACCGTATCGCCGAGGCCGGGTTCGAGGTGATCATGCCCGATCTCAGGGCCCATGGGGCCAGCGCTGCCCCCCATGATCCCGCGGACTATCCGCATGACGTGCTGGTTGGCGATCTGCAGGCCCTGGTCCGCACGCTCGGCCTGTCCGACTATGACCTTGGCGGGTTTTCGCTTGGCGCACGCACCTCGTTGAAGGGCGTGCTGGCAGGGCTTTCCCCGCGCCGGCTGGTGCTTGGCGGCATGGGCCTTGAGGGGCTGGTCAAATGGGGCGGACGCTCGGCCTTCTTTCTCGACGTGATCGACCGGTTCGGTTCCATCCCGCGCGAAGACCCGGCCTATTTCGCGCAAAGCTTCATGAAGACCATGAAGATCGACCCGGTGGCGGCCCGGCTGCTGCTGGAATCGATCGAGGGAACCGGGATCAGCGACTTTGCCGCCGTGACCATGCCGACGCTGGTCGTCTGCGGTGCGCAGGATCGCGATAACGGATCGCCCAGCGCGCTTGCGGAGGCCCTGCCGCAGGGACGCCACGTCGAGATACCCGGCACGCACATGAGCTGCGTTTCCCGCCGCGAACTTGGCGAGGAGATCGCGCGGTTCCTCGCTCAATAGGCAAGGACTCGGCGGCCGGCGCACCGGGATCGACGAACCACCCTTGACCTCGCGCCATGGCGGCCTAAGCGAGGGAGTAAGCCGTTTCGGCTGAAACCACCTGAGTCTGCTTGAGGATCTGCCATGAGGAAATTCGTGTCGCAGGCGGCAATGGCCGCCGCGCTGGTCGCTACTCCCGCCTATGCCCAGTCCACGCCTGCCGAAGTCGATGCCTGGGTGAAGACGGCCGACAAGGCCTACGCCGACGAAATCGTGGAGGTCAGCCAGGCCGACTGGGTCTATTCGACCTACATCAACGATGAAAGCGCCGCGCTTTCCGCCCGCGCCAATGCGGACTTCACCAAGCTGCAGGTGGCCAATGCCGCCAAGGCGGCCGAAGCGGCCAAGGTGCCGGGCCTTTCTGCCGAGACGCAGCGCCTGCTGGGCATGTTCCGCACCCAGATCGTCAACCCCGTGCCCTCCACCCCCGGCGCGGCGGACGAATATGCCGGCCTCGCCGCCAAGCTTTCGGGCATTTACGGCAAGGGCAAGGGTACGCTGAACGGCAAGCCGATCAACGGCAGCGACATCGAAGAAGCGATGGGCACCAATCGCAACCCTGCCGAGCTGAAGGAGATGTGGCTTTCCTGGCATGACAATGTCGGCAAGCCGATGAAGACCGACTACGTCCGCATGGTGGAGATCGCCAATGCCGGTGCGAAGGAACTGGGCTACGCCGATCTCGGCGCGCTGTGGCGCTCCAACTACGACATGACGCCCGAGGCCTTTGCCGCCACCACCGAGCGCATGTGGAACGAGGTGAAGCCGCTTTACCAGCAGATCCACTGCTACACCCGCAAGAAGCTGAACGAGAAGTACGGTGATGCCGTCCAGTCGCGGACCGGTCCGATCCGTGCCGACCTGCTTGGCAACATGTGGGCGCAGGAATGGGGCAACATATACGATATCGTGGCGCCGAAGGGGGCGGGCGATCTTGGCTATGATGTCACCGAGCTGCTCAAGGAAAAGGGCTATGACCCGGTCAAGATGGTCAAGGCTGGCGAAGGATTCTTCACTTCGCTTGGCCTCCAGCAGCTGCCTGCCAGCTTCTGGGACCGCTCGCAAATCACCAAGCCGCGCGATCGCGAGGTGATCTGCCATGCTTCGGCCTGGAACCTCGACAACAAGGACGACCTGCGCATCAAGATGTGCACTAAGGTCAACGGCGACGATTTCGTCACCATCCACCATGAGCTGGGCCACAACTTCTACCAGCGCGCCTACAACGGCCAGCCCTATCGCCTGTACATGGAGGGCGCGAACGACGGCTTCCACGAGGCGATCGGCGATACTGTCGCCCTGTCGATGACGCCGGAATACCTCGTGCAGATCGGCCTGCTCGATCCGGCCAAGGTGCCCAGCGCCGACAAGGATACCGGCCTGCTGCTACGCCAGGCGATGGACAAGGTGGCATTCCTGCCCTTCGGCCTGCTGATCGACCGCTATCGCTGGCGCATCTTCTCGGGCGAGGTGAAGCCGGCCGACTACAACAAGGCATGGACCGAAATGCGCCTGCAGTACCAGGGCATCGTACCCCCGGGCGAGCGCGGCGCCGATGCCTTCGATGCGGGCGCCAAGTACCATATCCCGGCAGTCGTGCCCTACACCCGCTACTTCCTGGCCCGCATTCTGCAGTTCCAGTTCTATGAAGCTGCGTGCAAGCAGGCCGGCTGGAAGGGGCCGCTGCATCGCTGCTCGTTCTACGGCAACAAGCAGGTGGGCGAGAAGCTGAACGCCATGCTGACCATGGGGGCATCGAAGCCCTGGCCCGACGCGTTGCAGGCCTTCACCGGCACCCGCGAAATGAGCGGCAAGTCGATGCTCAACTACTTCGCCCCGCTCTCGAAGTTCCTGAAGCAGGAAACCAAGGGCGAGAACTGCGGCTGGTAAGCTGAAAACCTGAACCCCCGGTGATAGTCTCGCCGGGGGCGCGGGATCAACGGAACGGCGGTTCGTTGAAGGCGCGCAGCTTGCGGCTGTGCAGCCTCGGCCCCTCCGCCTTGAGCAGTTCGCAAGTCAGCACGCCGATCTTGAGGTGGGCGGCAATGGCTTCCTCGTAGAACCGGTTGGCCTGGCCCGGCAGCTTGATCTCGCCGTGCAGCGGCTTGTCGGACACGCAGAGCAGCGTTCCGTAGGGCACGCGGAAGCGAAAGCCCTGCGCGGCAATGGTCGCGCTTTCCATGTCGATGGCAATGGCGCGGCTCTGGCTGAAGCGGAATGCGCTGTCGGTATAGCGCAGCTCCCAGTTGCGATCGTCGGTGGTGACGACCGTGCCGGTGCGCATCCGCTTCTTGAGATTCGCGCCGGTATCGCCGCTCACCGTCTCGGCCGCCTGCGCCAGCGCCACCTGCACTTCGGCAATGGCGGGGATGGGGATTTCCGGCGGCAGCACGCAATCGAGCACGTGATCGTCGCGCAGGTAGGCATGGGCGAGTACGTAGTCGCCGATGCGCTGGGTATCGCGCAGCCCGCCGCAGTGGCCGATCATCAGCCAGGCTTCCGGGCGCAGGACCGCCAGGTGATCGCAAATCGTCTTGGCGTTCGAGGGGCCGACGCCGATGTTGACGAGAGTGATGCCCATCCCGTCCTTGGCGATCAGGTGATAGGCCGGCATCTGGTGGCGCCGCCATGCCGTGTCAGACAGGCGATCGCGGGCATTGTCGGTCGGCTGGTCGAGCAGCAGCCCGCCGGCGCCGGAAAGCGCCACGTAATCGCCCTTGCCCAGTTGCTTGCCTGCCCAGTCAACGAATTCATCGACATAGCGGTGGTAATTGGTGAACAGGATGAACCGCTGGAAGTGTTCGATGGCCGTGCCGGTGTAGTGGGCAAGACGGGCAAGGCTGAAATCGGTGCGAAGCCCGTCGAACAGGGCCAGCGGGATATCGGCATCGGGTCCGGAAAGGTCGATGCCGTCAGCCAGTTCGTCGCCGATCAGCGCCAGTTCGGTTGCCGGGAAATGCCGCGCCATGTCCTGCGCGCGCAGCGTGCCGAGGCCCGAGCTGGCATCGATGACATAGGGGAAGGGAATTTCCTGCGTCGATCGGCCAACCTCTACCTCGATCTCGTAATCATCGGCGATGAGCGAGAGCTGTTCGGTGAGGTAATCGGCAAAGAACGCCGGGCGCGTGACCGTCGTGGCGAAGGTGCCCTTGTGACCGAGTCGACCGAAGGCACGGGCGAGGTCGGGCCGGTTCTCGACACCCGAATAACGGATGCGCAGTTCCGGATAGCACCAGGCGCGGGTTTCGCGGCGATCTGCGGGGGGAAGGGTGCCGTCGGCTGCGAATGCCTGGATATCGGAGCGGAGGGTTTCGACGGCGGTTTCATAAACGCGGACCAATTCCGCGATGGTCTTTTCTATCATGTTCATCGCAAGCCTATAGCGCCCCGGCGATTACATTTCAATTGCAACCGGTTTGCTGCCGCTTTGACAGTGCCGGGCCATCCTGCGAGGAGGCGGCGATGGCGCTGATCCTGTTCAACAAGCCCTACGGCGTGCTTTGCCAGTTTTCCCCGGAACGTGGCGGTCCGCCGCGCCCGACGCTGGCCGATTTCGTCAAGGTTCCGGGCGTCTATCCTGCCGGCAGGCTCGATACCGACAGCGAAGGGCTGCTGTTGCTCACCGACGACGGCAGGCTCCAGGCGCGGATTGCCGATCCGCGTTTCAAGCTGCCCAAGACCTATCTCGTCCAGGTGGAAGGCGAGCCCGACGAAGCGGCGCTCGGCAAGCTGCGGCGCGGCGTGATGCTGAAGGACGGGATGACCCTGCCGGCCGGGGCGGAGCGTATCGACGATCCGCAGCTATGGCCGCGCGACCCGCCGGTGCGCTTCCGCAAGACCGTGCCCGACAGCTGGATTGCGCTCACCATTCACGAGGGGCGAAACCGCCAGGTGCGCCGCATGACCGCCGCGGTCGGCCTGCCCACGCTGCGCCTGGTGCGCTGGCGCGTGGGGGAATGGAGCCTTGAAGCATTGCCGCCCGGAGAGTGGTGGCAAGTCTGAGCTCAAGCCATCAACCGGGCCTGTACTCCAGCACCATGATGATCACGGCCAGTACCGCTACCAAGGTGAGCAGCGTCCACTTCAGACGGGTGTGTCGGGCGCGCAGGTGCAGGTCATAGGCGGCGACATCGAGCCAGAACCGATCCCCGCCGACGCGGTGGATGACGCCCGCAGCTTCGAGCTTTTCGAATTGGCGCGCCTCGGCATGGTTCGAGGGGGCGAAAGGCACCGCCCGGTCAGCCCGCACGGCGTCCGCCGAAAAGAAGTGATGCTGGATCTGGCGCCGCGCTTTTGCGACGACGGCTGCTGCGGCTGTGGCCATGGACTTTCCCCTTTTGCCAAGGAAAGGATATGGAAAAGCACTGGTTTGTCAAAGGCAGCGGGTGATCGACCCGGTCCAACGAAAAAGGGCGCCCCCGCAGGAGCGCCCCGATTCTTGCCGCAATGGGGAAGCGATCAGGCTTCGTCAGCAGCCGCAGCAGCATCTTCCGCCACGTCGGCCGGGATTTCACCCGGTTCGGCGTTGGGGTCGAAGGCTTCGGTGAAGCCGACGGGCTTCGCTTCTTCTTCGAACATCTGGGCAAGGACGTCGACGCCCTGGGCCTGCTGTTCGGCTTCGTCCGGCGAGCGGGCGACGTTGACCTTGACGTTGACCGACACTTCCGGGTGCAGGGCAACCTTCACGTCGAACACGCCGATGGTCTTGATCGGACGCTCAAGCACGATCATCGACTTGGTGACCTGGGCGCCATCGGCAACCAGGGCATCGACGATGTCACGCACCGAAACCGAACCGTAAAGCTGGCCGGCGTTCGACGAGGCGCGGATCAGGACGACCGACTTGCCTTCGACGTTGCCCGATTCGGCTTCGGCAGCCTTGCGGCGCTCGGCGTTGTCGGCTTCGATCTTGGCGCGGTTGGCTTCGAAGACCTTGCGGTTGGCTTCGTTGGCGCGCAGCGCCTTCTTGTTGGGCAGCAGGAAGTTGCGGGCGTAGCCGTCTTTCACGGTCACGACATCGCCGATCCCGCCCAGCTTCTCGACACGTTCGAGGAGGATGATTTCCATGTTCCGTACTCCCCTTACTTCACGAGGTAGGGCAGCAGGCCCAGGTGACGGGCGCGCTTGATGGCCTGGCCCAGTTCACGCTGCTTCTTGGCGGAAACGGCGGTGATGCGGCTCGGCACGATCTTGCCACGTTCGGACATGAAGCCCTGAAGCAGGCGCGTGTCCTTGTAATCGATCTTCGGCGCGTTCTTGCCCGAGAAGGGGCACGACTTGCGGCGGCGGAAAAATGCGCGTGCCATGGATCAAAACTCCTCGCGTTCACGGCGCTTGGCGCGCTCGCGGTCATTCTTGCGCATCTGAACCGAGGGGCCCGATTCATGCTCGTCGACGCGGACGGTCAGCCAGCGGATCACGTCTTCGTTGATCGCGGTCTGACGCTCGAGTTCGGCAACGACGCCGGCGGGGGCATCGATGTTGAGCAGCACGAAGTGCGCCTTGCGGTTGCGGGCGATCTTGTAGGCGAGGCTCTTGAGGCCCCAGGTTTCGGTCTTGGTGACCTTGCCCTGGTTGGCTTCGACGATCTCGGTGGCGGTAGCAGCCAGCGCATCAACCTGCGCCTGGCTCAGATCCTGGCGTGCCAGGAAAACATGCTCGTACAACGGCATGTGCAGCCTTTCTCTAATCTAACCGATCGCTGGCTGATCCGCGGGATTGCGGGGCCCCTCCGGCTTTCTTCGGGTATCCGCGCGGACGCGGAAGTGGCGGCCCTTAGCGGATTTGCGCCGCTTTGCAAGCGCAAACCCGGCCTGAAGGCCACAAAAGGAGGGCGGGCAGCCATGCCGACTGCCCGCCCCAAGGGTGGAAGGATTAAGGGAGGACCTTCCTGTGAAACCTCAGAAGTTGATCGTCACATCGCCGCCGAAGGTGCGCGGGGCGTTGAAGTTGGCATAGGCGCCTAGCGTGTTGTTGTTGGCGTTAGAGCGGCGATAGTAGTGCGTTTCGTCGAACAGGTTGCGCGCCCAGACCGAGAAGGTGACGAGCTGGCCGCCATTGCCCATCGGCAGGTCCACCAGCGCCACGCGGGCATTGGCGATGAAGCTGGGCTGAGCGAGGACGTCCTCGTCCTGGAAGCTGTACTGCTCGCTGGCGTAGTTGCCGTCGATGTGGAAGCGCAGCTTGGAGCCGCTGTCATTGATCGGCAGATCATAGTCGATGTAGCCCGAGGCCGCGTGCTTCGGCGTGAAGGCGGTGAACACCTTGGTCAGCGGGTTGCCCGGCAGGAACGGGTTGGCGATCGCCGGTACATCGACGTGGGTATAGGCATAGGACGCACCCAGCGTCAGTCCGTCGACCGGACGCGCGGTCAGTTCAGCCTCGACACCGCGGATCTTCGACACGCCGGGGGCGTTTCGGGTTTCCTGGGTGTGGAGGTTGAAGGTCGGGCTGGTCGGGTTGGTATCGACGTTGTCGAAGTCGATCTGGGTGCCCTTGCGGTCCATGATGTAGCCGGCAAGGTTCAGGCGCAGGCGGCGGTCGAGCAGGTCGAGCTTGGCACCAAGTTCATAGGCCTTGACCGATTCCGGACCGAAGGCGGCAAAGGTCTGCGAACGCGCGTTGGCACCGCCGGCGCGGTAGCCGGTCGAGTACTTGGCATAGAGGTTGACCCCGTCCGCCGGTTCCATCGCCAGCGTCACCATCGGGTCGAAGCGGCTGTTTTCGAAGGTGAAGGGGAAGTTCGCCGGCTTGTTCTGCACCTTGGTCAGCGTGCCTTCGCGCTCGTCCTTGGTGTAGCGGCCGCCCACGGTCAGGTGCAGGTTGTCGCGCGGGCTCCAGGTTGCCTGGGCGAAGGCGGCATAGGACTTGGCCTTGGCGTTGCTGTCACGCTGGACCGACCAGTTGGCCTGCTGCCAGGTCATCGCGTCGTTAATGGTATAGCCGGTGCCGGTCGCGTTCCACTTGTTGGTCGAAGGCGTGGCGGCGAATTCGCGGACTTCCTCGGTGAAGTAGTAGAGGCCGACCGCATATTCGAGCTGGTCCATCGAGCCGACAGCCTGGAATTCCTGGCTGAACTGGTCCTGCCTCAGGTTCGACAGGCTGTAGCGGCTGAAGTTGGCATTGGGGGCAAAGATCGTGCGGTGTGCGCCGCCCGAGTTGTCCCACTGGTCGGTGCCGACCGAACGCCATGCGGTGATCGAGCGCAGTTCGAGGCCGGGGGCGACCGTGTACTTGAGCGTGCCGGTCACGCCTTCGGTGCGGTCGATGCTCGGCTGCTGCGGCACGCCGATTTCGGCGGCGGTCTGGCGGGTGTTCTCACCCGTCACCACGACCAGCGGCGACAGCGGGGCGATGCAGCTGGTGGCCGGGGCGGGGCAGGTCAGCGTGGTGCCGACATAGGTGCCGACCGGGCGGTTGTTGGGATTGTAGTTGATCAGCTGGCTGTAAAGCGGGGTGCTTTCGCCCTTGGCCTTGTCATAGGACACTTCGACCGAGAACCCGTCGAACGGCTTCCACAGCGCGGTGACGCGGCCGCCGACGTTGTGGCGATAGTTCCAGCCGGTCTGTCCGGCGAGCGGGTTGGTGACGGTGGCATCCTGGTGGTTGATCAGGCCGTCCAGCTTGACCGAGATGTTCGCAACGGCCGGCAGGTCGACGTGGATCTCGCCGTTGTAGCTGCCGAAGTTGCCGAAGCCGGCGGTGGCGCGGCCACCGAATTCGCCGCTCGGCTTGCGGGTGACGATGTTGAGCGCGCCGCCTTCGGCATTGCGGCCGAACAGCGTGCCCTGCGGCCCGCGCAGCACTTCGACGCGCTGGATGTCGAACAGGGCGGCGTTGAGGCCCTGCTGACGGCCAAGGTAGACGCCGTCGATGTAGACGCCCACGCCCTGGTCACGCGCGGTCTGGTTGGCGTCGGCGGGAACGATGCCACGGATGCCGATGGTGAGAGCAGTCTGGCGCGATTCGAAGGTGGCGACGCGCAGCGAAGGGACGACGCCGTCGGCCATGTCGATCAGGCTCTGCACGTGGCGGTCCTTGATCGCGTCGGGGGCGAGCACCGAAATCGCGATCGGCGTCTTCTGCAGGTTAGTCTCGCGCTTGGTCGCGGTGACGACGATTTCGGTCAGGCCCGAGCTGTAGGTGCCATCCTGCGTCTGTTCATCGGCGGGGACGGCGTCTGCGGACTGCGCTCCTGCAACGGTCACGCCTTCGGCTCCGACAGCGATGGTCGCATGGGCCGCGCCCGGCACGGCGATCAGCGCGCTGGCAATCGCGGCGAGCGAGGCAAAGCGAAGGGTGGAAACGGATTTCATTGGACTGATTCCCTGGACAGTTGTCGGTTTTCCGCCGTGCAGGGTGCTCGAATCGCCCCCTGAGCCCGGCTTCGGCGCCGCTCTAGGAGTCGTTCGTGTCGTCGCTGCGTAAGTTAGGTGACAGCGATGTGACCGGTGTGCGTCAGGGTTGTGTTCGGCCTACTCAAGCCGGGCCGAAGCGAGCAGTTCGAGCCATTGCCGCCGCGCCTCTGGATCGAGCCCCGTCTTTGAATAAACGGAGAGCTGGAACCAGGACCGCTTGCCTGTGACCAGCCGGTAGATCGCGGTGTTGGCCCGTTCGGCGCGGCAATCGGCAGACCGGCGCTCGAAGGTGATGGAGTTTTCGGACTGGGCAATAATTTCGAAGGTCGCCTTGCAGCGAGCCAGTGACTGCTTCTCTATCAGAGCCCTCCAGTCAGCCACCGTCGCCACGTCGCGCGGACGGGCGAGGGCGATGATTTCCAGAGCTTCGGTCCAAGACTTGGCCGACTTGCCCTTGACTGCGATCAGGTCGACCAGCCGCGCAGGGTTGGATGCGTTGAAATGGACCATGCCCTGATCACCGCTGTCGAGCACCTGCTTGAGCGGCGGATAGAGCCGATGGTCGAACTGCAGCCGCTCGGCATGGGCAGGGCTGGCAGCAAGGAGCACGGCGGCGAGCAGTGGCCAGTGAAAACGCATGGACTCTCCTGAATTCCGGCAGACGATTCTAGGCCGCAAATGCGCAGGATTCACGCGGTTTTATGTGACAGTCGTGTGACACGGGCGGGGGCCTGACAGTCTGCGGCAAGTGCGGCAATGGCACCGGTCCGACGGAAAAACTACGTCTCGCAGACAGCAACATGGCTGCCGCATGGCCGTCATGAAACCGTCACCCCGGCAGGGCATCATTCCCCAAACAACATCTCTACGAACATAACCATGATGACAACTGTCCTGATAACCGATCCGCCGCCGCATTTGGTGAGCGAACTGCGCCAGCGGCGCCCGTCGTGGCGCTTGCATGACCTATCCGACCTGCCATCGGCAGATGCTTCGGAAGGCCGGGTCTGGGCCTTCATCGACTGGATCTGCCCGCAGATGTCCGGGCTCGAACTCTGCCGACGCTTGCGTGATGCCGGACCGACCCGGCGCGCGCACCTGACCATGGTGCTGGAAAGCGCCGACATGGAGGCGCGCCGCAGGGCCCTGCAGGCCGGGGCCGATGATTACCTGCTCGGGCCGCTCGATGCAGACAGGATCGTCGAGCGGGTTGACGGGGCCGGCGCACGCACCGCTGCGCTGGCTCCCCGCCAGGTTCACCGCCACGGCGGCATCGCGGTAGATATCGCAGCGCACCAGGTACGCTTTGAAGGCAGCATCGTTTCGCTGCGGCCCAACGAATTCCGCCTGTTCGTCCATTTCCTCGAGAACCCTGACCAGGTCTTTTCGCGCGGGGCGCTGATCGAGCACCTTGGTAAGCACGCTTTGGGTATCGACGAGCGCACGGTGGACGTGTGGATCGGCCGCCTGCGCCGATCGCTGGTGGCGGCGGGCGCGCCCGATCCGCTGCGCACCGTCCGCTCGCTCGGCTATGTGCTCGATTCGCTGGAATAGTCGCACAACCCCTTGATCGACGGGGCTGCCTGCCCCAAACCGCAGGTCAGATCACGTCCATCGGGGAGTTCCATTCCATGCCATCCGGCCTCGTCGCCCTGCTCGACGATATTTCGGTCATCGCCAAGACGGCTGCCGCCTCGATCGACGATGTCGGCGTGGCCGCCGCCAAGGCAGGGTCCAAGGCTGCTGGCGTGGTGATCGACGATGCGGCCGTGACGCCAAGCTACGTCACCGAGTTCACTCCCGATCGCGAATTGCCGATCATCTGGCAGATCACCAAGGGCTCGCTGCGGAACAAGCTGCTGATCTTGCTTCCCGCTGCCCTGCTGCTCAGCCAGTTCGTGCCCTGGGCGATCACGCCGTTGCTGATGCTGGGTGGTCTGTTCCTCTGCTTCGAGGGCGCCGAGAAAGTCGTCGAGAAGCTTGGCGCGGACAAGATCGGCGAGACGCTGGAAGATCCGATCACCGACATGGCCGAATTCGAGCGCGAACGCGTGACCGGTGCGGTGCGGACGGACTTCATCCTTTCCGCCGAAATCATGGCCATTGCCCTGAACGAGGTGGCGAACGAACCCTTGCTCAGCCGTGCGCTGATCCTTGCGGCGGTGGCGATTGCCATCACCGTGCTGGTCTATGGCGCGGTCGCGCTGATCGTGAAGATGGACGACATCGGCCTGCACATGGTCGAAAACCGCCGTACTGCCGCCGCTAAGGCTTTCGGGCGCGGGCTGCTGCTCGCCATGCCAAAGCTGCTGGCGGTCCTGTCCACGGTTGGCACTGCGGCCATGCTGTGGGTCGGCGGCGGCATCCTGCTGCATGGCAGCCACGAACTGGGCTTCCACGCCCCGTCGGATGCCGCCCATGCGGTGCAGCACTGGGTAGAACTGGCCACCGGCCCGCTCGGCGGCCTGCTCGGCTGGCTGAGTTATGCCGTGGCCTCGGCCGTGGTCGGGCTCGTCCTCGGCGGGCTGGTCGCCTGGGTCGTGCACATCCTGCCGCGCAAGGACGGCAAGGCGCACTGACCGGTTACTTCAGGTTTTCCCTGAAGTGCCGGACGATCACCTGCCAGGCGGCCTTCGCCTCGGGCAGGTCCTCGCTGTAGATATAGCAATGGCCCATGCCCTCGCCGACGATCAGGGTTGATCTGACCCCGGCTTCCAGCAGCTTGGAATTGGTGAAGATCGCTGGCGTCATGTCCATCGCGCGCGTGCCGGTGATGACCAGGCTGGGCGGGAATTTGGCGATCACCGCCGGGTGCAGGGCGGGGGAGAGGACATCGTCGCCCATGTCCGCGCCATCGAAATAGCCCTTGGTCATGTCGATGGCCTTCTCGCCGGGTTTGGCGGGGCCGGCGAAGGAGCCGTCGATGGCAGAGGCTATCCATGCCGAATCGCCCGCGCCGAATCGGAGCCCGCCCGCGCCGAAGATGCCGAGCGCTGCGGGTTGCGGCAGGCCGCGCTTGGGCAGCCAGGCACCCAGCTGGGCAGTCAGCGCACCGCCCGCCGAACAGCCGAACACGCCGATCTGGCTTGGCTTGTAGCGCTTGAGCAGGTCGCGATAGACCTTTTCGACGTCTTCCAGTCCGGCAGGATGGCGCGCTTCCGGCCCCATGCGATAGTTGACCGAAATCACCCGGAAATTGCCCGTTCCGGCGATCGGCACCGATTCGATCAGCGAGCAGCTTTCCCAGCAGGTGGAAAAAGCGCCGCCGTGCAGGTTGATCAGCACGCGCTTCGGATCGGCCTTGCCGCCCTTTGGCGCGACGATCCTTGCCGGAACGCCGGCGATGGTCGTTTCGCTGACATCGACCGCGAACATCTTGAGGTAGCGATCCACCTGCGGCTGCAGGTAGCGGGCCAGCGCCTTGCGCGCCTCTACCGCCGACATTTCCCCGCGCGAGCTGTCCATGATCGGCAGGCCCATCCGGGCGCGCGCCTTCTGCTGGGCGAGCGCTTCGGGGCTGAGAAAGGCGGATGGCGGCAGTTCGAAGGCCGGGACTTTTACCGTGCCGTCCTCGGTAAAGACCGGACGCGGTTTCGGATCGTCGGCGTGGGCGGCGGAAGCGCAGGCGATTGCGGCAAGCGCAGGCAGGATCAGGCGGCGCATGAGTTCTCTCCCGGATCGTTGTCCGGTGGAGAGGTTATCCATGCCTGCGCGTCCCTGCCAAGAGCGCCGCAGCGATGGATCACGCCGCGGCGCGCAGGGGTGCCGGCACCGTATCGAACGTCGGGCGCGACCGCGCGTAGTCGCGGACCAGATCCTTGAAGACTTCGCCGTGCAGCGGATGGTCGAATTCGACCCCGGCAGAGCTGCCATCGGCCCAGGCGACAGTCGAATGCTTGGGCTGCAGGCCGGGCAGAAGGAGCGTCACCTCGTCACCCATGCGAAGGTCCGGCAGGCCCTCGATCCGCGCGCCGAAGGGCGTCATGTCCTTCAGCATGATCGTACCGCGAAAGCCCCAGAGGCGGTACTTGACCATCAGGTCGAAGGCCACGCGCTCGGCCCGGCGCAACTGGAACGTGGCGGCTTCCTGTCCATCCGGCATCATCGTTTCCCCCAATGCATGTTAACCATGCACCAGAGGACGGAGGGAGTACCGCAGAATTAAGCGTTTAGCGCGCCGCGCGGCGAAGGGTGCCGAAGCAGTCGCTGATCACGGGGATGCCCTCCGCCGTCATGCCGGGAGGCGGGCAGAGCATCACGTCTCCGCCGTTCATCGGCAGCAGGTAGGTCCGGCGCTCGCTCCTGTCCGGTTTCGCGGTTGAATGGCCGGTGCAATCGGGCTTGCCGTTGGTGGCGATCGCGCGGGTGACCAGCCAGTCGCCGGTCCGGTTGCGCTGGGTGCGGAACTGCTTGTCCACCACTTCCTCGCCGCTGCTGACGGTCATCCTGTCCCCGCCAAAGGTCCAGGTTTCGGTGCAGACGGGCTTCAGGCTGACACTGTCGACTGCGGTGCTGGTGAAGCGGTAGGCACCCTCAAGCCGCAAGGGCGCCTGCGGCGCGGCACTGGCGGATGCTGAAAGCAGGATGGCCAGCGCAGCGCAAATCCTCATCAACTGCTCACCTCGTCAAGAATGCTGCGGGCGAATGCGGAGAGCGTATCGTCGCGCGCGCCCATCACGACAACCCTGTCACCCGGCCGGGCGATGGCGGCGATGCGCTTGCCGCAGTCCTCGCGCGAGGGGACATATTCCGCCTTGCCGCCAGCTTCGGCGATCAGGCGGACAATGCGTTCCGAGCCTTCGGAGCGATCGACCGTGCCGCCGAAATAGACCGGATCGCACAAGATCGTGACATCGTCCGGTCCCAGCATCCGTGCGAAGACCTCGGCCAGTTCGTGGCCCATCTGGCGCAGCGGGCCATAGCCGTGGGGCTGGAAGAAGGCGATCACCCGGCCGGGGTGAGCCTTCAGCGCGGCAAGGGTGGCAGCGCACTTTTCCGGGTTATGGCCGAAATCGTCGATGACTGTGATGCCCGAAGCGCTGGTGCCGACGATGTCGAACCGGCGCGCCAGACCGGCGAAGGAGGACAGGGCCGAAATGCATTCGCCCAGAGAGACCCCGGCCATGCTGGCAGCAGCCATGGCGGCAAGGGCGTTGGCAAGGTTGTGCCGGCCCGGAACGCGCAGTTCCAGCCGGTGGACCGCGCCGTTGCCGCTTTCGCGCACCTGGGCGGCAATGCCTGTCGGGCTTTCAATGATGGAGCCGGGGACGACGGCAATGTCGGCATCCTGCGCCTCGATCGCGAAGGTCCGGCAATGCCCGCGATCTCCCGGAACGAGTGCCCGCACTTCCGGATCGTCCAGATTGACCGCTGCTGCCTTGGCCCGGCGCAGGAAATCGCCGAACAACTCGCGCAGTTCCTCCATCGACTTGTGATCGAGGCTGACGTTGAGCAGCACCGCCACTTCCGGGTTGTAGAGGGCGATCGAACCGTCGCTTTCATCGACTTCGGAGACGAAGACCTCTCCCGATCCGACCCGGGCCGAGGCGAAAGGGGCGTCGGGCGCGACGAAGTTCTTCATCACGGCGCCGTTCATGATGGTGGGCGCGCGGCCGGCCTGTTCGAGGATCCAGCCGGTCATCCCGGTCACCGTGCTCTTGCCGCTGGTGCCGGCGATGGCGATCCCGCAAGGCGCGGCGTTGAACAGGCGCGAGAGCAATTCGGCGCGGCTCATGCGCGGGCAGCCCAATTCACGGGCGCGGACCATTTCCGGCACGGTATCTTCGACCGCCGCCGATGCCACGATCACCTGCCGGTCGCTGGTCACGCCGCTGCCGTCCTGGGGAAACAGGCTGAAACCCAGGCTTTCCAGCCAGGCGAACTTTTCCGGCGTTCGGCCCTGGTCACGGCTGCGGTCGGATCCGGCGACCTGGGCACCGAGGCCCTTCAGGATGAGCGCCAGCGGCAGCATTCCCGATCCGCCGATGCCGGAGAAGAACCAGGGGTGTTGGGTAAGCGATGTCATGCTCGCTCGGTATGCGCCCTTTGCCTTGGAAACAACCTCGGATAGGAGGAAGCGATGATCCGCATCGCCATCTGCGCCCCGGCCTGTCCGATTTCGCACGAGGATGCCGCGCGGGTGGCCGATCTGGCGCGTGGCTGGCCCGGCATCGAACTCACCGTCCACCCGCAATGCTTCGCCTCCGAAGGCCACTTTGCCGGGCCCGACGCGGCGCGCCTTGCGGCACTGGTCGAGTGCGCCAACGATCCCGCTTTCGACGCGGTGTGGTTTGCTCGCGGGGGCTATGGCTCGAACCGGATTGCGCAGGCTGCGCTGGCGGCTTTCGATCACCGCGCGCAGGACAAGGCGTTCCTGGGCTATTCGGACATGGGCTACCTGCTCGGCGGACTGTACCGCGAGCGGATCGGCCGGCCCGTCCACGCGCCGATGCCAGCCGATATACGCCGCACGGGTGGCAGCACAGCGATAGCGCGGGTGTTCGACTGGCTGACCGGCAATGGAGCAGGGCTGGAACCTTCGCTGGATGACCGGCCGACTGTCGCCCTGAACCTCACGACACTGGCCATGCTGGCCGGCACGCCGCTCATGCCGGGGCTGGCGGGCCATGTCGTGCAGGTGGAGGAGGTGAGCGAGCACCTTTACGCGGTCGACCGCCTGTTCTTCCATGCAACCGCCCACCTTGGCGGCATCGCCGGGCTGCGGCTCGGCCGGGTCAGCGACGTGCCCGATAACGACCGTCCGTTCGGCAGCGATGCGGCCCAGATTGCGCGCGATTGGTGCGACCGGCATGCCATAGCGTTCCTCGGTGGGGCCGATATCGGACACGATGCTGACAACAGGATTGTGCCCTTCGGGCTTGTCAGGGGCTTTCGTCAGCCATAGGGGCGCGCCAGCTTTCATTTGGAGGGGACCGCAGCCATGCGCGCATTCGTTTTTCCGGGACAGGGCAGCCAGAAGGTCGGCATGGGTGTCGAACTTGCCGAAGCCAGCGCCGCTGCGCGCGAAGTGTTCGAGGAAGTGGACGACGCGCTCGGCCAGAAGCTTTCGACGATCATGCGCGAAGGTCCGGAAGACCAGCTGACGCTTACCGAGAATGCCCAGCCGGCAATCATGGCCAATGCCATCGCCGTGCTGCGCGTGCTGGAAAAGGAAGGCGGCATCAGCCTGGCCGACAAGGCGGACTTCGTTGCCGGGCACAGCCTGGGCGAATATACCGCGCTTTGCGCCGCCGGGGCGTTCAGCCTGGCCGATACGGCGCGCTTGCTGAAGCTGCGCGGTCAGGCGATGCAGGCCGCGGTTCCGGTCGGCGTCGGCGCCATGGCGGCACTTCTCGGCGCGGACATGGACAAGGCCTCGCGCCTTGCCGAAGCCGCGGCCGAGGGGCAGGTCTGCACTGTCGCCAACGACAATGACCCGACGCAGGTCGTGATCTCGGGCCATCGCGAGGCGATCGAGCGCGCGGTTGCCATGGTCAAGGATTTCGAGATCAAGCGCGGCATGCTGCTGCCGGTCTCCGCTCCGTTCCACTGCCCGCTGATGCAGCCTGCGGCCGATGCCATGGCCGAGGCGCTCGGCAAGACGCCGCCGGGTGCGCTCAGCGTTGCGCTTTTTGCCAATGTCACTGCATCGGTGGTGACCGACCCGGCAGAGGTCCAGCGCCTGCTGGTCGAACAGGTAACCGGCCGGGTGCGCTGGCGCGAAAGCGCAATTGCGATGAAGGACGCCGGGGTGGGCCAGTTCGTCGAACTGGGCGGCAAGGTGCTCGGCCCGATGATCGGCCGTTCGGTCGCCGATGTCTCGATCACCAGCGTGGTCGGAATGGCCGATATCGAGGCGCTCGCGAAGGATCTCTGATCCCTTCCGGGGTCGGCCGCTTTCGGCTTTGCATGAGGCGGATGCTTCGTTCATCCTCGGCTCATCCTGTGCGGCGTTTCCTGTCGCATGGAGAGGCAGTCGTAAGGGGGAACGTGCGATGGTGATCGGGCACAGGCAGGGCAGGCGGACGCTGGCAGGCGTGACCTTGGCGGCATGGCTGCTGGCGGGCACGGCTCCGGCCTTCGGTGCAGAAGGCATGCGGACCCTGCGCGGAGAGGCCGAGCTGAAAGCGCTGCTCAAGCGGGCCGATGCTTACCAGACCACGATCAACCAGGGCGTTCCGCCCCAGCCGCCGGTTCCACCGCCAGCGCCGCCGCCGCCGGTCGCGGTTTCCGCGGATGCCGCTGCACCAGCGCCAGCCGCTGCGGAATCGATCACCAATGTCCAGACGGCCGGCGTCGACGAGGGCGGCATCGTCAAGGTCCATGGCAAGCACCTGGTCGTGCTGCGGCGCGGCCGGCTTTTCACCGTGGCGGTCGGCGATGAGAGCCTGACCCCGATCGACATGATCAACGCCTTTCCGCCCGAGCATGACGGTGGCAGGGCCTGGTATGACGAAATGCTGATTACCGGCGATACCGTGCTGGTGATGGGCTACACCTATGCCCGCCAGGGGACCGAGCTTAACCGCTTCCGCATCGACGCCGCCGGCAAGCTCACCTATGTCGATACGCATTACCTGCGCTCGGGCGACTATTACTCGTCGGACAACTATGCCTCGCGGCTGATCGGCAGCAAGCTGGTGTTCTACGCGCCCAACTACATCAACCGCGACAAGCCGCTGCAGAACCTGCCGGCCCTGCGCCGATGGAGCGAGGGTCGCGAGAAATCGAGGTTCGAGCCTGCCGCCTCGGTCAACCGGATCTACCTGCCGGACCTGCTGGTAAACAACCCTGCGTTCAACGTCAGCGCCTTCCATTCGGTGACGATGTGCGATCTCGCGGCCGTGCGGCTGAGCTGCGATTCGACCGTGGTCATGGGGTCTTATGGTCGCACCTTCTATGTCGGGCAGGACGGCGTTTACGTCTGGACCGGCAACCTGTTCCAGCGCCCATGGAACGATCGCAGAAAGCCTGACCAGCGCGGCATCGTCTATCGCATCCCCTTCGATGGCAAACGCCCCTCCGCCGCGGTTGTCTGGGGCGGGCCGAGCGACCAGTTCGGCCTGCGCTCGGAACCTGACGGCACACTGCACGCGCTTGTGCGCCCGGAATACGGCGGCGATGCCATGTGGCTCAACAAGATCGTGGGCGGTGGGCAGTTGGCCCTGCTCAAGCTGCCCTCCAGCCGCTTCGGCTCGGGAGGAGGCGCGCCGCGCAAGGCCGATTACCGCCCGCTTCCCGGCGGGGACATGTCCGGCATAAAGAACCGCTACGTCGGCAATCACCTGCTTTATGGCGCAACCTATTACAGCGGCAGCTATGCCAATGGGCGCTACACCCCCTACACGGGGCCGCGCCCGGTCTATGCCGTGCCGCTTGATGGCGGGATGATCGCCCGGCTCGATACGGACATGAGCCTTTCGCGCATTGACCAGATGGGCAAGGACGCCATCCTTGTCGGCAACCCGGTCAGCGCCGATGGCAATGGCGGCAGCCTGCGCTTCCAGGCAGTCGCGCTCGACGGGCGCGGGTCTGCCGTGGTCGACAGCTATGACCTGCCCGGTGCGCGCGAGGGTGAATCGCGCAGCCAGGCCTATTTCTTCCGCGCGGATAACACTGATGGAACCGACGGAACGCTGGGCCTGCCGGTCGGCCTGCCGATGCGGCCCGGATCCTACGGCTATGGTTCCGGCATCTTCTTCATGGCCCGCAAGGACCGCAAGTTTGCGCCGCTCGGCACGCTAGATTCCGGCCTTCTCAAGTCCATTGACGATGGCTGCGTTGCCTCCTGCGTCGACTGGTACGGGAATGCCCGGCCGATCTTCCTGCGCGGCCGGATATTTGCGCTGCTTGGCTACGAACTGGTGGAAGGCCGGATCAGCGAGGGGCGCATTGCCGAAGTGCGCCGGACCAGCTTCATGCCGGATAAGGCTGCGCCGGGGCGTTGACGCGGGCGCGCCGAGGCGCAAGGAGCGGGATCAAACGCAGAGGAGTTGTTGCGCCATGGACCACCGCCTTTTCGACCTTACCGGCATGACCGCGCTTGTCACCGGCGCTGCGGGCGGCATCGGCTCGGCCATCAGCCACGCTCTCGCCCGCCAGGGCGCCCGGCTGGCGCTTTCGGGCACCAACCCGGGCAAGCTGCGCGCCTTCCGCGAAGAGCTGAACGATACCTACGGCCACGACCACGTGGAAATCACCTGCGACCTTTCGAACACCGAACAGGTCGAACACCTTGTTCCCGCCACGGTCGATACGCTGGGCAAGATCGACATCCTGGTGAACAACGCCGGCATCACGCGCGACAACCTTGCCATGCGGATGAAGGACGAGGAGTGGGAGCAGGTGATCAAGATCAACCTTGAAGCCGCCTTCCGCCTGATGCGCGCCGCCACCAAGCCGATGATGAAGGCGCGCTTCGGCCGCATCATCACGATCACCAGCGTCGTCGGGGCCACCGGCAATCCGGGGCAGGTGAACTATGCCGCGGCCAAGGCCGGACTTGTCGGCATGTCGAAGAGCCTTGGGCAGGAACTCGCCAGCCGCGGCGTGACCGTGAACTGCGTTGCCCCCGGCTTCATCCGCACCGCGATGACCGACGGCCTGCCCGATGGCCAGAAGGAAGCGCTGAACAGCCGCATCCCGATGGGCCGCATGGGCGAGGGCGAGGATATCGGCGCCGCTGTCGCCTATCTCGCCAGCAAGGAAGCGGGCTATGTTACCGGGCAGACGCTGCACGTGAACGGCGGCATGGCGATGCTCTGATCGCATGGGATGCGGCGGGGGCGCAAATCCCCCGCTTTATCCCCAGCTTCGCCGTGCATCCGGCAGGTTGTGCTTGCCGCGCGCCGCCCCCGCGTTAAGGAAGAAAGTCCGAAAAATTTCCGGCGCGCAGCCGATTCTTGCGTGCCCGAGGGGGAAGCGGACGAGATGAAAGCCACAATCGAACGCGCGACGCTGCTGAAGTGCCTGTCGCACGTCCAGTCGGTCGTCGAACGACGCAATACCATTCCGATCCTGTCGAACGTGCTGATCGAGGCATCGGGCGCCGGTGCCGTCAAGGTGATGGCGACGGACCTCGACATCCAGGTCGTCGAGACGATGGGCGCCGTTTCCGTCGACGTGCCGGGTGCGATCACCGTTTCCGCCCACCTGCTGTTCGACATTGCCCGCAAGCTGCCCGACGGTTCGCAGGTCAGCCTCGAAGTCTCGGACAACCGCATGACGGTGAAGGCCGGGCGCAGCCGCTTCAGCCTGCCGACCCTGCCGCGCGACGATTTTCCCGTTATCGTTGAAGGCGACCTGCCGACCAGCTTCGAACTGCCCGCCGCTACGCTGGCCGAACTGATCGACCGCACCCGCTTTGCCATCAGCACGGAGGAAACGCGCTATTACCTGAACGGCATTTTCCTGCACGTCACCGATGACGAGCTGAAGGCTGCCGCCACCGATGGCCACCGCCTTGCCCGCTATACGCTGAAGCGGCCCGACGGTGCAGAGGGCATGCCGGACGTGATCGTGCCGCGCAAATGCGTTGCCGAACTGCGCAAGCTGCTGGAAGAATCGCTCGATACAAATGTGTTGATCGATCTTTCCGCGTCCAAGGTGCGCTTCACCCTGGGCGGTGAGAACGGCGTCGTGCTGACCTCCAAGCTGATCGACGGAACCTTCCCCGATTACAGCCGCGTTATTCCCACCGGGAATGACAAACTGCTGCGGCTCGATCCGCGCAGCTTCTATGAAGGCGTCGATCGCGTGGCGACCATCGCCACCGAGAAGACCCGCGCCGTCAAGATCGCGCTGGACAACGATCGCGTCACGCTTTCGGTTACCTCGCCGGACAACGGCACGGCGGCGGAAGAGCTGCCGGCGGACTACAAGGCCGAAGGCATCGAGATCGGCTTCAACGCCAACTACCTCAAGGACATCCTTGCCCAGATCGATGGCGATACGGTGGAACTTCACCTGGCCGATGCCGGTGCACCGACGCTGATCCGCAAGGATGAAAAGGCGCCTTCGCTCTACGTCCTCATGCCGATGCGGGTCTGATCCTTGCAGGCCGGCTGATCCAGCCGGTCAGCAGGGCCCGCAAGGGCCTGTCGAACCAGCGGTCCAGCGCCCAGGCAAGGGCGATCAGGCCCAGCGTTCCCGCCGCAATCGCGCCGCTGTTCTCGGGCAGCAGCACCAGCAGCGGAACATGGATGCAATAGAGCGGATAGGATAGGTCGCCCAGGGCGCTTGCGGTGCGTCGCTGCGGCATCTCGTGGCAGGCCCCCAGCCAGACCAGCGCGGGCAGTATCACAAAGACGCACAGGGCGTCCCACAGTCCGCGCCTTGCCGGATCGAAAGCGAGCGCCGCGACAAGCGCAGCCGCCGCCAGCCACGCAATCCAAGGTGAAACCCGCACCGTGCCGTGCCGCGCGTGGAGGCGGTACAGGGCGATCCCCAGGCTGAACGAGAACAGCGTACGGACCAGTCCCGCCCCGGCAGTCGACCAGAAAGCGCCGATTTCGGACAGGCCGGTGCTTGGAATTAGGGACCAAAGGGCAAGGCCGCTGGCAGCAACCAGCGCGCCGAGCGCCCGGTTTGACAGGTGGAGGGCGATTGCCCCCCATGCCACGTTGACCAGCAGTTCGAAGAGCAGCGACCACATCGGCGGGTTGGCCGGGAAGAGACCCTCGGCCGAACGGAAATCGGGCACCAGCAGTGCCATGGCCGGATGGGCGCCGTGAACCAGCACGGCGAACAGGGCTGCAAGCCCCGCCATCGGCCAGACACGGGCAAGGCGCAGGCGGACAAAGCGATCCAGTTGCAGTCCGGCGGCAAAGCGGGGTTCATAGGCACGCGCCAGGACGAAGCCAGACAGGACGAAGAACAGGTCCACGGCCAGGTAGCCGCCCGGCATGGGCAGCAAGGCCAGTCCGGGGAACCAGTTGTCCATGTGATCCAGCATGACGAGGATCGCCGCAGTCCCGCGCAATGCATCGAGCGTTGCCATCCGCGCCGGAAAGGGGGCGGACGGGCGTGGGGCAGGCGTCGTGGCGGCACTCATCCGGCGGCTCCTTCGGCCGCCCGATCTAGGCCATCATGGTAAACGGCAGGTTATGCCGGTTCAGTGCTTGCCGGCCGCCTCGATCATGTGATCGACGTGCACGAACTTTTCGCGGGGGGCATCCTCGCGCGCGCGGGCCACTTCGGCCTCGTCGATCTTTTGCCAGTCGCGATAGCGAACAATCTTGAGCTGCCGCTGCTCGGCCAGCGCATCGAAAGCGCTGCGCCCGGGCTTTCCGCCCTGCCCCGCGCCCGATTCAAAATCCTCGACGATCCGCTCGACAACCGAAAAGCCGTCCGGACGGTTGGTGCCGATCGTGCCGGAAGGGCCGCGACGCGCCCAGCCGACGCAGTACAGCCCCGGCAGGATGCGGCCATCGACATTGGCAAAGCGGCCTGCTCCCTCCTCGAAGGGAACGCCAGGAATTGGCGAGGTCTGGTAACCGATGCAGGCAATGACAAGGCTGGCGGGAATGACATAGGTTTCCCCCGTGCCGACGGCGCGGCCGCCATCAAGCCGCGTACGCTCAACCTCCACCCCGGTAACTTTGCTGCCATCCCCGATGATGCGTTTGGGCGCAGCGAAGAAATCGAATTCGATCTCGATCGGCTTGTCGGCGCGGTGGCTTTCGGGAATTGCGGCGAAACTGCGCAGGTGCGTCACCGCCTTGCGCTGGCCGGGTTCGAGAAGGGCATCCTCGCCTTCATCGGGCAGGTCTGCCGGATCGACGCGCGGGCAGGCGCGGGAAAGGTGGGCCAGTTCGCCCAGTTCCTTGGTGGTCATGGCAATCTGGTGCGGTCCGCGCCGGCCAAGGATCGTGATCTGTTCGATCCGTGACCCCTCCAGCACGTCAAGCGCATGGGCCACAATGTCGCTCCCGGCAAATTCGGCACGGGTCTTGGCAAGGATGCGGGCTACGTCGAGCGCGACGTTGCCATTGCCGATAACCACGGCCTGCGTGCCGGTGACGTCGGGATCGAGCGTGGCGAACTGCGGGTGGCCGTTGTACCAGCCGACAAATGCCGCGCTGCCATGCACGCCGGCCAGGTCTTCGCCTTCCAGTCCCAGCTTCTTGTCATGCGGTGCGCCTGTGGCGAGGACAACGGCGTCGTACATGGCCTCAAGCTCGGCGATCGACACGTCCTGGCCGACGGTGACATTGCCCAGGAAGCGGACGTTTTCCGAAAGCGCAACGGCTTCATATCGCTTGGAAACGCCCTTGATCGACTGGTGATCGGGGGCAACGCCCGTGCGGATCAGCCCGAAGGGCACGGGGAGGCGGTCGAAGATGTCGACGAGGACATCGTCCCCCCACTGCTTCTGCGCCGCTTCTGCTGTGTAATAACCGGCCGGGCCCGAACCGATGATCGCAATATGCCGCATGCCTCACCCCAGTCATTCGTATCTTTGCTCCTTTGCAATCCGAATCGGGCCGATGCGCAAGCCAAATCTGCGATTTTTTCGCACGCGCCCGCGATCCATCCGTAACGGTGCGCCGAGCAGGCGAGAAACCGGGCGCAATTAACCGTTTTTCAAATGCAATTTGGCAACTGGGAAGGATGAGTAACGAAACGGGTCTGCGGCAAGAGCATCCGCGCGGTGACGCGCGTGCACAACCGCCTGCGCCAGCCGCTGCTCAGAAGCCGATTGCGGTGGGCTCCTCGCGCAAGTCTGGAAGCACCGTCGCGGCGCGCTCCCAACGGATCGTTGCTCAGCACCAGCTCGCTCGCGACTGGTGGATCATGGGGCCGCTGCTGCTCTCGGCAATGGTTGCCAACAGCCTGTTTTCCTTCTCCTTTCCCCCGCAGGCAACGCTAACCTGCGTGATCATGGCAGCCTTGCTCGCTTCGGCCGGCAAGTGGCTCGCCCGCTTCGAGCGCAACAAGCCGCTCGAGCCGCGAACCAAGGCCGCAGCGCTTACCATTGCGGTGGGCCTGCCGATGCTGCTGTTCGGCGTCGCCATGGCCGTATGGAACGCCGACGTGCAGGGAGAGGGCGGCGCTACCAGCCTTGCGACCATGGCCGTGGTCGGCATGATGGCGGCGATTTTCTGCGCCAATCGCCTTCCCGCGCTGGTCACCGCGCAGCTTTCGCTCTGGGTCGGGCTGGTGCTGGTGACGCGCGATCCCGTGGTGATTCTCGTGCTCGCCGCGGGCGCGGTGATCGGTTCCTATGCATCGATCCGTCAGGCGCGGGAAAACCGTGCGATGCAGGAACGCCAGATCGCCGTGGAACGCGCGCAGCACCGCGCAGAACTGATTCTCAACGACTTCGAGCAGACGCGCCAGGGCTGGTTCTGGGAAACCGACCGGCGCGGTTCGATCACCTATGTCTCGCCCACCATCGGCGAGGTGATCGGCCGCGATGCCGCGCGGCTTGTCGGGCGGCCGTTTACCGAACTGTTTATCCTTGATGACCACTCGCGTGAGGGTGAGCGCACGCTCGCCTTCCACCTTTCGACCCGTTCCTCGTTCCAGGAACTTGCGGTCCGCGCTGCCACCAAGAACTTCGAGGAGCGCTGGTGGTCCATCAACGGCCTGCCGGTCTATGACGAGTTCAACAACTTCCAGGGTTTTCGCGGTTCGGGCAGCGACCTGACCGAGCGCCGCCGCTCGGAGGAGAAGGTCACCCGGCTGGCGCATTACGATTCGCTGACCGGCCTCGCCAATCGCCTCCAGATGTCGCAGATGCTGGAAAAGATCCTGACCGCGCGGCAGGAAGAGCAGCGCGCCTGTGCGGTATTCCTGATCGACCTAGACCGGTTCAAGCAGGTCAACGATACGCTGGGCCACCCGGCGGGCGATGCCTTGCTTACGCAGGTATCGCAGCGGCTTGAGCGCGTTGTCGATCGCGCCGGGCGCGTTGGGCGTCTGGGTGGCGACGAGTTCCAGGTCATCATCCCGGGCCGCGTGCAGAACGCCGTGCTGGCGCAACTTGCCGAGCGCGCGATCGAGGCGCTTTCGCAGCCCTATTCGATCGAGGGCCATCGTGTGGTCATCGGCGCATCGGTCGGCATCGCCATGTCGCCCGAGAACGGAGTGACCTCCGAAGCGCTGATCCGCAATGCCGACCTTGCGCTCTATGCCGCCAAGGATGGCGGGCGCGGACGCCACCACTTCTATGCCCAGGACCTGCATTCCGACGCCGAGGAGCGCCGCCAGCTGGAGCAGGACCTGCGCGACGCCCTGACCAATGGCGGTCTGGAATTGTATTACCAGCCGGTTGTTTCGACCACGACCGAGAAGGTGACCGGTTTCGAGGCATTGCTCCGCTGGAACCACCCGGTCCGTGGCCAGCTGAGCCCGGCGAAGTTCATCCCGATTGCCGAGGACGCCGGCCTGATCGTCCAGATCGGCGAATGGGCCCTGCGCACTGCCTGCCGCGATGTCGCCCGCTGGCCCGAGGGCGTTCGCGTGGCGGTGAACGTATCGCCGCTGCAGTTCGCCAGCCCGACGCTGCCTTCGGTGGTAACCAACGCCATTGCCGCCGCGCAGATCAACCCGAACCGTCTTGAGCTGGAGATTACCGAAAGCGTATTCCTCAACGACAGCGAAGGCACCGATGCGATGTTTGCGGCGCTGAAGCGCATCGGCGTGCGCCTGGCGCTCGACGATTTCGGCACCGGCTATTCCTCGCTGGGCTATCTGAAGAAGGCGCCGTTCGACAAGATCAAGATCGACCAGTCCTTCGTGCGCGGCGCGACCATCCAGGGCAGCCGGAATGGCGCTATCATCTCGTCGATCGTCAGCCTGGCCGAAGCGCTCGACATGGAAACGACAGCGGAGGGCGTGGAAACGCTGGATGAGCTGGATCTCGTGCGCATGCTCGGCTGCAGCCATGTCCAGGGCTATATCTATGCCAAGCCGCTGACGCCCGAGGATGCCAGCCAGCTCATGGCCCGTGGCCTCGGCGTGGTCGCCAACGGACCGCGCTCTGCCCGTCCGCCCCGCCAGACCATGCTGCGCAAGGTCAGCCTGGAATACGGCACCGAGCGCTACGAAGCGACGATCCGCAATATCTCGACGACGGGTGCGCTGGTTTCCGGCCTGTGGAACGTGCCGCCGGGCACTGTCTTCTCGCTGGAACTGGGCGAGGGGCAGGTGCTCACCGTGACGGCCCGGTGGAGCAAGGACGATCGCATGGGCATCGAATTCAGCCAGCCTCTCGATGTCGACGAGGCGGGCCGCATCGTCCTGATGCCCGAAAAGCGCCGTCCTGTCGGACCCGATGGAATCAGGCTGCGCAAGGCTGGCTGATCCTGTTCCGGATTAGGGGCAAGTCCTGCGCGTTTGCCCGTATTTCTTAAATCTTGGTTTACCAGTTTCCCCTAGGAATACCCGCAGGGCCGCGCCGTTGACGTTCTGGTTCTGAGCCTGGGGATACAATGATCAAGCGGTTTGGCGCATTCCGGCGAAACGCATCGGCGAACGAGGCACAGCACGTGCTTTCGGTCGACGAGGAGCGTGAGGCGCTGGCGGCGCTGCGGGATTACGAGGAATCGGGGCTGGGCTGGTTCTGGACGACCGATGCCCAGGGCACCCTGCGCTATATCTCTGCCAGTGCGGCTCGCGTCCTCGGCGCGGAACCGCGCGATCTTGTCGGCAAGCCAATCAGCTCGCTGTTCCATGCCGAACAGGAATCGGCAGGCCAGAGCGGACGGACCCTGCCGCTAGCGCTCGCCTCGCACAAAAGCTTTTCCGATCTTTCACTGCGTGCCCGTATCGATGATCAGGAAGTCTGGTGGTCGATCTCCGGCCGTCCCCAGACGGATCCCGATGGCGCCTTCCTCGGTTTTCGCGGCAACGGCATCGACGTGACCGCGCAGCTGCGCGAACAGCGCGACACCTCGCGTCTGGCCCGCTTCGATTCGCTTACCGGCCTGTGCAACCGCTTCACCATGACGCAGCGGCTGGAGACCACGCTCAACGCCTTCAAGAGCAGCCAGCGCCCCTGTGCCCTGCTGATGATCGACCTTGACCGGTTCAAGCAGGTCAACGACACGCTGGGCCACCCGGTGGGCGATGCCCTGCTCAAGCAGGTGGCGGAGCGCCTGCGCGGCGTGATCGGCAAGGACGGCGAGATCGGACGCCTGGGCGGCGACGAGTTCGAGATCATCATTCCCGATTGCGACGATCGCGGCAAGCTGGGCGATATCGCGAAGAAAGTGATCGCGCTGGTTTCCCAGCCCTATTCGATCGACCGCTCGCGCTGCGTGATCGGGGCTTCGATTGGCATCGCCATCGCGCCGTTCGATGGCTCTACCGCCGAAGAACTAGTGAGCAATGCCGACCTTGCGCTTTATGCCGCCAAGGGCGGCGGGCGCGGACAGTTCCGCTTCTTCTCGATCGAGCTGCAGA
The DNA here is from genome assembly GCF_002855555.1 of Novosphingobium sp. TH158. Classification (NCBI taxonomy): domain Bacteria; kingdom Pseudomonadati; phylum Pseudomonadota; class Alphaproteobacteria; order Sphingomonadales; family Sphingomonadaceae; genus Novosphingobium; species Novosphingobium sp. TH158. The sequence goes on along the minus strand of NZ_PKRT01000002.1, from coordinate 46,220 downwards.
ACAATGCCGAAAAGCGCAAGGTGCTGAAGGAAGACCTGCGCGAAGCCCTTAGCCAGGGTCAGATCCGGCTGGCGTTCCAGCCCGTCGTCTCGGCAAAGTCGAACACGGTTACAGGATTCGAGGCGCTGATGCGCTGGGAACATCCGGAATTCGGCGAACTGCCGCCCTCGGTGCTGGTCCCCATCGCCGAGGAATCGGACCTGATCGTCTCGCTGGGCGAATGGGCCATCCGCGAAAGCTGCATGGCAGCGGCGCACTGGCCGGGCAGCCTGCCGGTTGCCGTCAACATCGCGCCAGCCCATTTCGCGCATCGCGGGTTCATTGCCGGCCTGACCCAGGCTCTGGCAGAAAGCGAGCTTTCCCCCGAGCGGCTTGAACTTGAATTTGGCGAAGCGATCTTCGGCCTTGGTGACGAACTGATCCAGGAAGGCTTCTCGGAACTGCGCCACCTTGGCGTGAAGGTGACGCTCGACAATTTCGGCGCGGGGGCATCGCCGCTCGGGCACTTGCGCAACCACCGGTTCGACAAGGTCAAGATCGATCCGAACGTCGTCCAAGAAATGACCGAGCCGAGAAGCCGCAGCGCCGCAATCGCGGCTGCCATTGCAACGCTAACCGACAAGCTCGGCATGGCAGCGGTGGCCGTGGGCATCGAAACGCGCGGCGAACTGAAGACGATCCAGGATCTCGGCATCGACCTGATCCAGGGCTACATCTACTCGCCGCCCTGTTCGGATGAGGAAGTGGGCGAGGCGCTGACCACCGGGCAATGGGTGATCAAGCCCGACGATCCCAACCGCCAGCAGGGCGATCGCCGCTCTGTCTATCGCCGCGTCGGCGTGATCCATGAGGATTTCCGCTACGACGTCATCATGCGCAACCTCAGCCGCAGCGGTGCCTCGATCGAAGGCCTCGCGGATGTGCCCGTGGGGACCCAGTTCGTCGTTGACCTGGGCGAGGGGCAACTGATCGTTGCCACGGTGCGGCGTTCGGAAGGCTCACTTCAGGGTCTCGAGTTCGAAACCTCGCTGGTTGACGATGGCGCGGGTGGGCTGTGCACCCGCCACCGTGTGCCGCGCCACCTGCTTGAAGCCATGGGCATGCCGACCAACGGCAATTCCGGCGGCGGCGTAATCGCGCTGAATACCACAGGCGGCATCAACCTGCCCAGATTCGCCAGCGCCGACCTGTCGCGGCAGCACGGGAAGGCTGCCTGACATGAAACTCGACTCTCCGCGCGATTTCCTCAACGCGGCGGGACGCGAAAATGCATGTGTCGATGCGGATCAGCTTGCGCTGGTCAACCAAGCCTATCGCAAGGCGGTGAGCGACTTTTCGCACAACCTGGCCGGAAATCCGCTGTTCACGCTAGATGCGCTGGCCGAAGTCGCCACCATTCTTGACACGGGCAATCCGAAAGATGCCGAAGTGCGCATGGGCGGGGATGGCATTGGCGACGAGTTCGATTTCGCCGACCCGGCCGAAGGCAGCGTCGCCGATGCAATCCGCAACCTCGGCAAGTCGAACCGTTGGGCAATGTTCGGCGACCTGACGCGGGTGCCCGGTTATGCCGAGATCATTGCGGACCTGACCGCCTCGCTCCAGCCGATCATCGCGGCTCATGGCGATGAAGTGATTTCCACGAATTCCTTCATCTTCATGTCGTCGCCCGGTGCCTTCACGCCCTATCACTTTGATGCCGAGCACAACATCCTGTTCCACATCGCCGGAAACAAGAAGTTCGCCACTTGCCCGCTCGGGTCGCCATGGCTGAGCCCGGAAGTGCAGGAGCAATTCTTCGCGACCAGCAACAACATGCTGGAATGGAACCCGAACTGGCTGACCGATGCCCGCGTCAAGGCCATGGAGCCGGGCGATGCGATCTATGTGCCCTACAAGGTGCCGCATTGGGTGGAGAACGGCGATCAGGTCTCCGTTTCGCTCTCTATCGTCTGGCGAACGCGTGAATGCCTCGATCTGGACTATGCCACCCGCTTCAGCGCCGCCATGCGCCGGTTTGGCATCACGCCCTCCTATCGCGGTTCCTTCCCGACGGGCGTTGCGGCCAAATCGCTGGCCTGGCGGGCGATGCAACGCCTTGGCCTGAAATAACAGCGCCATGATCAACGAGCTTTACCCGCCCCCGCCAATCGCGGCGGAAAAGCTCGCTCCGCCGGTCAGGACAGGCGCAGGCAATTCGATCGGAGGTGCCATGCATTTGCGGCTGGTCGATCCGCACCGTATCGATCCGGCCGACGAAGCCCAATGGGATGACCTTGGCCATAACCGGTCGGGCGACAGTGTGTTCGCAGAGCCTTGGTTGATGCGCATTTCGCTGGCCCATTGCGACCGCGATAAGCGAGCGGTTCTGGCGGTAGTAGTGGATATTGCGGGCAAGTGGCTTGGTGTGCTGCCCGTCCATCGCTCCTGGCGCCATGGTCGGGCCATCTGGCCTAACCTGTCCAGCTGGCAGCACGCCAACCAGTTCAACGGTACGCCCTTGGTTCGCGCCGGCTATGAAGTGCAGTTCTGGCGTGGGCTCCTTGCCGGGGTCGATCGCACAGACGGTCCGGCCGTATCCTTGTGCATGCAAGGCCTGCCGGCAGATGATCCCGCCAATGAAGCGCTCGTAAGGGTGCTAGCCGAAGAGGGGCGCTCCTGGCGTATAAGCCGCCGCTATTCCCGCGCCTGCATCCACGCGGATCGCAATGCATCGGCCCGTGCCGAGGCTGCATTCAAACCGAAGCTGCGCCGGCGCCTGGAAAGTCTTGAGCGCCAGCTGGGCGAAGAGGTGGGCGATCCCGTGCATCTGCACTCGTCGCGGGATCCTGAGGTCATTTTGCAGCTGATTGGCCGTTTCCTCGCCATCGAGGCTGCGGGGTGGAAAGGTTCGGCCGGGTCGGCGCTTGATCGGGACGTTGCGACCCGTGCCTTCTTTACGCAGGCGGCACATGCCGCTGCGGTGCGGGGTCGCTTCGAAGTGTCGTGGCTGGAGGCGGCTGGGCAATGCATTGCCATGACCACCCAATTCATCGGGTCCGAATGGTCATGCGGTTTCAAGCGTGCGCATGATGAAAAGTTTGCGCGTTTTGCGCCGGGCCAGTTGCTCCTGAAAAATCTGACCCGCCTGATATGCGAACGGGGGGAGGGGCATTTCGACAGCAGTGCTTCACCGGATCAGGAGTCGATCAACCGCATGTGGCCGGATCGGCGCGAGTTGTTCGATTGCCATATCGCGATTGGCGGCAGGGGGCGCAGGCTGGTGCATGGGGGGCTGTCGGGGTTGCAGTCGCTGTGGCATGCGGTGAAGCCGGTGCGGTGAATGCGGGGTGCGTGGTGACAGCGTTCGTGAGCGCTGCTAACGGGCCGGGATGACTGACCTCGCCAAGATCCGCAACTTCAGCATCATCGCTCACATCGACCATGGCAAGTCGACGCTTGCCGACCGGCTGATCCAGCACACCGGCGGCCTCTCCGAGCGCGAGATGAGCGCGCAAGTCCTTGATAACATGGACATCGAGAAGGAGCGCGGCATCACCATCAAGGCGCAGACCGTGCGCCTCAAATACACCGCCAAAGACGGCGTGACCTATGAGCTCAACCTCATGGACACCCCCGGCCACGTCGACTTCGCCTACGAGGTCAGCCGCAGCCTCGCCGCCTGCGAGGGCGCGCTGCTGGTGGTCGACGCCGCGCAGGGGGTAGAGGCGCAGACCCTCGCCAACGTCTACCAGTCGATCGAGCACGATCACGAGATTGTCCCCGTCATCAACAAGATCGACCTGCCCGCCGCCGAACCCGAAAAGGTCAAGGCCGAGATCGAGGAGGTCATCGGCCTCGATGCAAGCGAAGCCGTCCTCACCTCGGCCAAAAGCGGCATCGGCATCGCCGACGTGCTCGAAGCCGTCGTCACGAAAATCCCCCCGCCCAAGGGCGACCGCAACGCGCCGCTGAAGGCCATGCTGGTCGATTCCTGGTACGATCCCTACCTCGGCGTCGTCATCCTCGTGCGCGTGATCGACGGCGTGATCAGGAAGGGCCTGAACGTGAAGTTCATGGCCGGCGGCACCGAACACCTGATCGACCGCGTCGGCTGCATGACCCCCAAGCTGGAAGTGCTCGAGGAACTCGGCCCCGGCGAAATCGGCATCATCACCGCGCAGATCAAGGAAGTGGCGCAGGCCCGCGTGGGTGACACGATCACCCTGGCCAAGGGCGGGGCGGCCGAACCGCTCCCCGGCTTCAAGGAAGTGCAGCCCGTGGTGTTCTGCGGCCTCTTCCCGGTCGACGCGGCAGACTTCGAAAAGCTGCGCGAGAGCATCGCCAAGCTGCGGCTCAACGACGCCTCGTTCAGCTTCGAAATGGAAAGCTCCGCCGCATTGGGCTTCGGCTTCCGCTGCGGCTTCCTTGGCCTGCTGCACCTGGAAATCATCCAGGAACGCCTGACGCGCGAATACGACCTCGACCTGATCACCACCGCGCCCAGCGTCGTCTACCGCATCCAGCTGCGCAAATCGAAGACCGACGACGCGCGCGAGATCCTGCTGCACAACCCGGCAGACTATCCCGATCCCAGCCGCATCGAAACGATCGAGGAACCGTGGATCAAGGCGGTGATCTACACGCCCGACGAATACCTCGGCTCGATCCTCAAGCTCTGCCAGGACCGGCGCGGCATCCAGACCGGCCTGACTTACGTGGGCGGCCGCGCCCAGGTGAGCTACGAACTGCCGCTCAACGAAGTCGTCTTCGATTTCTATGACCGCCTGAAAAGCATCAGCCGCGGCTATGCCAGCTTCGACTATGAACAGATCGGCCTGCGCGAAGGCGACCTCGTCAAGATGGGCATCCTCGTCAACAACGAGCCGGTCGACGCGTTGAGCATGATCGTCCACCGCTCCGCCGCAGAGGCCCGCGGCCGCCACATGTGCGAACGCCTGAAAGACCTCATCCCCCGCCACCTGTTCAAGATTCCCATCCAGGCGGCCATCGGCGGAAAGGTCGTCGCCCGCGAAACCATCAGCGCCATGCGCAAGGACGTGACCGCCAAGTGCTACGGCGGCGACATCACGCGCAAGAAGAAGCTGCTGGAAAAACAGAAGAAGGGGAAAGCCCGGATGCGGGAATACGGCAACGTGTCGATCCCGCAGGAGGCGTTTATCGCGGCGCTTAGGATGGGGGAGGAGTGAAGGCGCCTTAGCGACGTTGCGCAGCAACGGTAGCTAAGAAGCCGGTGCGCGTCAGCGCATCACCCGACCCGGCCGGCCTCGGTGCATAGCGCCGAGGTTCGGAAGCGAAGCTGGCCGAAGGCCACCGCACGTGGCGAATGGAGCGATTGCCCCGCAATCGCGGAACGGCGCGTGGCGGAGAAAGGCTGCGCGCCGCCTCAAACCCCCGTCAGCAGAAAATCCAGCGCGTTCACAATCTCGCGCTCATGCTCCGCCAGCGAACCCACCCGCGCGCCCAGTTCCCGGCGCTCGACGGCGGAAAGCTGCTGCGTCATCATCACATGCCGCTCGCCCTCGACCTCCAGAACCGGATTGAGGTTCCGTGCTGGCTTGGGGGCGGAGTGCACTGGCAACAATGGCGCAACCACCCGCGTATTGAGATCAGCCAGAAGGTCAGCCTGACAATCGACAACCAGCAGGCCCGAACCGGCCATGCGGCACACATCAAAGCGCGCCATCAGAACAGCCGCTTACCCGCCAGCGGAAGGCCATGCTCTTCAACCCAGGCATTGCTGCTGCGGATTGCCTCGCCATTCTCCGCCAGCCAAAGCGCCGACTCCGCCTCGCGGATCGCCACTTCAAGGCCGCGCTCAGCAGCTTCGGAGAGGTTGATGCCGAGGCGGCGCGCGGCTTCTAGCTTGACTGGATCAAGCGTCAGATTGGTGCGCTGGCGCGGAAGCCTAGAAGAGTGGTTCATGCGTGTGTTTTATGCGCATATGGTGTGCGGGTCAATTTTAGTTCCGACCTGGGGCAAGGCTCACGCATCATGCGGAATGGGAATTATTCCGCCGCGAGACGGTCCTGCATTTCCGAAATAAGCCTTGAGGTCCGCCTCAAGCCTGCTGCATTCAGTGTGCTTTGATTACGCATCCATGCATCGTTGATAAGATCTTTCCATTGGATCACGGTGATTGAGCCGCGATGGTCACCTTGGAGTGGACGGTATCTACCTTCGCCATCTGGCGTTTTCGCCCACCCACCGAGCTGCACCTTTAAATCACCAACAAGGTCGGCAACCACAAAGCAGTGGAAAATACAGTCTTCCTTAATGCGAACGCGGTCCCTGGCAAAACCTTCGATGGCGCCGCCCTTTAGTTCATTAATGTACTTTATTATCTGTTGTTCTATGTTATCTTCGTATTTCTTATAGTTCGACCGCATAGGCTTCTTGAGTTCAATGATCATCATTTCATTCACGGGCTTTGATACATCGACCTCACCTTCCTCGTCGTCATAGTACGCGAGCCCGTATGCGATATCCCAAACAATAATATCGGGTCGCAATTGCGAGTCGTTATCCGACAGGATGCCGTCTATCCGCTTGTCCGATGCGAACGCTCTGCTGAATGCAAGTCGTTCGTCCACGACCCACAAGTCATGCGATCTTGCGACAAGTTTGCTTGAGTCCTTTGAGTTTACGCCGGTAGGGCAGAGGACGGAATGAACCGTCTTTTCGAGATAATGATCTTCGCGGTCCCCAACCTTTCGGTACCTCTTGAGTAGAACTTCCATAAGGTCAATTATCATTTTACGTCTAACTACGTGCTGAGCAAGAGAAAGCTTTTCTGACTTTTGCAACTCGTCAGCGACTTTAATGATAGTTTTTGAAAAATCAGCAGAATCAAGTTCGCCCTCTGAGATCTCACAAATGATCGATTGAAGATTTTTCTTTCTCTCTTCTTCTTGTCGAATTTGATCTTTCACCAATCCCGCCGCAAATTCTTCCGGAGAATTCGCCCCAAATGAAACCTTTTCCAATTGAGTTTCAGGGTCATCGTAGTCATAAATTGGATAACTCTGTATAAATTCTCTGTAATTCTCTGCCCGTACTATTTTGTATTTCGCTATCTGTTCCTTGATGAACTCAGACTTCACCTTGTCGACAATTTCTCTAGTTATCTTTTTAAGCTCAGATTCCGGAATATTGAATGCAGTTCTGCCTTCATTTACACGGGCATCTAGGTATGGGGAGTCAACGCAGACATGTAAGCAAAGGTCATCTGACGCTTCAGTCGATATAGGGCCCAGACCAATCAAGCCATCCACTTTGCGGCTCTCAACGGTTCTATGATCAGCAAGCAAATGCACTTGGTGTCGACCGTCGAGGCCCGCACTTGCGGTTACATCGCAAAGAAAACCGGTCGCCGAGATCACGCCATAGCGCTCCGATTCCCAGGAAATCGATTCAAAGTCCTGAGCGACGAGATCTCGAACTGCTGCCGGAAACTTCGTCGATTTGCCATCGATGACGACGTTGATAGTAGGGCTTACACCCATCAAAAAATCGGAAATGAAGTGAGAGGAAAAATATCTCAAAAAGACATCTTCTCTCTTTGGGAAATTTCGAATGTACTCGTTGTCTCTCAGGCCTGAAAAAATGACCGAAGTTCCAACTGTGTCTCGCTTCATATCCGTTGGATTATTTTCAATTTGGTTTGCGTCACGGAGGATGAATTTGAATGATCGCCGGTCGCCATCTGCGTCACCGAATTTGCTTGAAACATCTATAATTTTGAAAGCATCCAACCAGAATAGTCTACCTACCCCTTTGCCGCCTTTAGATTTCTTGTAATCAGTATCGACAACGCAAAACGCTTTGAAGCGGGTCTCGTCTAGCCCAACTCCATTGTCCTGAACGATAATTTCAACATCGGCAGGCGATGCAAGTTTGCTAACCAAAACAGATATTTGACCTTTTGTGACCGCTTCGTCTTCAAAACGATCGAAAATTGCGTATCTCGAATTACTAATTGCTTCAAAGACGGGCTGGAGAGCTTGCGCGTAATTCCCCGGCTTCGGCAGTTTATCGACGCGATTGACGATATTTTCCGTTAGGCTCGTCACGATTGGCTTCCTCCCGATTACGATGCTCAGTATCGGCAGATGATTCAGATTACACGAGATTTTTGGTGAATTGGTGAGCTTCAATGCGTCGTCCGGTTACTTTGGTAGTCGGACAGTGACTTGCGCATTCAAGAATGCCCATCCACCCTCTCCATCCATTCCCGCCACGCCCGCGCTTCCACTCCATCTGGGTTGTCGATGGCGGGCATGGGGACGATCACTTTCTCGCGGCGGCGCTGGCCGAGGCCGAGTTCGCGGTCGCCTTGTTTGAGGAGGTCGGGGATCAGGCGGATGGTCATGGGGGCGGTCTTTCCGGTTGGGTGTTCGCAGGGGTGACGGGGCAGGGGTGACAGGGGCAGGGGCGGTCAGTCGCTCTCCACCCCCTGCTCCTCCTCGTCCTCGGCCCAGCGGAGTTGCGGCAGTTCGGGTTCGTGGAACACCTCGCCGTTTTCCTCGGCCTCGATGCGCTTGTAGGCGAGCCAGGCTTCGCGGGTGCGCTCGCTCATGCCGGCCAGCCAGTGCTGGTGCATGCGGCCGAGCTTGGCGTTCATGCGCCGGGCGGCCTCTTCGCCCTCACGCGCGGCGCGTTCGGCCTGTTCGGCCTCCCATTCCTTGCGCCACTTGCGCTTGTGGCGGGAAAGCTCGGTGGCGATCGGGCTGCCGATGCCGCTGCGCCGCGCGGTCACCCGACCATCGGCGGCGAAGCGGGTGGGGGCGCGGTTGCGCAGCAGGAACATCAGCAGCCGGTCATTATAGACCGTGCGGCTGCCGATCAGCTTGCCATAGGAATAGACGGGCACCTGGTGGCCGTGGATGGCGCGTTCCATGGCGAGGTCTTCCAGCTGCTCGACGCCGAGCGCGAGGGCGGCCTCCCAGGCCTTGCGGAAGCTGGCGGCATCGGGGTGGCGGCGCAGGTGATAGGCGCTTTCGGCCGACATGTTGACGCGGGCGGCGGCGGACTTGACGCTGCCGGTATCGGCCAGGGCAGCGATGAAGCCGCGCTGGCGTTCCGGCGTCCAGCCATCGTGGCGGTTGTAATGGCGGGGCACGGGGGCGAAGTCCGGCAGCTGGCCGGGGCGGGCGCGGGGGCGGCGCTTGTCGACGGTCATGGAACGGGGCATGTCCTTGGCAGGGGCGGGAAATCGCCGATATTGCCTCATCCCCGGGTGTGTAGGACAGCGCGAATCTGCCGTGGCGCGCTTGCGCCGCCCGGTGCATTGGCCTAACCGATCCGGCGGATAGGGGATCAAGGCTGAGATGGCGGAACCAAGGCGCCGCGTTGGCGCGGAAACTTCAGCAACGCGGACGGCAATACTCGAGGCGACCGAGCAGGTGCTGGTGGAAGAGGGCTATGCCGCCGCCTCCACCCGGCGCGTGGCAGCGCGCGCGGGGCTGAAGCCCAGCCTCGTCCACTACTATTTCCCGACGACCGACGACCTGATGCTGGCCGTCTATCGCCGCTGTGCCGAATGGGCCAATGCCGAGCTGGAAAAGGCGCTGGCCGATCCCGAGCCGCTGCTGGCGCTGTGGCGCTATACCATCGACACCACCCGCACCGCGCTGATGATCGAGTTCATCGCCATGGCCACGCACCGCAAGTCCTTGCAGGCGGCCATGGCCGAACACGCCGGGCAGACCCATGCGCTGCAGCTGCAGGTGGTGGAACGCGCGCTGGGCGACCGGGCGAGCGAGGTGCCGCCGGTGGTGCTCGTCGCGCTGATCGCCGCGCTGGGCCGCAGCCTGGTGATGGAGGCCGGCATGGGCACCGGCATCGGCCATGCCGAGGCGACCGCGTGGTTCGAGAACTGGCTGGCGCGGCTGCGCTCCGACACGCCCTGACCCTTCGCTCCCGCGCCGGCGCAGGGGCTTGATCCAGATCAAGGCGGGGCAGGCGGCCTCGCCATATCCCGTTGCTGAACAAGTGTTCAACAATGCCGGTCGATTCGGCCGGGCAGGCAATGGGAGCCGATGTCATGAACGTGATGACCACCGCCAAGCTGCGCTACGAGGAAATCAAGCCGAAGATCGGCGCGCGCGTGCTCAATACCAAGGAAGAGCTGCTTTCCGGCGCGCTTTCCCCGGCAATCAACGAACTGCTCGAGGCGCGCGGCGTGCTCGTGTTCAAGCAGCTGCACTTCTCCGAGCAGGAGCAGATCCAGTTCACCAACTCGCTGGGCGGCAATGCCACCGAGATCGGCGTCGATGGCGGGGCGATCTTCTCGATCTCGCTCGATGCCAAGGAACACCACAAGTCGGTGATCGAATACCTCAAGGGTTCGCTCTACTGGCACATCGACGGAACGATGAACCCGGTGCCGGTGCGCGGCTCGATCCTGACGAGCAAGGTCCTGCCCACCTGGGGCGGCAATACCGAGTTCTCGAACTGCTACGCCGCCTACGAGGACCTGCCGCAGGAAACCAAGGACAAGATCGATCCGCTGCGCGTGGTCCACGCCATGTGGGTCTCGCAGCTGTACCATACGCCCGAACCGTCGATCGAGCAGCTTGAGGACTGGATGTCGAAGGGCACCCAGGAACTGCCGCTGGTGTGGGAGCACAAGTCCGGCCGCAAGAGCCTGGTCCTGGGCAACACGGCGCGCAATGTCGTCGGCAAGGATTTCGAGGAAAGCGCCCGCATCCTCCACGGCCTGCGCGACCATGCCACCAGCGAGCCCTATCACTATGCCCACGAGTGGGAAGTGGGCGACAGCGTGATGTGGGACAACACCGGCACGCTGCACCGCGCCATGCCCTATGATCCGGACTGCGGCCGCCTGCTCAAGCGCACGATCCTGCTGGGCGACGAAGCCTTCAGCTAAGCGGCCAAACCGATCCCCGGGACCAGTCCCCCGGGATCCATGCAAGGGGCGCGTCCGAGTGGAGGGCGCGCCCCTTGTCGCATCTGGCGCCGGCCTGGCAGACCCGGTCACAGGGTGCCGCCACAGGCGATCTCATCCATTATGGTTAGGGGATTGCCCCGCATTCAATGGCCTGCGGGCCGAATTGTCGCAGGATTAACCGCGATTCTTGGTTAAGGGACTTTTACTCCTGCCTAGGTGTCGGCATATGTATGCCAATGCATCCGCGCATGGGGCGTGGAGGGACGGTAACCGAGGAGCTTGAAGTCGCGTGACGGCACCTGTTCGCTTCCCCCGTTTCTTCGTCACCAGCCCCAGCCCGTGCCCCTACCTGCCCGGCAAGAGCGAGCGGAAGGTGTTCACCGAACTGCGCGGGCCGCACGCCGATTCGCTTAACGATGCGCTCAGCCGCATCGGCTTCCGCCGCAGCCAGACGGTGGCCTATCGCCCCTCGTGCCTCGATTGCAGCGCCTGCGTTTCGGTGCGCGTGGTGGCGGACGAGTTCCGCCCGTCCTCCACCCAGCGCCGCAATTTCAAGCGCAATTCGGACCTTGTGGTTACTGAGTGCCGCCCCTGGTCGACCGAGGAGCAGTACGAACTGCTGCGCAGCTACCTTGCCGCGCGGCACCCCGGCGGCGGCATGGCGGCGATGGACGAGGTCGATTTCGCCGACATGGTCGAACACACCCCGGTCACCAGCCATGTCATCGAATACCGCGAACCTTCGCCCGATGGCGTCACTCCGGGGCGGCTGGTGGGTGCCTGCCTGACTGACCGGCAGGGCGATGGCCTGTCGATGATCTATTCGTTCTACGATCCCGCCCATCCGACGCGCGCGGGGCTCGGCAACTTCATCATCCTCGATCATATCCACCGCGCGGCTGCGGCCCGGCTGCCCTATGTCTACCTGGGCTACTGGGTGGAGGGATCCTCGCGCATGGCCTACAAGGTGCGCTACCGCCCGATGGAACAGCTGACCCGCGATGGCTGGCACCGCCTGTCGGACGAGGATCAGGACCGGCTGATCGCCGCCGCCGCCGGTCTGGCGCGCGAAGAGGCGCGGGGGCTGGGCAGCAAGGATGCGGTCAACACCGCGACAGACCTGTGTTCCGCCTCTCGCTGAAGCCGTCCGGCGCGGGCAACATTGGTTAATTCCGCGTTTCCTGCGGCCGGATTTCGCAGGAAATTCCGTGTAAAATCAAGTTAACGGGTTTTTCGTCACTTTGGTGGCAATTTGCCGCGGTGAAAAGCCTGTCCAAGCTTCTGCTGCCCTTGCGCAGCCTGCCCGGCGTGCATCCCGTGATGCGCGGGCTGCTGCTGACGGTGCTGGTGGTCCTCGTGATCTTTTCCGCGGCGGTCTATGGCGGGTTCATCCGCGCGACGCGGGTGGCGGACAGCGAAGTGCGCGGCAAGGAACGCGTCATGCTGGGCAACCAGATCGAGCGGCTGATCCGCAGTTCGGCCGATGCCATGCGGGTGCAGGTTACCTGGGACGAGGCCTTCGCGCGCGTCGGCCGGGCAGACCGGCCGATCGACGACAAGTGGGCCGATACCAACCTTGGCGGATTCCTGTGGAGCAGTTTCGAGGCGGACGATGTCTATGTCGTCTCGCCCGGGGGCGGCATGCTGGCGGCCTGGACGCGCGGCGTGCGTACCGGCAGCCAGGAATATGACCTGCTGGCGCCCGTGGTGTCCGCTCGTCTGAAGGCCATGGCGGATAACCGCTCGGTCCTTGGCACGATTGCCGGGCATCGCCACCTGGTCGACACCAACTGGCCGGTGGGCGCCGATGGCCGCCCGCTGACCCGCTGGTCGGGCATGCTGGCGCGCGACGATGGCGGGCTGGCAATCGTCACCATCGCCTCGATCCTGCCCGATACGCAGTTCGCGGCGCTGCGCGGCACGCCCAACCACCTTGTCGCTGTTCGCCACCTCGATGCTATGGCGCTGGCGACGCTGGGCAAGTCGCTGCTGCTTGATGATCTGGACTGGTCGGCCAGCGAGCCGGCCAGCGGCAATTCGCTGGAATTGCGCTCGCCCGATGGCGAAGCGCTCGGCTGGCTGGGCTGGCAATCGGACGATGTCGGCGCCACCATTTCGGCGCAGACCATGCCGCTGCTGGGCACCTACCTGGTCTTTTTCCTGCTGACGCTGGGCATCGGCGGCGTGGTGATCCGCCAGGCCCTGCAACTCGCCCGCCAATCGGCCCGGCGCGAGGCGCAGGCGCAGCGCGATGCCCTGCACGATCCCATGCTGGGCCTGCCCAATCGCAAGCTGATGATGCGCCGGGTGAACGAGGCGCTCGGCAGGCTCGATGCGGGCGAGGCGGTCTTTCTTGCCTATATCGACCTCGATCATTTCAAGGCGATCAACGATACCATCGGCCACCCGCTGGGGGACGAGGTGCTGGCCATGGCCGTGGCGCGGCTGAAAGCCGTGCTGGAACCGGAAGACGTGCTGGCGCGGCTGGCGAGCGATGAATTTGCCATCGTTCACCGCAACGTGCCGGGAACCGAACAGGCAAGCCTGCTGGGCGAGCGGATCATGGCGGCCTTTGCCGAACCCTTCCTGATCGAGGGAACCTCGCTGCCGGTCACCGCCAGCTGCGGCATCGCCTGGGCACCCGATCTGGCGCAGGAGCCGGACGAGCTGTTGCGGCTGGCGGACATTGCCCTGTTCCGCGCCAAGCAGCGCGGGCGCGGAAGGTTCCGCTATTTCACCGAGGACATGAACGCTTCGATCCGCTGGCGGCAGGACATGGAAGTGGAACTGCGCCGCGCCATCGCCGGGGAAGGGCTGGAAATGCATTACCAGCCGATCGTCCACGTTGCCGATCGCCGGGTGGTGAGCTTCGAGGCGCTGGTCCGCTGGCATCACCCCGACCGGGGGGATATTTCGCCGGGAACCTTCGTGCCGCTGGCCGAACATTGCGGGCTGATGCCGCAACTGGGCGACTGGGTGATCCGCCGCGTCTTTGCCGACAGCGCCGCCTTTGGCGATGCCGAGATTTCGATCAACCTTTCCCCGCTGCACCTTGCCGCGCGCGATTTCCTGCCGCAGCTTCGCGCCAGCATCGACGAAGCCGGGATCGATCCGGCCCGCTTCGTGTTCGAGATTACCGAAGGCGTGCTGCTCGACAATTCCGACCGCACGCTGACCCTGCTGGGCGATCTGCGCGACATGGGTTTCCGCATCGCGCTCGACGATTTTGGCACCGGGTTTTCCTCGCTCTCCTACCTGCGTTCGTTCCAGTTCGACCGCATCAAGATCGACCGGTCGTTCGTGCAGGGGATCGAGAACGACCTTGATGGCCAGGCGATCCTCAAGACCATCGTCAACCTTGGCCGCACGCTGCGGATGAAGGTGGTGGCCGAAGGCGTGGAAACGCTGCTCCAGCAGCAGCTGGTAGAGGCATCGGGCTGCGAACTGGTGCAGGGGCATCTCCACGCCCGCGCCATGCCGATGGACCGCGCCGCGGCGCTGGTCCGCCCTGCGGGTGTGCCGCGCCTGCGCCTGGCTGCGGGCTGAAGCCCATAAGGAAGCCCATAAGCAAAAAGGCGCCCGGGTTGCCCCGGACGCCCTTCCTCGGTGTTACCGAAAGCCGGAATTACCAGCTGTAGTACATGTCGAATTCGACCGGCGAGGGGGTGGTTTCCCAACGCATCACTTCGGGCCACTTCATTTCGATGTAGGAATCGATCTGGTCCTTGGTGAACACGCCGCCCTGCAGCAGGTAGTCGTGATCGGCTTCGAGGCTTTCCAGCGCTTCACGCAGCGAACCGCAGACGGTCGGAACCTGGGCGAGCTCTGCCGGCGGCAGGTCGTACAGGTTCTTGTCCATGGCTTCGCCCGGGTGGATCTTGTTCTTGATCCCGTCGAGGCCGGCCATGAGCAGCGCCGAATAGCACAGGTAGGGGTTGGCCATCGCGTCGGGGAAACGGAATTCCACGCGCTTTGCCTTGTCGCCGGTGCCATAGGGGATGCGGCACGAAGCCGAACGGTTGCGGGCCGAATAGGCCAGCAGCACGGGGGCTTCGTAACCCGGAACCAGGCGCTTGTAGCTGTTGGTGGTCGGGTTGGTGAAGGCGTTCAGCGACTTGGCGTGCTTGATGACGCCGCCGATGAAGTAGAGGCACATGTCCGACAGGCCGGCGTAACCGTTACCGGCGAACAGCGGCTTGCCTTCCTTCCAGATCGAGATGTGCGTGTGCATGCCCGATCCGTTGTCCTTCATGATCGGCTTGGGCATGAAGGTGGCCGTCTTGCCATAGGCCTGGGCGACCTGGTGGACGACGTACTTGTAGACCTGCATGCGGTCAGCCGTCTGGACGAGCGTGCCGAAGGTCAGGCCAAGCTCGTGCTGGGCCGAGGCCACTTCGTGGTGGTGCTTGTCGCAGGGCAGGCCCATTTCGATCATGGTCGAAACCATCTCGCCGCGGATGTCGACGCAGGAGTCGACCGGCGCGACGGGGAAGTAGCCGCCCTTGGCGCGCGGACGGTGAGCCAGGTTGCCGGCTTCGTATTCGCGGTTCGAGTTGGTCGGCAGTTCGATGTCGTCGATCTTGAAGCCGTTGCCGTCGTAGCCGTCGTAGAAGCGCACGTCGTCGAACAGGAAGAATTCGGCTTCCGGGCCGACGTAGACGGTGTCGCCCACGCCCGAGGAGATGACGAAGGCTTCGGCGCGCTTGGCGGTGGAGCGCGGGTCGCGGCCGTAGAGGTCACCGGTCGAAGGCTCGACGATGTCGCAGTTGACGATCAGCATCGGGGTGGCGCTGAACGGATCGACATAGACCGAATCCAGGTCCGGCTTCAGGATCATGTCGGATTCGTTGATCGCCTTCCAGCCTTCGATCGACGAACCGTCGAACATCAGGCCGTCTTCCAGTTCACCCTCGCCGAGCAGCGAAGCGACCATGGTGAGGTGCTGCCACTTGCCCTTGGGGTCGGTGAAGCGCAGATCGACCCACTCGATCTCTTCGTCCTTGATCCGCTTCAGGATGTCCTTTGCACTGGCCATTTTACGTCCTTCGAATTTCCCGGCCCGTCATCGGGTGGGGGTTTAGGTTGTTCAGGGGGTACTTGTTCAGATTGCGTCGTCGTCGCGCTCGCCGGTGCGGATGCGGATTGCCTTCTCCACCGGGATGACGAAGATCTTGCCGTCGCCGATGCGGCCGGTCTGGGCGGCATTGGCGATAGCTTCGACCGTGCGGTCGGCGAGATCGTCGGGAACGACGACTTCCAGCTTAACCTTGGGCAGGAAATCGACGACGTATTCGGCGCCGCGATAGAGCTCGGTGTGGCCCTTCTGGCGGCCAAAGCCCTTGGCTTCGGTCACCGTGATGCCGGAGACGCCCACTTCGTGCAGCGCTTCCTTCACCTCGTCGAGCTTGAACGGCTTGATGATGGCTTCGATCTTTTTCACGTTGCTCTTTCCCTGCGCGCATGGCCGGCACCGCCTGGGCGGGCCGGGCTTCCTACGCCACTGCGCAATCCTCTTAACAAGAATCGTGCCAGAGGCCCCGCTTAGGCCCTAGGCCATGCGCAAGCCACGCGAAAGAGGGGGAATCGCAAGATTCGTGTCGCACCGATGATTTCCTGCGAAACGGACTTGCGCCGCCCCCGGCCCTTGCGTTGCTCAAATTATGGGCAGGTGTGCCTAAAAAGTGGGCAGGCGCTGCTCAGGCCACCTGCGCGCCACCCTTGAACAGCGCCACGCAGCGCCCCTGGACCGGCTGGCGATCGAAGGGCGTGTTGCCCGCCGCGGCGGCCATCCGGTCGGAATCGACGATCCACGGCTTTTCGGCATCGATCACCGCGAGGTCGGCCTGCATTCCCGGCTCAAGCCGCCCGGCATCGACACCCAGCAGCATGGCCGGATTGGTGGCGAGCAGTTCGAAGGCGCGGGCGATCCCGATCACGCCGTCGCGCACCAGGGTGAGGGTCAGCGGCAGCAGCGTTTCTGCGCCCGCCATGCCCGGTTCGGCATCGGCAAAGGGCAGGCGCTTGTCTTCCGGCCCGCGTGGATCGTGGCCCGAGGAAATGACGTCGATCGTGCCATCACCGACCGCCTCGATCACCGCGCGGCGATCGTCCTCGCAGCGCAGCGGCGGAGAGAGGCGCGCGAAGGTGCGGAAATCGCTCATCGCATTGTCGCAAAGCATGAAATGCGCCGGGGTGACGCCTGCCGTCACCGCCAGGCCCCGCGCCTTGGCCGCGCGGACGAGCGCCAGCGCGGCGCGGGTGGTCACTTGCCGGAAATGCAGCCGTGCGCCCGATATTTCGGCCAGCGCGATGTCCCGCGCCACGGCGAGCGCCTCGGCCTCGGCAGGGGCGCTCGGCAAGCCGAGCCGGGTGGCCATTTCACCCGCCGTGGCCACGGCCGATCCGGCCAGCCCGCTGTCCTCGGCATGGCTGACGACGACCATGCCCAGCATCGCGCAATAGCGCAGCAGGCGCAGCATGGTGCCGCTGTCACCGATCCAGCGCCGCCCGGTGCTCACCGCCCGGGCACCGGCATCGCGCATCAGCGCCAGTTCGGCGAGGTCTTCGCCATCCAGCGCGCGCGTCGCGGCGGCGAGGGGGTGGACCCACAGGTCCGGCTTGCCCGAGCTGGCGGCAAACCGCACCCGCGCCGGATGGTCGAGTGGCGGGTTCTGGTCCGGCATCAGCGCGGCGCGGGTGATGCCGCCGAAGTGGAAGGCCGGCTTGTCGATGGCGAAGACGCCCAGGTCGACGAGGCCGGGGGCGAGCAGCAGGCCGCGCGCATCGTGCACGCGGTCGCCCGGTTGCGGGGCAAGGTCCGCGCCGATCGCGACGATCCGGTCGCCCTCGGTCCGCAGCGCGCCCGAAACCGGGCCTGCGGGCGTCAGCACCGTTGCATTGGTGATGGTCAGCGGCTGCGAAATCATGCCCAGCCCTCCATTCCGCGCGCGCTGCGGGTCAGCACGTCAAGACAGGCCATGCGCATGGCGACACCCATTTCGACCTGGGTGGTGATCAGCGAGCGCTCCGGCAGGTCGGCGACGATGCTGTCGATCTCCACGCCGCGGTTCATCGGGCCGGGGTGCATGATGAAGGCATCGGGCGCGGCCCGTTTCAGCCGCTCCGGCGTAAGCCCGTAGAGATGGCGGTATTCGCGAGGGGAGGGGATGAAGCTGCCCTGCATCCGCTCGTTCTGCAAGCGCAGCATCATGACCACTTCGGCCCCTTCGAGAGCGGCATCGAAATCGTGGAAGGCGGTAACCTTCAGCTGCTCGATCTCTGCCGGCATCAGCGCGGGCGGGGCGCAGACGCGCACATCGGCACCCAGGGTGGTGAGGCAGTGGATGTTGGAGCGGGCAACGCGGCTGTGCAGGATATCGCCGCAGATGGTCACCTTCAGGCCGTTGAACTCCTCGCGGCCGCGGGTGCGCAGCGCGCGGCGGATGGTCAGCGCGTCTAGCAGGCCCTGGGTGGGGTGCTCATGCTGGCCATCGCCGGCATTGAGCACCGGGCAATCGACCTTGTCGGCGATCAGCCGAACTGCGCCTGAGGAACCGTGGCGGATCACCATGGCATCGGCGCGCATGGCATTCAGCGTCAGCGCCGTATCGATCAGCGTTTCGCCCTTCTTCACGCTGGACGTGGCCACGGCCATGTTGACCACGTCCGCGCCCAGCCGCTTGCCGGCAATCTCGAACGATAGCAGGGTGCGGGTGGAATTTTCGAAGAAGGCGTTGATGATGGTCATGCCGCGCAGCCGGTTGTCGCGCTTTTCGGGCTGGCGGTTCAGCTCCACCCATTGCTCCGCCTCGTCGAGCAGGAACAGCAGCTCGTGCGGGGCAAGCCCGGCCGTGCCGAGCAGATGGCGGTGCGGAAAGGCGAGGCTGCCCGCCGGATAGCGCGAGGCGTGGGCGGCGGGATTGGTGCCATAGTCGCGCATGAATTGCCGCAGCTTTTCCGCCGTGCTGGCGCGCAGGTCACGCCCCTGGCGCAGTTGCGAAACGAAGGGCTTGTCGCGCAGGGCAAGCTCTCCGAATCGGGTTTCCGAAAGGCCGTGGAGGCGGCAGAAATCCTCGATTTCGTTCAGCAGTTCGTCCATGAGAGCGCGATCTAGGTTGGATTTGGCCAACCGTAAAGGTGGGAAATGCCCTTTTCCCCTGCCTGCCGTTCGCAGACTAGCGATTGCCAAAGGCCGTGCCCGCCCTATCTAGGCAGCGGTCGAAAACACGGGAAAGCACTGCATGGCCTTCGCATCCAATCTCTGGCGTGTCCTTGTGGCCATCAAGGACGGGCTGGCGCTGCTGTTCCTGCTGCTGTTCTTCATCGTGCTGTTCGGCGTGCTTTCATCGCGGCCGAACCCCGGATCGGTCCGCGAAGGCGCGCTGTTGCTGAAGCTCGATGGCTCGATCGTCGAGGAGCCGTCGGCCGTCGATCCTTTCGCCGCGCTGACTTCGGGCGGCCTGCCGGCCAAGGAATACCGGGCGCGCGACCTGGTCCGCGCGCTCGACGCCGCGGCGAAGGACGAAGACGTCAAGGCCGTGGTGCTCGACCTTTCGAGCTTCACCGGCGGCGGGCTGGTCAACGTGATGGAAGTGGCCGAGGCGCTGGATCGGGTGAAGGCGGCGAAGAAGCCGGTCCTTGCCCACGCCTTCGCCTATGCCGATGACAGCCTGATGCTTGCCGCCCATGCCAGCGAGGTCTGGGTCGATCCGCTGGGCGGGGCCTTCGTGCTGGGGCCGGGCGGGCACAACCTGTACTTCGGCAAGCTGCTGGAACGGTTCAAGGTAACGCCGCACGTCTATCGCGTCGGAACCTACAAGGATTTCGTCGAACCCTACCTGCGCAGCGACATGTCGCCCGAGGCGCGCGCCGCGCGCGAGGCGGTGATCGGCGCGGTGTTCGAACAATGGAAGGCCGATGTCGCCAAGGCGCGCCCGCAGGCAAAGCTGGACCTTGTCACGAAGGAGCCTGCCGCATGGTATCGGGCTTCGGGCGGCGACGGGGCGGAAGCTGCCAAGACGGCCGGTCTGGTTGACCGGATCGGCGATCGCGTGGCCTTCGGCAAGCGCGTGGCCGAAGTGTCCGGCAAGGATGTCTATGATGCGCGGCCCGGCTCTTTCGCCCACTCGACGCTGCGCGCCTATCTTGCCGCGAATCCCGAGGAGACGCCGGGCAAGAAGGTGGGCGTGATCACGATTGCCGGCAATATCGTCGATGGCAAGGCCGGCCCCGGCACCGCCGGCGGCGACCGCATTGCCGAGCTGCTCGATGGCAAGGAGGGCAAGGACCTGGCCGCGCTGGTCGTGCGGGTCGATTCGCCGGGGGGCTCGGTCACCGCTTCAGAACGGATCCGGCAAGCGATCGAGCGGCAGAAGGCCAAGGGCATCCCGGTCGTCGTCTCTATGGGCAATGTCGCGGCGAGCGGCGGCTATTGGGTTTCCACGCCCGCCAGCCGCATCTTTGCCGAACCCGGCACGATTACCGGATCGATCGGCATTTTCGCGGTGATCGCCAGCTTCGAAAAGGCGCTGGCAGAATATGGCGTGACCACCGATGGCGTGCGCTCCACCCCGCTTTCCGGCCAGCCGGACCTGCTGGGCGGCTTCACGCCGGAACTGGACGGCATGCTGCAATCGAACATCGAACGCGGCTACCAGCGCTTTACCGCGCTGGTCGGCCAGTCGCGCAAGCTGTCGCCCGAACAGGTCGATGCCGTGGCGCAGGGCCGCGTCTGGGATGGCGGCACGGCGCGGCAGAAGGGGCTGGTCGATGAATTCGGCGGGCTGGACGATGCGCTTGCCTATGCCGCGCGGCAGGCAAAGCTGGGCGATGGCGATTGGCACCCGGTATTCCTGGGCGCGAAGGACAAGCAGGCCAATTCGCTGCTCCTGGCCCTGCTGGCCGGCGGCGATGACGATGAAGACAGCGTCCCGCCAGAACAGGGTGACCTGTTCGCCATGGTGGCAGAGCGCCAGCAGGCCGTTCTCGCCCGCCTCGTCAGCGATGCGCAGCGATTGGTCGCCTCACGCGGGATGCAGGCCTACTGCCTCGATTGCCCGGCGCAGCCGCTTTCAAGACAGCAAAAGCAGGGGCTGATTTTCGAACTTCTCAGGGAATGGGGAAAGACGAGCTTTTTCTGATAATTATCTGCACTGTAAAGATTGTCGACACTGCTGCGACATGATAAGAATCTGACAATGGTCCCGTTTGTGAGGTTCTCAAATGTCGCAAACAAAGCCGAGCGATGACGAATTCTTCCATGCCTTGCAGAGGATGGTCGACGAAGCCGTCAAAAATGCCATGGGATCAAACACCTCTCCGGATGCGTTGCTGATCGAAGGCGCTCAGCAAGCTGGTCGTCCCGCCGTTCTCGGCTCATCCCGCTATCTTGATTGGGCTCAGAGGATTTACGCGGTCAGGCGGTCCCGGCGACAGCAATTGCCACCCGAACTGTTCGGAGAGCCGTCCTGGGACATCCTTCTGGACCTTTACATCGCCTTCTACGAATGCCGGAAGGTATCAATCAACGGCGCTTGCGTTGCCGCAGACGTGCCGCAGACGACGGCTTTGCGGCATTTGCAGCAGCTTGAAGCACAGGGATTGGTGCATCGGGTCGATGACCTCAGGGACAAGCGCATCAAGTGGGTCGGCCTAACGCAGAAGGCGATTTTGGCCATCGGGAAAATTTGCGATGCCGATTTCAACTCATCTGCGCGGCGGAGGCAGCGCCGGGAGCGGGAAGCGGGTCAAAAGGCCATGCAAAGCGTCTTCAATTGGGAATCGACCTGATCGCTCTGCCAGCCAGGGCAGCGCCCTTCCGATGGCCGCTTGCCCTTTGCCCCATGACTCTCTAAGGGCCAGCCCCTGATTTTCGGCTTCGTCTTTCCTACGCGGGCGTGGCGGAACTGGTAGACGCGCTGGTTTTAGGTACCAGTATCGCAAGATGTGGGGGTTCGAGTCCCTTCGCCCGCACCAGTTTCGCTTGTCCTTTGGAAGGCCGGGCAAGGCAGCAGATTTCGCGAGAAGGCTTGTACTGAAATGCAGATTGTCGAGACCACAAACGAAGGGCTGAAGCGGGCCTACACCATCACGATCACCGCCAGCTCGATTGCCCAGCGCGTCGAAGGCGAAGTGAAGAAGATCGCTCCGCAGGTGCGCATGCCCGGTTTCCGCCCCGGCAAGGTCCCGGCGAACCTGGTCAAGAAGATGCACGGCCCGGCGCTCCACCAGGAAGCGCTCAACACCTCGATTCGCGAGGCGATGGACAAGCTGGTGGCAGATCACAAGCTGCGCCCCGCGATGCAGCCGGCCGTCTCGCTCGGCGATGGCTATGAGGAAGGCAAGGACGCCGAACTCACCGTTTCGCTCGAAGTGCTGCCCACCATCGAGGCGCCGAGCCTTGACGGCCTGAAGCTCGAAAAGCTGGTTGTGCCCGTGGCCGATGAGGCCGTGGAAGAAGCGGTGAAGAACATCGCCGCTGGCGCCAAGACCTTCACCGATGCCAAGAAGGGCAAGAAGGCCGAGAACGGCGACCAGATCGTCGTCGATTTCGTCGGCAAGCTCGATGGCGTGGAATTCGAAGGCGGTGCCGCTCAGGATGCGGCCATCGAACTGGGCGCCGGCCGCTTCATCCCCGGCTTCGAGGAACAGCTCGTCGGCGTGAAGGAAGGCGAAGAGCGCACGATCACCGTGACCTTCCCGGAAGACTATCCGGCCGCCAACCTCAAGGGCAAGGAAACCACCTTCGACGTCACCGTGAAGGCGGTGAAGGTGCCGGGTGAAACCAAGATCGACGACGATTTCGCCAAGAGCCTGGGCCTGGAAAGCCTCGAACTGCTGCAGAACCTGCTGCGCGGACAGCTTGAGCAGGAAACTGCCGGCCTGACCCGCACCCAGATGAAGCGCCAGCTGCTCGACATCCTGGCCGCCGGCCACGATTTCGACGTGCCGCCCTCGATGGTCGAGGCCGAGTTCTCGCAGATCTGGGCCCAGCTGACCCAGGAAGCCCAGGGCGAGGAAGACCCCGAAGCCGCGCTGAAGGAAATCGAGGCCGAGAAGGAAGACTATCGCACCATCGCCGTGCGCCGCGTCCGCCTTGGCCTGCTGCTTTCGGAAATCGGCCAGGCGAACGGCGTGGAAGTCACCCAGCAGGAAATGAACATGCTGGTCCAGCAGGCTGCCCAGCAGTATCGCCCGGAAGACCGCCAGCGCTTCGTCGAATACATCCAGCAGGAACCGCTCGCCGCGGCCCAGCTGCGCGCGCCGCTTTATGAAGACAAGGTTGTCGACTTCCTGTTCGACAAGGCCGAAGTCACCGAGCGCACCGTGACCAAGGAAGAGCTGCAGGCCGCGATCGAGGCCGAGGAAGCTGCCCCGGCTCCGGCCAAGGGCGCCAAGAAGGCTCCGGCCAAGAAGGCCGCCAAGGCTGACGAAGCTGCTCCTGCTGCCGAGGAAAAGGCCGAGAAGCCCGCCAAGGCCAAGAAGGAAGCCGCTCCCAAGGCTGGAAAGCCCGCCAAGGAAGCCGCCGAGAAGAAGGCTCCGGCGAAGAAGGCTGCGGCCAAGAAGTAAGACGGCGGTCCTGCGGGACCGGCTAGAAACAAGTGGGGCGGCGCGGTTGCGTCGCCCCTTTTGTTTGGTCCGGCAGGATCAGCGGATGGTGAAGGCCCGGCGCACGCAGAGGGCGAGGTCGTCGGCAACCGAATCGAGTGTCGAACCGGCAAGGCCGATGCGGATCACGCGGCCAATCCACTGCGGCGCGCCGGCGACGAGGGCAATGAAGGCGTCGGGCGAGACTGCGGGGATACGGCCCGCCTGCACATGCGGCACGGCCCATGCGAGGCCGCGTTCGACACCGATATCGTAGAACGGCTTGGTGTCGTCGGCATATCTTGCGATCCACTCGGATGCGTTGACATCCGACATGAAAGCCGCCGCGCCGGGTTCTTCGCGCTGGAAGGCAAAGGAAGCGCGCACCGCCGCTTCAATCCCGTCATGCGGATCGTCATGTACAACCATGGCGCTGATGACCCGGTCCCAGAATTCGACCCGTACTTCGGAGAATACGGCGAAGGCGATATCTTCCTTCACCTTGAACTGGTGGAACAGGGCACCGTTGGATACGCCGGAGATGCGGCAGATTTCGGCTACCGATGTCTTGTCGATGCCCTTTTCAAGGAACAATGACCGCGCTGCGGAAACGATCTTCGCCCGTGTTACTTCGGACTTTTTGTGCTTCATGGACAGACGTTTAGCGCAAGATGTTGCGCCATGCAAAGCGCCAGCCGCCGATTTGCATCGTTTTAAGACACCGGTCCCACGATGATACACCGGCGCGGGGTTTCCTTACGCCCTTGGGGCGACGCGGCGGTAGCTCAGCGCTTCGGCCACGTGGATGCGGCTGACGGTTTCGGCACCGGCAAGGTCGGCGATGGTGCGGGCCACGCGCAGCATGCGGGTATAGCCGCGCGCGGAAAGCCGCATGGCTTCTGCCGCCTGCAGCAGCAGCTTGCGTCCCGGCTCGTCCGGGGTGGCGACCGCATCGAGGCCTTCGCCGTTCAGTTCGGCATTGGTCCGAGCACCGGTAGCATCGGCGCGCGCCGTCTGGATCGCGCGCGCGGCGGCCACCCGGGCGGCCACTTCGGCGCTGCCTTCGGCGGGCGGGGGCAGGGCAAGATCGGCGGCGGAGACGGGGTCGACCTCGACGTGAAGGTCGATCCGGTCAAGCATGGGGCCGGAAACCTTGCTCTGGTAATCGGCGGCGCATTTGGGTGCGCGGCTGCAGCCCAGCGCCGGATCGCCCAGGTGCCCGCAGCGGCACGGGTTCATCGCCGCGACCAGCTGGACGCGGGCAGGGAAGGTGACATGGGCATTGGCACGCGCCACCGTCACCTCTCCGGTTTCGAGCGGCTGGCGTAGCGAATCCAGCACCGCGCGCTGGAATTCGGGCAATTCATCAAGGAACAGCACGCCCAGGTGGGCAAGGCTGACCTCGCCCGGGCGGACCCGCAGGCCGCCGCCGGTAAGCGCGGCCATCGATGCCGAATGATGCGGCGCGCGGAACGGGCGGGCGCGGCTGATCCGCCCGTCTTCTAGCGTGCCGGCCACCGATGCCACCATCGAAACTTCCAGCGCCTCTGCCGGGGACAGTTCGGGCAGGATGCCCGGCAGGCACGATGCCATCAGCGACTTGCCGGCCCCCGGCGGGCCGATCATCAGCAGGTTGTGGCCGCCGGCCGCGGCGATTTCCAGCGCGCGCTTGGCGGTTTCCTGCCCCTTTACCTGCCGCAGGTCAGGCCCGCGCGCGGGCGGTTCGGCCTCTCCTGGCGGGGGCGGTGCGAGCACTTGCGTGCCTTTCAGGTGATTGAGCAGCGAGACCAGATCGGGCGCGGCGATGATCGGAACGCCGGCGGCCCAGCCGGCTTCTGCCCCTTGCGCGGCGGGGCAGATCAGGCCCTTGTCCTCACCCGATGCGTGCAATGCCGCCAGCAGCACGCCGGGGGAGGAGATGATCCGCCCATCGAGCGCCAGTTCCCCCACGGCGACATATTCGGCCAGTTGCTCGGCATCGGTCACGCCCATGGCGGCAAGCAGGGCGAGGGCGATCGGCAGGTCGTAATGCGATCCTTCCTTGGGCAGGTCTGCCGGGGAGAGGTTTACCGTGATGCGCTTGGGCGGCAGCGACAGGCCCATCGAGGAAAGCGCCGCGCTGACACGCTGGCGGCTTTCGCCCACGGCCTTGTCCGGCAGGCCGACGACATGGAAGCCGACCATGCCGGGGGCGACCTGGCACTGCACTTCGACCGGGCGCGCCTCAAGCCCCAGGTAAGCGACGGTGGATACCAGTGCGACCAATTGCCCCTCCGCAGGAATACGTAAGTGGTTGATGCAGCAGGGCGCGCGCGGTGTCGAGACTTTGCCGCCGGATTGGGGTCAGTTGTGCCGCAAGGCCCGGCGGCAACCGGAAGTTAACGATTTCCTTAAGCAATCCCGCAGGGCGCAGCCGGGCATGGTGATCGCACGATGCGCCGCCTTGCCTGCCTTTTCCTTGCCCTTGCCGCCACGCTTGTGAGCCCCGCCCATGCGCGTCCGTCCCCGCGCGCGGTGGTGGTCGAGGACGTGATCGTCGAGCAAGTGGTGGTCGAGGAGGTCGCCGGCGAGGGCGGCTCCAACCGCTTCGTTTCGGCAAGGCCGGCGGCGATCCCGCAGGGCATTGCCCGCTTCGGCCCGTTCCGCGTGATCGATGGCCGGCGCGCCGCGCTGGTCGATGTGACCGACGGACGCAGCCCCGCCGCCTTTGCCGCCATGTTGGCCGCCTATCCCTCGATTGCCGAGCTGCAACTGGTCGATTGCCCGGGCACGCTGGACGATACGGCCAACCTGCGCCTTGGTCGCATGATCCGCGCGCGGGGCGTGGCAACGCACGTTCCCTCGGGCGGCTCTGTCCGCTCGGGCGCGGTGGAACTGTTCCTTGCCGGCAAGCGCCGCAGCGCCGAGCCGGGGGCCGAGTTCGCCGTTCACGCCTGGGAAGACGAGGACGGCCGCCATCCCGGCGATTTCGCCAAGGATGCGCCGGTAAACCTCGCCTACCTTGCCTATTACCGCGAAATGGGCATGAGCCCCATCGAAGCGCGTGCCTTCTACGACATGACCAACGCCGTGCCGCACCACGATGCCCGCTGGCTGAACGCCGCTCAGATGGGGCAGTGGGTGAGGCTGGATTCGTGATGGGTGCGCCAATCGCCTCGGTGATGCCAGGAAAAGCCGGATGCCTTTTCCGCACTGCCGAAAGGCAGACAAGCAGTTGACTCGATCCGGGCGCTCCGTTAGGGGCGCGGCTCCGAATTCTGGGCCGATAGCGGTCCGAGCATGATTCCAGAGGTTTTGAAATGAAGCGCACGTTCCAGCCCAGCCGCCTTGTCCGCGCCCGCCGTCACGGCTTCCGCGCCCGCACCGCGACCGTTGGTGGCCGCAAGGTGCTTCGCGCCCGCCGCGCGCGTGGCCGCAAGAAGCTTTCTGCCTGAGCGAATCAGTGAAGCTGCCGGTTCTTTCCCGGCGCTCCGATTTCCTGGCTGCAAACCGGGGCTTGCGCGTAGCACGCCCCGGTTTTGTTTTGCTCGCGCGCCCCAATGACCTGGGCGAAATCCGCTTCGGCATCACCGTTACCAAGAAGATCGGCAACGCCGTTGTCCGCAACCGCATGAAGCGGCGGTTCCGCGAACTGCTGCGCGATGCGCTGCCCGCAGAAGGGCTGCCCGGGCACGATCACGTGCTGATCGGCCGCGAAGGCGGGGTGGAGCGGGACTTTGCCCTGCTGCGCAAGGAGCTTTCCGCCGCACTCTCGCGCGCGGCAGAGGGCAAGGGCGATCCGCCGCGCAGGCCCCGGCCGGCAAAGCGGTGAAGCGCCTGCTGATCCTGATTGCGCGGGGCTGGCAACTGGGGCCTTCGCGCGTGCTGCCGCCCACCTGCCGCTACAGCCCGTCATGCTCGCAATACGCCATCGAAGCGCTGGAAAAGCACGGCGCGATTCGTGGTGGATTGCTGGCGATCAAGCGTCTATTGCGCTGCCATCCCTGGGGGGGACATGGGCATGATCCGGTGCCTTGAAGGCCCGGGGGCAATGCCTATCTGAAGGCGCATAAAACAAGGTTCTAGGGACAGTCGTGGAAAACCAGCGCAATCTCATCATGGCAGTCGTGCTTTGCGCGCTGCTCCTGTTCGGCTGGGATGCGGCCGTTTCCTACTTCTATCCGCACGCCAACAAGCCGGTCGTGGCAGCCAGCCCGACGCCGGC
The DNA here is from genome assembly GCF_002855555.1 of Novosphingobium sp. TH158. Lineage (NCBI taxonomy): Bacteria > Pseudomonadati > Pseudomonadota > Alphaproteobacteria > Sphingomonadales > Sphingomonadaceae > Novosphingobium > Novosphingobium sp. TH158. Next base: position 18,519 of record NZ_PKRT01000002.1, on the reverse strand, counting down.
AGCACAGTCGGGCGAAAAGCCGTCGCGCGATGGCGGCCTGCTTTCCGCTGCCGACCGCGCCGCCGAAGCGCGCGACCTGAAGACGGCGCTGGCCACGCCGGGGCGCATCGCCATCGCCGCGCCGGGCCTTTCGGGCTCGATCAATCCGGCCGGCGCGCTGCTTGATGACCTGGTCACCAACCGCCACCAGAACCAGGAACGCAACGGGGCAGAGCGGATCTTCTCGCCCGTCGGCACGCCTGCCGAACATTATGCCCAGATCGGCTGGGACGGCCAGAATGTCGAGCTTCCCGGGCCGAACACGGTATGGACTGCGCCCGCCGGTGCCAAGCTGACGCCGGAAACGCCCGTCACGCTGACCTGGACTAATGCCGCGGGCATGGCCTTTGCGATCACCTACAAGATCGACAAGGATTACATGATCAGCGCCGATGCCTCGGTCGCCAATCGCGGCGCGGCACCGGTCACGGTCACGCCGTTCGCCCGCCTGGGCCGCACCAGCAAGACCGCCAGCCTCGATACCTGGAACATCCATTCCGGCCCGTTCGGCGCCTTTGACGAGAAGGTCTCGTTCGACGCCGACTACGAAGACCTTGCCGAGCTGCCCGGCGGCCTGCAGGTGAACGAGGGTAAGGCCAACTGGATCGGCTTTACCGACATCTACTGGATGTCCGCCCTGATCCCCGGCAAGGAAACGGCTTCCACCAATTACCGTTCGCTGGGCGGCCAGCTGTTCCAGGCGAACATGTTCTACAAGCCGGTTGCTGTCGCGCCCGGACAGTCCGCGGGCGTTTCCACCCGCCTCTTCGCCGGTGCCAAGGAAGGCGACGTGCTCGCCGCCTACGAAAAGACCGGCATCGCCAAGTTCAGTCTGGCGATCGACTGGGGCTGGTTCCGCTGGTTCGAGGAGCCGATCTTCTGGCTGCTCAAGAAGCTGTTCAGCCTGGCCGGCAACTTCGGCGTGGCCATCATCCTGCTGACCCTGATCGTGCGCGGCATCATGTTCCCGATCGCCCAGCGCCAGTTCACCTCGATGGCGGCGATGAAGGCGATCCAGCCGAAGATGAAGGCGCTGCAGGAACGCTACAAGGACGACAAGCAGAAGCTGCAGGAAGAAACGCTCAAGCTCTACAAGAGCGAAGGCGTGAACCCGCTGGGCGGCTGCCTGCCGATCTTCCTGCAGATCCCGGTGTTCTTCGCGCTCTACAAGGTGCTGACGCTCGCCGTGGAAATGCGCCACCAGCCCTTCGCGCTGTGGATCAAGGACCTTTCCGCCCCCGATCCGCTGCACGTGCTCAACCTGTTCGGCCTGCTGCCGTTCGAGGTTCCGGGCTTCCTGGGCATCGGCGTGCTGGCGATCCTGCTGGGCGTGACGATGTGGGCGCAGTTCAAGCTGAACCCGGCATCGCCCGATCCGGTGCAGCAGCAGGTCTTCGCGATCATGCCGTGGATGATGATGTTCATCATGGCGCCGTTTGCCGCCGGCCTGCTGATCTACTGGATCACCTCGAACCTGCTTACCATCCTGCAGCAGTGGTACCTCTATTCGAAGCACCCGCAGATGAGGGCGATGGTCGAGAAGGAGCGGGCCGACGTGCTCGCCGCGAAGAAGAACAAGCAGTGAGCGAAGACGATAGCGGCGCGCTGGTCGAAGAGGCGCGCCGCCTCTTTTCCGGCCGCGTCGAATTCCTGCTGTCCGCCCCGGCGCTGAAGTTCCTGCCCGAGCCCACCGTGCCCGAGGTAGCCTTCTGCGGCCGCTCGAACGTGGGCAAGAGCTCGCTGCTCAACGCGCTTACGGGCCGGCGTTCGATCGCCCGCACCTCGGTCACCCCGGGGCGCACGCAGGAGCTCAACTTCTTCGAAGTCGGCAGTCCCACCCAGTTCCGGCTGGTCGACATGCCGGGCTATGGCTTTGCTAAGGCCCCGCCGTCCGTGGTGGAGAAGTGGCGGCGGCTGGTGCGCGATTTCCTGCGCGGCCGCGTGGTGCTGAAGCGCACGCTGTTGCTCGTCGATGCGCGGCACGGGGTGAAGCCGGTCGACCTCGAGATGATGAAGATGCTCGACGAGGCGGCAGTCGGCTATCGCGTGGTGCTGACCAAGGCGGACAAGATCAAGGCCAGCGAACTGGAAGCGGTGCTGGCTAGCACCCAGGCCGAAGCGCGCAAGCATCCCGCGGCCTTTCCGGTGGTCCACGTCACGTCGTCCGAAAAGGGCATGGGGATCGAGGAACTGCGTGGGGCGCTGCTGGCCGACGCCCGCACTTAGGGCCTATTTCGCGAACAGCTGGCCGATATCGGCAAAGGCCTTGATCTCGATGGCATTGCCCGAGGGATCGCGGAAGAACATCGTCGCCTGCTCGCCCACTTCGCCCTTGAAGCGGACATAGGGCTCGATCTCGAACCGCACGCCCGCCTGCCGCAGGCGTTCTGCCAGCGCGTGCCATTCGTCCATCGCCAGCACCAGCCCGAAATGCGGCACCGGTACGCCGTGGCCGTCCACCGGGTTGGCCCCGGCATCGGCGGAGCTTTCCCCGACGCAATGGGCGACGATCTGGTGGCCGTGGAAATCGAAGTCGATCCACGCATCGCTGCTGCGCCCTTCCGCGCAGCCCATGACGCCGCCCCAGAAGGCGCGCGCCTCTGCCAGGTTGCGGACGGGAAAGGCGAGGTGGAACGGCGGCAGGCTCATGCCCCGCCTTGTGCCGCCCCCGCGCAGGGACTGCAAGCGGGCAGGGCGGCGCGGCCCCCTGTTCAGTCTCGACAGTGTCAAACTGAACGGTTACGCCTGACAGCATGAAGCTCATCATCGGCAACAAGAATTATTCCAGCTGGTCGCTGCGCGGCTGGCTGGCGGCCAAGCAGTCGGGTCTGGCGTTCGAGGAAATCCTCGTGCCGATCCACACCGATGACTGGCAGGAGCAGAAGAAGGCCATGGGCGAGGTTGCCCCCAGCCACGGCAAGGTGCCGGTGCTGTGGGATGGTGATGCCGTGGTCTGGGACAGCCTGGCGATCCTTGAATACCTGGCCGACAAGGTGGGCCGCGACCGGTTCTGGCCCAAGGCAGACGATGCCCGCGCCATGGCCCGTTCGATGGTCGCGGAAATGCATTCCAGCTTTTCCGCCCTGCGCGCCGAATGCACGATGAACATCCGCCGCCGCATCGAAGGCCACAAGATCAGCGACGATGCCCGCGCCGATATCGTCCGCATCCTCACCCTCTGGGCAGAGGCGCGGGCGCGTTTCGGCAAGGGCGGGCCGTTCCTGTTCGGCACATTCTGCGCGGCAGACATCTTCTTCGCCCCGGTGGTCAGCCGCTTCGTTACCTATGGCATCGGCGTGCCCGGCTTTGCCCAGGCCTATATGGAAGCCGTGTGGGAGCATGAATGGCTGCAGGCATGGGTTGCCGCTGCCGAGGCAGAGGACTGGGTGATCGAACAGTACGAGGTGCCCGCAAAGTGATCCGCGCAGTTTCCGTTGTCTTCGCCGCCGCCGCGCTGCTGTTCAGCCCCGTGGCCATGGCCTGGGGCGAATATGGCCACCACACGGTCGCCTCCGTGGCGTGGGAGAATGTCCGCCCGCAGACCCGCATTGCCGTGCGCCAGTTGCTGAAGGCGGAAAAGGGGCTGGCGACACCCGGCTGCCGGGTCCGCTCCATCGAGGAGGCGGGATACTGGCCCGACTGCATCCGGTCGCAGTCCTGGCGCTTTGCCTATACCTTCCCCTGGCATTACCAGACCGAACCGGTGTGCAAGGCCTATGACGTCAAGGCCAATTGCGCCAACGGCAACTGCGTGACCGGGCAGATCGAGCGCAGCCGCAAGGTGCTGGCCGACAAGAGCCTGCCCGCGGCCGAACGCTTGCAGGCGCTGGCCTTCCTTGTCCACTTCACCGGCGATCTGCACATGCCGCTCCATTCGGGCGACAATTACGACCTCGGCGGCAACCAGGTGAAGGCGACCTATGGCGAAGCGCCAGTGTGGAACCTGCACAGCCTGTGGGACGGGCAACAGGCGGAACGCTCCATCTCGTCCGCGCAGCCGCCGCTGGTGCGCCGCTATTCGGCGCAGGAGCGCGCCGCGCTGGCCGGGGGCACGCTGGCCGACTGGGGCCGCGAAAGCTGGGATCTGGCCCGGCGCGTCTATACCCGCGCCTTCGGTCGCAGCCCGTGCGACGGCAAGGCGCCCGAGAAGATCGTCTGGACCAACGAGATGATCGCCGAATTCGTCCCCGAAGGGCAGCGCCGCATCAGCCAGGCCGGGCTGCGGCTGGCCGACCTGCTGGACGAGGCGCTGGCCCCGCGCTGATCGTCAATAAGGCGTGCCGTCCTTGTGGCGGTACACCTGGTTTTCGTCCCACATCATGTCGATGTCGGGATAGGAACCATGGGTGCGCTTGCCGCCATCGACGCAGATGAACGAGCATTCCTGATCGCTTTCGTTGATCAGGTGGTGGCCGTTTTCCACCCCCGCAGGCCAAATGCAGATGTCGCCCGGGCGCAACAGGGTGCGGCCCTCGTCCTCTACCAGCACGGCTTCGCCCGTCAGCATCACCAGCAATTCATCCTCGCTGGCGTGCCAGTGCCGCTGCGATGACCAGGCGCCCGGCTTCAGCACGACATGGCTCGCCCCGATGGCGTTCAGCCCGGTTGCCGGGGCAAGGCGGCGATACCAGCGCCCGGCGACCGCGGCATCGAAGGGCGCGGGATAGCCGGTGCGGTTGGTCTGTTCGATCGATTCAAGGTCAATGCGGGGCATGGGCTCGCTCCTTGCTGCGCCTGCCCGGACTGTGACCCAGTCAGCCACCATTTCCAAGCGCCGCGAAACCCTCTAAGCGGCGGCGCATGATCGATGTCGTCGAGCTTACCGAAGCGCTGATTGCCTGTCCCAGCGTCACCCCCGCCACCGGCACGGTGTTCGATTGCCTTGAACAGCGGCTGCAACCGCTGGGCTTCGAGGTGCACCGCGCGCTGAGCGGGGAAGCGCCCGACGGCCCGGTGGAAAACCTTTTCGCGATCCGCCGCGGACCGGCGGGCAGCCGCCACTTCGCCTTTGCCGGTCACCTCGACGTGGTGCCGCCGGGCGAGGGGTGGACGAGCGGCCCCTTCCTGCCCGAACGGCGCGGCGATCTGCTGCACGGGCGCGGCGCGGTGGACATGAAGGGCGCGATTGCCGCGATGATTGCCGCGGTGGAGCAGGTGCCGGCAGAAGCGGGCACGATCAGCCTGATCTTTACCGGGGACGAGGAAGGCCCGGCAAAATACGGCACGCTGGCGCTGATCGACCATATGCGCGCCACCGGGCAGGTGCCGGACATGTGCCTGGTGGGCGAGCCGACATCGGCCCACCGGCTGGGCGATACGATGAAGATCGGCCGGCGCGGTTCGGTGAACATCTGGCTTGAGGTCGAAGGGCGCGAAGGGCACGTTGCCTATCCGCACCTGGCAGACAATCCCGCGCCGCGCATGGTCGCCATGCTGGCGGAACTGGATGCACTGGTGCTGGACGAGGGCACGGACTGGTTCCAGCCATCGAACCTGGAAATCACCGACATCGCCATCGGCAACCCGGCGACCAACGTCATCCCGCCCAAGGCCAGTGCGCGCATCTCGATCCGCTTCAACGACCTGCACACCGGCCAGTCGCTGGCAGACCGTGTCAGCGCCATTGCCGCGCGCCACGGCGGAACGGCGCGCCCGGTGATCTCGGGCGAGGCCTTCCTCACCCCGCCGGGCGAATTCTCGGCAATCATCGCCGCCGCCGTAGAGGCCGAAACCGGGCTGGTGCCGGAAGCCTCGACCACCGGCGGCACGTCCGATGCGCGTTTCCTCAAGGCGCTGTGCCCGGTGATCGAATTCGGCCTGTGCAACGCAACCATGCACAAGCGCGACGAGGCCGTGGCCATGGCCGACCTTGAAGCATTGGCGCGGATATATGCCCGCGTAGCGAAGGCGGCGCTGGCGGGCTGACCCCTGCCAAGTCCGCTGCAATCGCGCGGCGGAAAAACGCAAGTGACCGGGCCGCCCGGCCAAGGCGCATTGCCAGCTTGGCCGCGCCCCGTTAGTCTCACCCGCAACAATCTTTCACTCGGGGGAAATGGGCGCGATGGACCGGCGGCTGACACTCTATATCCTGATCGGCATGGTGCTGGGCGTGGTCGTCGGGCAGGCGCTGCACCTCATGGTTCCTGCCGCCATGATCAAGGCCGAGATCGCCCCCTGGCTCAAGCTGCTGTCCGACATCTTCCTCAACCTGATCAAGATGCTGGTCGCGCCGCTGGTGCTTTCCACCATCGTTGTCGGCATTGCCCATATGGGCGACAGTACGGCGCTGGGCCGCATCGGCTTTCGCGCGCTGGCCTGGTTCATCACGGCCAGCCTGATCTCGATCGGGCTGGGCCTCGTCATGGTCAACCTGCTGCAACCGGGTATCGGCGCGCCGATCCCCGATGCCGCCGCCGCCGCCAAGACCGTGGGCGAGGTGAAGGAGCTGAAGGCGACCGAGTTCATCCTGTCGATCTTCCCCAAGAACGCCTTCGATGCGATGGCGACCAACAACATCCTGCAGATCCTGGTCTTCTCGATCTTCGCCGGCGTTGCGCTTTCGGCCATCGGCGAAAAGGGCAAGCCGCTGGTGCGCGGCGCCGATGCGCTGGCGGAAATGATGCTGCAGATCACCGGCTACGTCATGCGCTATGCGCCCGTTGCGGTGTTTGGTGCGCTGGCCAATGTCGTCGCGGCATCGGGCCTCGAAATCCTCAAGACCTACCTTGAGCTGCTGCTGGAGTTCTATTTCAGCCTTGCCCTGCTCTGGGTGATCCTGCTGGGCATCGGGGCGGTGTTCCTTGGCCGCCGCATCATCACCCTGATCCGCTACATCCGCCAGCCGATGATGATCGCCTTCTCGACCGCGTCGAGCGAGGCGGCGCTGCCCAAGATGTTCGAACAGCTCGACCGCTTCGGCGTGCCGCGCCGCATTTCGGGCTTCATGCTGCCGCTGGGCTACAGCTTCAACCTCGATGGCTCGATGATGTACATGAGCTTCGCGACGATCTTCATCGCGCAGGCCTATGGCATCGACCTGTCGATCACCACGCAGATCATGATCCTGCTGACCCTGATGATCTCGTCCAAGGGCATTGCCGCGGTGCCGCGCGCCAGCCTGGTGGTCATCACCGGCACGCTGGCCATGTTCGGCCTGCCGGTAGAGGGCGTGGCGATCATCCTGGCCATCGACCAGTTCCTCGACATGGGCCGCACCGCCACCAATGTCGTCGGCAATGCGGTCGCCACTTCGGTCATCACCAAGTGGGAAGGCATGCTCGAGGTGGAGGAGCCGGAATTCGTCGAACACCCGCACGCCCCGGCGCATACCGTCGCATCGGGACGCGCCGGGCTGGAGCTCGACGAATCGAACTTCAAGAGCTGAGGGCTATTTCGCCAGTTCGATCGGCTGGAACTTGCCCAGCCCGCACGAGGCCCCGCGCTGGAAGCCGCTGCCGAACTGGTAGAGCACGTGGATCACGTCCACGCTGCACAGCTGGCTGAGCGAGGTCTGGTAGGAAAAGGCGTTCGCCGATTTCAGCCCCGGGCAATCCTGCGGCAGGGTCACGCGCCAGCCGCGGGTGCGGTCGCGCATGAAGTCGATCGTGCGATCATCGCGAATGTGGCTGTCGCGCAACTGGGTAAGGGGAACGCAGCTTTCCGCAGGGCCGGTTTCGCGCGCAGGCGGCACCGGGTTGCGGCCGGGCTTCGAGGCAAGCGGGCTGGTGGTAGCAAGCCCGGCGAAACCTGCGATCAGCGCTGCGGCGGCAAAGGGCATGGTCCGGCGTTTCATGGTTCGCTCCTTGAAAACGAGTCGCCCCCTGCGCGGTACTATGCCTTGGACTTGCCGGGTTTCTCAAGCACCTTGGGCTTGTAGGCGCACAGGTCCACCACCGGGCAGCGCCAGCATTCGGGCGTGCGCGCCTTGCAGATGTAGCGGCCGTGCAGGATCAGCCAGTGATGCGCGCCGACGCGGAAGGGCTGCGGCACCTTCCTGTCGAGCTGCTTTTCCACCGCCAGCGGGGTCTTGCCCTTCGCCAGCCCGGTGCGGTTGCCGACCCGGAAGATGTGGGTATCGACCGCAAAGGTTTCCGCCCCGAAGGCGCTGTTCATCACGACATTGGCGGTCTTGCGGCCAACGCCGGGCAGGGTGGTCAGCACGTCGCGGTCCGCCGGCACCTCGCCGCCGAAATCGCGCACGAGGATTTCGGACAGGGCAATGACGTTCCTGGCCTTTGAATTGAACAGGCCGATGGTCTTTATATGCTCCTTCAGCCCTTCCTCACCCAGCGCGACCATCTGTGCGGGCGTCTTCACCTCGCGAAACAGCGCGCGCGTTGCCTTGTTGACGCCAACGTCGGTCGACTGGGCCGAAAGCACGACCGCGACGAGCAGCTGATAGGTGTTGCCCGATTCCAGCTCGGTTTCGGGCGAGGGGTTCAGCTCGGCCAGCCGGCGGAAGAATTCGAAGACATCGTCCTTCTTCAAAGGACCGCTCCTTACAGGCCGAGCACTTCGGCCATGGTGTAGCGCGCGGCCGGCTTGCCCAGCAGCCACTGCGCCGCGCGGATCGCGCCCTTGGCGAAGATCATGCGGTCTTCGGCGAGGTGGGAGAGGGCAATGCGTTCGTGATCGCCGAACAGGTGGACGGTGTGATCGCCCGGAACCGTGCCGCCGCGCAGGCTGGCAAAGCCGATGGCGCCGCTCTGGCGTGCGCCGGTGATGCCGTCGCGCCCGCGCTCACTGCTGGCGGCAAGGTCAATTCCCCGGCCCCTGGCCGCAGCCTCGCCCAGCAGCAGCGCGGTGCCCGACGGCGCATCCACCTTCATGCGGTGATGCGTTTCGACGATTTCGATATCCCAGTCCTCGCCCAGCCGCGCCGCCGCTTCCTGCACAAGGTGGGCAAGCATGTTGACGCCAAGCGAGGTATTGCCGGTCTGCAGCACGGCCGTGCGTTCGGCGGCATGATCGCACAGGAAGTGGTGCCGCTCCTCAAGCCCGGTGGTACCGACGACGATGGGAATGCCCGCCGCCGCTGCCGCATCGAGGTTCGCCTCGAGCGCGTGGGGGCTGGAAAAGTCCACCAGCACGTCGCTCGTGCGGGCGAGGGCCAGCGGATCGCCGCCCTTGTCGATCCCGCCGGACAGGGTCTCGCCTGCCGCCGCGATGGCCCGGGCCAGCGCCTGCCCCATGCGTCCTTCGCTGCCGATAATGCCGATGCGTGCCATTGAAACTCCCCTGAAGGACGTGCTTCATGGGCGACATGACCCAATTCCGCAATATCGTGATCCTTACCGGCGCGGGAGTTTCCGCCGAAAGCGGCATCGATACCTTCCGGGACGGGGGCGGATTGTGGGAGCGGCACCGGGTGGACGACGTTGCCACGCCCGAGGCCTTTGCCCGCGACCCCGGCCTCGTCCAGCGGTTCTATGACATGCGCCGCGCCGCGATTCAGGAAAAGGTGCCGAACGCGGCGCACATGGCGCTGGCCCGCCTTGACCAGGCCTGGCCGAAGAAGGGCATGGGCCGCACGGTCACGCTGGTGACGCAGAACGTCGATGACCTGCACGAGCGGGCAGGCGCCAGCGTGATCCACATGCATGGCGAACACCTGAAGGCCTGGTGCACCCTGTGCGACACCCGGTCCCACTGGCGCGGCCCGCTGATCGATGGGCCGCCGTGCCCCGCCTGCGGCGCGCGGGCGTTGCGGCCCGATGTCGTCTGGTTTGGCGAGATGCCCTATCACATGGACCGCATCCACGCGGCCTTGCGGAGCGCGGACCTGTTCGTTTCGATCGGGACGTCCGGCGCGGTCTATCCGGCGGCGGGCTTCGTCCAGTCGGCCCGCGATCTGGGCGCGCGGACGCTGGAGCTCAATCTTGAACCCTCGCAGGGATCGCGCTGGTTCCACGAAACGCGGCTGGGGCCGGCGAGCGAGCTGGTGCCGGAGTGGGTCGAGGAAATGCTGGCGGGCTGAGGCCCGGCGACGCTGACGCCGCCGGGCCGCCGGATCACACCGCTTCGGCGTGCTTCTTGAACATGGCGTTGACATCGCCCGAGGTGATGGCGCGCTTCTTGTCGCCCTGGTTTTCGGGAGCCGCGCCGCCGGTGGACTTCACCGTGGTATCGACGCCCTTGGCCGCCGCCTTGGCGCGCAGGGCCTTCACCGTCAGCTCTTCCTTGGGGATCTGGCCGAACATGTCGAAGCGGTAGAGGCTCATCGCGTTCTTGTGGGTGATCTTGTCGATCACCTCGTCCGAAAGCTGGCTGACCGAGCGCCACAGCACTTCAGGAGCATTCGGCCAGGGCGCGTCGGAGTGCGGGTAATCGACTTCGTAGCAGACCTTGTCCTCGCCCAGCGCGTCGAGGTTGCGGCAGCCATAGGCATCGTCGATGAAGCACGAATAGAAGTGTTCGTGATAGACGTCCGAAGGCTTCTTGCCCTTGAGGTAGGTATCCGAATGGGTCCATGCCGAGTGCTGTTCGTGCGCATAGTCAGCGCGTTCGAGCAGGTAGGGGATCCAGCCGATGCCGCTTTCCGACATGGCGATCTTCAGCGGATAGCGGTGCAGCGCTTCAAGGTGCAGCCAGTCGGCAAGGCCGATCGAAACCGACATCGGCATGGTCGTGATCCACGCTTCGATCGGCGATTCATCGGTGGCGTGCGGGCTGGGGTTGCCCGCGCCGATGTGCAGGTTGATCGTCATGTCGGTATCGGCGCAGGCCTTCCACAGCGGTTCCCAGTGCGGGTTGTGGACCGAAGGCAGGCCGCGCTTGGTCGGGTTCTCGTTGAACGAGACCGAGGTGCAGCCGAGCTTGGCCAGGCGGTGGATTTCCGCCACCGTGGCGTCGATGTCCCATGCGGGCAGGATGCCGTTCATGATGAAGCGGCCGGGGTGGGCCTGGCACCACTGGTACCAGTGATAATCGTTGTAGGCCTGGACGTGGTTGACGGCATAGGTCTTGTCCGGCGCGTTGCAGAACATCAGCCCGTCGAGCCCGATCAGGGTGCCGAAGTTGAGGCTGGCGGCAATGCCGTTGACGTCCATGTCATCCACGCGCGCCGCCGGATCCCAGCAGCCGCGGCGCAGCTGGTCGAGGCTGGTCGGCTCCATGCCGTATTCTTCCTTGGGCCGCCCGACCACGCCGTTGAGCGCGACCGAGGCCATCTTGAGCCCCTGGTAATCCCAGTAGTTCGAACCGTTCGACTTCTGCTTCATCTGCGGCGCCGAGGCGAGCGCCGGGCCGGAAAGGTGGTGCGTGAACAGATCGCCGGGTTCGCTGATGTGATCGTCAACGCTGATGATCACCATGTCTTCCATTTGCATCGCAGGGACTCCCAATTGGCAGGACCGCGCGGGGCGCGGCTTTACCTTGCCACTGTTCCGGGAAGCGGCCGGGAAATCCTTGATGCGAATCAACTGCAACGGCGCGGCGGCATCGCAAAGGCGATGGCGGCGGGGTTCAGGCGGCTGAGCAGCCCCGGCATTCGGCGTCGCGCGGCACGCGGATCGTCCGCAGCGAAGGGGCAAGGCCATCGAACAGCTGGAGCTGGCCCCACTGCGGATCACCGAAGGCGGCGTGGCCGGCAAGGATCACGCGGATCGCGCTCATCGCGGCATAGGCGCCGATCATGCCGACCATGGCCCCCAGCACGCCATCGGCGGCGCAGGTATCGCAATCTTCGGCATCGAAGGCATCGCCCACCCAGCAGCGATAGCAGGGCTGGTCGGGCAGGTGGCCGGCAAAGTTCGCCACCTGGCCCTGGAAGCGGCCAAGCGCGGCGCTGGTCAGCGGCACGCCCAGCTTCACGCAGCTGTCCGAGACCGCGAGGCGGGTCGCGAAGTTGTCACACCCGTCGAGTACAAGGCTGGCACCCCCGCCGAGGACCCGCGCGGCGTTGTCCATCCCGACACGTTCCACGACCGCGCGGGCCTCAATCGCGGGATCGAAGCGGGCCACCCATTGCGCCGCGACCTCTGCCTTGGGGCGCCCGATATCGGCCGGGGTGAAGATCGTCTGGCGCTGGAGGTTGCTGGCATCGACCACGTCATCGTCGATCAGCGTCAGCCGGCCGACGCCGGCACCGGCAAGGTATTGCAGCGCGGGCGATCCGATGCCGCCGCAGCCGACCAGCACGACATGGGCCTGTGTCAGCGCAACCTGTCCGGCGCCGCCCACTTCGGGCAGGACGATATGGCGGGCGAAACGGTCGAGGCGGTCAGGGGCGAGGGTCATCGCCTGCCGCCTAGCACTAGCCCTCCATCTGCTCCAGCGTCTTGCCCTTGGTTTCCTTCACCATGCGCTGCACGAAGAAGAACGAGATCAGCGCGCAGGTGGCGTAGAAGCCATAGGCGGTGGACAGGCCCAGGTTCTTGAGCGCCCAGGGGAAGCTCGACGAGATCGCGAAGTTGGCGGTCCACTGCGCGAAACCGGCGACGGCGAGGGCGCTGCCGCGCATCTGGTTGGGGAACATCTCGCCCAGCAGCACCCACATCACCGGGCCCCACGAAAGGTTGAACAGCGCGGCGTAGGAAATGGCGGCGATGAAGGCCAGCGTGCCCATTTCCGGAGGCAGGACGAGCCTTCCGTCGATGATCGTCCCTTGCGTGAAGGCAAAGGTCATCAGCCCCAGCGTTATCGCCATGCCCAGCGAGCCGATCAGCAGCAGCGGCCGGCGCCCCACCTTGTCGATCAGCAGCAGCGCGACGATGCAGGCGCCCACCGAAACGGCATCGTTGATGACCTGGGTGGTGAAGGCCTGCTGCTCCGTAAAGCCCACCGCCTCCCACAGCATGATGCCGTAATAGAACACCACGTTGATGCCGACGAACTGCTGGAACACGGCAAGGCCGATGCCCACCCACACGATGGTGCGCCACTTGCCGGTGGCCGGATCTTTCAGGTCGGCCATGCTGGGCTGATGATCGGTGGCGAGCGAATCCCTGATCTCCTGCGCCACGCGATCGGCCTCGTCCGGGCCGAACAGGCGGGCGAGCACGGCGCGTGCTTCGTCCATGCGGCCCTTGGCGACAAGGTAGCGCGGGCTTTCCGGCACGAAGAGCAGCGAGACGAGGAACAGCAGGGCCGGCACGGCCTGCACCCAGAACATCCAGCGCCAGGCGGGGAAGCCCCAGATCTCGTTGAGCGAGGAGCCGGCGAAGCGTTGCAGCATCATGTTCGATGTCGCCGCGCCCAGCAGGCCGGTGATGATCATGATCTGCTGGATCGACGACAGCCGCCCGCGCAGGTGCGCCGGGGTGACTTCCGAGATATAGGCGGGCGACAGCACCGATGCCGCGCCCACCGCCGCACCGGCGAGGAAGCGCGCCGTGGCAAACGAGATCGCGCTGCTCGCCGCCCCGGCCCACAGCGCGCTGAGGATGAACAGCACGGCGGCCGAAAGCATGACCCAGCGGCGGCCCTTGAGGTCGGCCAGCCGCCCGGCAAGGAAAGCGCCGAGCGCGCAGCCCGGCAGCAGCGAGCTGGCCGTAAGGCCAAGGTTCGCCTCGTCGAGCCCGAAGGTGGTCGCAAGCCCGCGCGTGGTGCCGTTGATCGCGCCGGAATCGTATCCGAACATGAACCCGCCCAGCGTCGCCACCGCGACGATCAGGCCGATGAAGCCCAGATTTGCCTGCTTTTGTGCCGAAGTCATCCCCGCCCCCGATATTGGTCTTGCCAGTTGACTAGCAAATGGCGTGCGGGCGGCAACTGTTATGTTTGCGCGAACATTGCCGGGGCCGAAAAAGCAACACGCCCGAACCGCGAAGGGATCGGGCGTGCTGCGTTCGGTTCGGCTTGCCGGCGGCGCACCGCCGGCAGGCGCGGCTCACTTCGGGGTGAAGCGGATGCCGCCGTCGAGGCGGAAGAGCTGCGCGTTGATGTAGGAATTGCGCGCGATTTCCATCGCCAGGCTGCCGAATTCGGCGGGCTCGCCCAGGCGCTTGGGGAAGGGCACGGCCTTTTCCAGGTTTTCGTAGATCGCCGGGGCCTTGGCCTTGACACCGAGCATCGGCGGCGTGGCGAAGGTGCCGGGCAGGATGGCGTTGACGCGCACGCCCACGTCCATCAGGTCGCGCGCCATCGGCAGGACCATGGCGTTGACCGCGCCCTTGCCGCCGCCATAGGCGACCTGGCCGATCTGGCCATCCTGCGAGGCGACCGACGAGGTCAGGATGATGCAGCCGCGCTCACCATCTTCGTTGAGCGGTTCGGAATTGGCCATGCCCAGCGCGGCGATCGAGGCGACGCGGTAGGTGGCGGTGGCGATGCCTTCCATCGAGCGGGCGAAGCCTTCGGTGGCGGCGCGCTTGTAGCAGTTGTTTTCCTTGTCCCAGCCCACGGTCTTGCCGCCGCCGGCAACCATGGCGCAGTGGATCACGATGCGTTCCTGGCCATTGGCGGCACGGGCCTTTTCGAAACCGTCGAGCACGGACTGTTCGTCCATGATGTTGACGTTGCAGAACACGCCGCCGACTTCCTTGGCGATCGCTTCGCCGGCTTCCTCGTTGATGTCGAAAATGGCGACCTTCACGCCTGCTTCGGCAAGGGCGAGGACGCTGGCGCGGCCAAGGCCGGAAGAACCGCCGGTAACGACGGCAGCGATGGAATTGTCGATCTTCATGGCGTGTTTCCCTCGAAATCGGTTGATCGGCAAATGCCATTAGGCCGTGACACGGGGCTGGCAATGGTCTGGCCAGTGCCCGCGCGCAGTTATCGTCGGCGCGGTGCATTGCGACAATTCGCGACTTGCCCCGCAGGGCTCATCCGTGTTCAGCCAAGTGACAGTCGCGGCCGGATAAACGGCGCGGACAGACGCTAACAAGAACAAGGCGGGGATTGATGAATCGCAAGGGTTTTTTCCGGGGCCGTGTGCTGGGCACTTCGCTGGCGGTGCTGGTAGCCTCGATGGCATGGCAGCAGGCCGGGCAGGCCGCATCGGACACTTCGGCGGCCGCACCGGCAGCCAGCACGGCACCGGCGGACATCTCCAAGATGTCGAAGGAAGAGATCGACACGCTGATCTATGAACGCCAGCAGGCGATGATCCAGCTGGAAAAGGATGCCGACCTGCTGGGCGATATCGTCGCCGGCCTCGCGCCTGCCAGCAAGCTGGCGGAAACCACCCGTTCCATCGCCGACAGCGCGAAGGAATCGCACACCCTGTTCCAGATGAAGATCCCCGGCGGGCGCACCAAGGCAGAGGCCTGGTCGAACTGGGCCGACTATTCTAAGCGCATGGACCACTTCGTCACCTCGACCGAGGCGATGGCCAAGGTGGGCGCAACCGGCAATGTCCAGGGCGTGCTCGGCATGCTGGGCGATGCCCTGCAGTGCAAGCAGTGCCACGAAGTCTATCGCGAGCCGAAGAAGACCACCTGATCCGGCTTCCCCCTTCCGGACGGGAAGGGGGATCGCCTCAGGCCGCGATCACCACAGGCGCGCGCGCTTTTCCGCCGGGATGTACATCTTGTCGCCCGGCTTGACGCCGAAGGCCTTGTACCAGTCGTCGATGTTGGCCAGCGGGCCGAGTACGCGGAAGCGGCCGGGGCTGTGCGGATCGGCCGTTACCTGGCTGCGCAGCGCATCCTCGCGGCTCTTTTCGCGCCAGACCTGCGCCCAGGCGAGGAAGAAGCGCTGTTCGCCGGTCAGCCCGTCGATCACCGGGGCTTCCTTGCCGCCCAGCGACTTGCGATAGGCATCGAGCGCCACGGTCAGTCCGCCCAGGTCGGCGATGTTCTCGCCCATGGTCAGGTCGGGATTGACGAACAGGCCGGGTGCCGCCTCGAACTTGGCGTACTGGTCGCCGAAGACCTTGGCTTCCTTCACGAACTTGTCGTTGTCTTCCTTCGTCCACCAGTCGCGCACCGCGCCGGTGGCGTCGATCTTGCGGCCCTGGTCGTCGAAGCCGTGGACGATCTCGTGGCCGATGACGCCGCCGATGGCGCCATAGTTCACCGCATCGTCAACGCCCATGTCGAAGAAGGGTGCCTGCAGGATCGCCGCGGGGAACACGATCTTGTTCTCCAGCCCGCCGTTATAGGCGTTGATCGTCTGCGGGTTCATTGCCCACTTCTTGCGATCGACCGGCTTGCCCAGGTCCGCCAGCGTATAGGCGGCATCGAACAGCCCCGCGCGCTTGACGTTGCCGTAGAGGTCGCCGGCATCGATCGTCAGGCCGGAATAGTCCCGGAACTTATCGGGATAGCCGACCATCACGTCCATCCGCGCCAGCTTTTCCAGCGCCGCCGCCTTGGTCGGCGCGCCCATCCAGGCGTTGGCCTTGATGCGGTCGGCCATGGCCAGCTTCAGGTTGGCGACCAGCGTTTCCATCTCCGCCTTGGCGGCGGGCGGGAAGTGCGCCTTGACATAGTCCTGCCCGAGCAGTTCGCCCATCGAGCCATCGACCTGCGCCACGGCCCGCTTCCAGCGCGGCAGGATCGATTTCACGCCGGAAATCGTCTTGCGGTACTGGAACCGGCTTTCGACCATGCGGCGGCCAAGATAGGGCGATGCGCCATCGGCGATGTGGAACATCTGCCAGGCCTTCAGCACGTCGAGCGGGGTCTTGTCATAGATCCCGGCGATGTCGCGGATCGCGGTCTTTTCGGAAACGATCATGCGCTTCTGGGCGGGCACGCCCGCGCCTTCCCACAGGGCGGTCCATTCGATGCCGGGCGCCCATGCCGTCAGTTCCACGCTCGACATCGGGTTGTTGACCTTGTCGACATCGCGGCGGTCCGCAGCCGGCCACGACTTTTCGGCGATCGCGGTTTCAAAGGCCATGACCTTGCCCGCCATGGCCGCGGCATTGGGCTCGCCCAGGGTGGCAAGGGTGCGCGCGATATAGGCGCGATAGGCGGCGCGCTGCGGCGCGAAATCCTTCTTCAGGTAATAGTCGCGCTCGGGCATGCCGATGCCGCCCTGGTAGATCCACAGCACGTTCATGCCCGGATCGGCGGTGTCCGCCTCTACCGACCAGTCGAACGGAGCCATGCCGAAATCGCCGCGCGTGGTGCCCATGAAGCGGGCAAAGTCGCGCTTGGTGGCAATCGCGCGGACCCGTGCCACATCCTCGAGCAGCGGCTTGTTACCGCGCGCCTCGATGGTCTTTTCGTCCATGAAACTGGCGTAGAAGGCGCCGTACTTGGTGTCGGCGCCCTTCGTGATCAGGTCGCGCAGGTGGGCCTGGGTGCGGTCGAACAGTTCAAGGAACGATCCGATGCTCGCCCGGTCCGCCGGGATCGGCGTGTTCGCCAGCCACTTGCCCGAGGCGTGGCGCTCAAAGTCGTCGCCCGGCTTCACCGCCGTATCGCGATAATCGAGCGCGAAGCCCCATTCGCCGTACTTGCCGGTCTTGGCCGGATCGCTGGCTGCGGTGGCAGCAGGCGCGGCAGCGGCAGCGGGAGAGGAGGTCTGCGCCGAAACGGCAGCAGGAAAGGCAAGGGCCAGCGCGGCAGCGCTGGCAAGCAGGATGGCAGGCTTCATCTGGTTCCCCATGAAACGATCCGGCCCTGCCTCGCGCGCAGGCGATAACGAGTCAATGCCGTTGGTGGAGGGGTGAGGGCGGTTGGTGGAATGGGGTGAGTACTACTCAGGCAAGAACCCTAGTGCATATACCTGCGGGCGCAGCTTGTCCCCCAGCGCGGCATAGGCGGCCTTGAACCGGGTGAAATCGGTGACCTCGTTTTCCTGATTGGCTTCGAGCGCCTTGCGGACCTGATACCAGCCGGCATCGGCGCGATTGAGTTTCAGTTCGTCGCGGATCTTGCGGGCAAATTGAGTGGCATGGAAGCGGGACCATAGCTTGCGCCCTTCATCAAGCACGGCCTGCGCCTCGGGTGAGAAGGCCATGCCCGCCATGTGGCGCACCATAAAGTCGCTTTCGAAACGGTCTTTCGCGCCAACCTCTGCCTCAGTGAAGGGGATGAAGTGATTGACCAGCGACCATGTCCGGTCGTTCCATTCGAGGCCATCGGCCCCGGCGGAGAGGTTGCTGCCGTTGAACAGCATCCAGATCAGGCAATCGGATTTGAACTCTTCGGTGAGCGGCTGGCTGG
The DNA here is from genome assembly GCF_002855555.1 of Novosphingobium sp. TH158. Taxonomy (NCBI): domain Bacteria; kingdom Pseudomonadati; phylum Pseudomonadota; class Alphaproteobacteria; order Sphingomonadales; family Sphingomonadaceae; genus Novosphingobium; species Novosphingobium sp. TH158. The sequence continues at coordinate 421 of NZ_PKRT01000002.1, read as the reverse complement.
GTTGGAGGAACTGGTCACGGTCGTTGAGCCATGTTGGTTTGATAAGGCGGCGGACGGAAAAGACGATCGCGGCTTGCCAGAGGTTCTTAGTCGTAACGAAGAAGGCGCCAGCGTTTCCATATCCCGACGAGAGCAATGCCGTTCCCGAAGAAGCGTGTTGGAGGTCGTTACCAAATACAATCATGCTCCCGATTGCATCGTCAGCCCATTTGTCGCCGCGAACATCTTTCGTGCTGCTCGTAGGAGTGAAGACGTTCTTGAGAGGCAATGCATCTTGACGGTTGGAGCGAGGTCTAATGATCCACTCAGAAAGCGGAAGCCCCGGTGACGTGACCCCCTGATTTTCCTCCACGAGCGATTAGAGTCTGGCCTGAAGGAAGGACAGACGATGAAGCGTGCAAGGTTTTCAGAAGAGCAGATT